>CAITUY010000008.1 GCA_903895695.1 uncultured bacterium
TCACCGATTGGTGTTCGTTCCGTTGTCTTCCGAGTGCCATAACAATTTGCCCCGCAATATGTTGCGGCAATTATACAGAACCACAAATGACAATCAACTGAAAACCCTCACGAAGAGTAGTTTTTCAACGGGCTGCTAGGGGCTCCCACGCCGTAAGGTCTTTCGATTTCCACAAGCGGATGCCCTGTTCGTTGTTGTAGGTCCAGAACGGCTCGCTCGTGCCGGTCAGATAGTAGGTCCCATCTGGTCCGCGGCAGATCGCGGGGTCGCGCAGCCGTGTATCGAGAAGTTTTTTGAGCAAGGGAATGTGTCCGCCGGATTGCATGGGTACGTTCCTTTGTCAGGGCCTGGTGTTTAGTGTATTGTCTCCAGCTGTTTGGATGACAATAACGCAAAGGCTTAACTTCATGAGCACACATTCTGAATTATGGTATCGGCAACCGGCGGCGACATGGACGGAGGCGTTGCCGCTGGGAAATGGCCGACTGGGCGCGATGGTGTTCGGCGGCATCTGGCACGAAGTCCTGCAGATGAACGAAGAAACCGTCTGGGCCGGGCGGTACATCGACCGAACCAACCCGGCGGCGCTTGAGGCCCTGCCCAAGGTGCGCGCGCTGTTGTTTGCCGGCAAGAACCAGGAAGCCACCGACCTGGCCGGCCGCACGATGATGGGCATCCCCTCCGGCGTCCAGTCGTACCAACCGTTGGCCGACTTGCTGTTGGACCTGCTGCCGACCGACTGGGGCGCCGACGACGCGAGCTACCGCCGCACGCTGGACCTGGCTACCGGCATCCATACGGTCACGTTCCGCTGGAACCCCGGCTGGCAGCGGACCGTGACGCACTCCCGCGAGACGTTCGTCTCCGCACCGGACCAGGTTCTGGTCACGCGCCTGACGGCCGACCAACCCGGAACCATTTCGTATCGGATACGCCTCGACCGCGGGCAGGATGTCACCCGTTGCGCAGCCGACGGGAATCGTCTGGTCCTCTGCGGGCGGCTGGGACCCGACGGGCTGACCTTCCAGGCCGAGGCCCGCGTGCAGATCGAGGGCGGGCGATGCGAGGCGCACGGCAACGCCCTCGTCATTTCCGGCGCGGACGCCGTGACCGTCCTGGTTGCCGGCGCGACGAATTACGTGGGGCCGGAGGACCACTCGGCCGACCCGGCGCACTGGTGTCGCACCATGCTGGACCGGGTTGCGGGGCGCACAGTCGCCGAGTTGCGCGCCAATCACGTCGCCGCACACACGGCCCTGCACTCGCGGGTGACGCTCGATCTGGGCCGCACTGCAACGGCGGACCTGCCGACCGACCAACGCCTGGCCGCGGTCGCCGCCGGCCAGGACGATCCGGCCCTGGCGGCGCTCTATTTCCAGTACGGGCGATATTTGATGATATCCTCGTCCCGGCCCGGCTCGCTGCCCGCCAACTTGCAGGGCCTCTGGAACGACAAGTTTGTCGCTCCCTGGAACAGCGACTATCACCCCAACATCAATCTGCAGATGAACTACTGGCCGGTCGAGGTGACCAACTTGTCCGAGTGCCACACGCCGTTGTTCAAGTGGATGACGTCCTGCGTGAAGTCCGGCGAACACACGGCCCGGCGCCACTACGGCGCCCGCGGCTGGGTAATGCACCATGTCTCGGATATCTTTGCCTGCACGGCGCCGATGGATGGCGTCTGGGGCATCTGGCCCGTGGGCGGCGCCTGGCTGGCGCAGCACCCGTGGGAACACTACGCGTTCACAGGCGACCTTGAGTTCCTGCGCCGCGAAGGCTGGCCGCTGATGAAGGGCGCGGCCGAGTTCCTGCTGGACTTCCTCGTCGAGGCGCCGGCGGGCGTGACCGGGGCCGGCCGTCTGGTCACCAATCCGTCCCACTCGCCCGAGAACACGTTCCGCAAGAGCGACGGCACCCAGTCCATGTTCACCTATGCCTCGACCATGGACCTGCAGATCGCCCACAGCCTGTTCACGAATTGCCTGCGGGCTCTGGCCGCCTTGGGAAATCCGCCAGCCGAAAAAGAGATCCAAGGCGAACTGCAGCGGGCACTGGAACGCCTGGCGCCGCTCCAGATCAGTGCCCGCACGGGGCGCCTGCAGGAGTGGATCGACGATTACGACGAACCCGAACCCGGGCACCGCCACATGTCGCACCTCTTCGGCGTCCATCCGAGCGACCAACTGACGCCGGACCGAACGCCCGAGCTGATGGCGGCGGCGCGAAAGTCCCTCGAAGGGCGACTGGCGGCCGGCGGCGGGCACACCGGCTGGAGCCGCGCCTGGATGATCAACCTGTGGGCGCGGTTCCAGGATGCCGAAAAGGCGCACGAGAATGTCCGGCTCCTGCTCGTCAAGAGCACGTTGCCGAACCTGTTCGACAATCACCCGCCCTTTCAGATCGACGGCAATTTCGGTGGCTGCGCCGGCATCGCGGAAATGCTGCTGCAGAGCCACGCCGGCGAGATCCACCTCCTGCCTGCGCTCCCCAGCCGCTGGCCGACCGGCAGCGTAACGGGTCTCCGCGCCCGCGGCGGATTCGCGGTGGACATCGCATGGAAGGACGGCCGACTAACCGGCGCGACCGTTCACAGTCTTTCCGGGACCTCGTGCCAGGTCCGCTACGGCGCCCGGGTGACGCCGCTCAAACTATCCCCCGGCGAAAGCAAGGCGGTGCACCTTTAATGGCCACGCTCTGGTTTGATCGGCCGGCCTCGAGTTTTCACCAGGCGCTCCCGCTCGGCAACGGCCGCATCGGCGCGATGGTGTTCGGCGGCGTGGATGAGGAGCGCATCGTTCTCAACGAAACACAAGTCGGACACGTCTACTCGGTTGAGCCGTCCGACTCAGTAGTCAGCAGCCGGAATTCAGAATCTGCAATGCAATGAAATCGAACACTAAGACCTTTCTCCAGTTTCTGGCCTTCCTGATCCTCGGTTTGACTCAACCGCTGCAGGCGGAGCCCGCCCTGCAAGGCGGTGACCGCGTGGTCTTTCTCGGCGACAGCATCACGGCGCTGGGCGGCGGGCCGGATGGGTATGTGTCCCTGGTGGCCGCCGCCATCACCCTGCGGTGTCCGGGAATAGACATTGCCTATCTGGCCAATGCGGGGGTGCCTGGCGATACCGCCCCAGGCGGCCTGAAACGCCTCCAGGCCGATGTGCTGGACCAGAAGCCGACGTTCGTGACCATCTGTTTCGGCATGAACGACGCCCGGGCGGCGCCTTACGACGACAAGACCTACGACACCTTCATGGCGGGTATGACCGGCCTCGTCAGCGTGCTCAAAACCGCCAAAGTCCGCGTGGCGTTCATTACCTCCAGTCCGGTGGATCCCGATCGCGCCAAGTTCTGGTTCAAGACGGTCGAGGACGCCCGCGCCTGCAACGTCATGCTGGCGCGCATGGCCGTCGGCCTCAAGGCATTGGCCGTCCGTGAGAACCTGCCATTCTGCGACGTCCTCACCCCCATGCTCGACGTCCAGGAGCGCGCCAAGAAGTCGGACCCCGCCTTCACCCTCGCACCCGACGGCATCCATCCAAATGCCCTCGGCAACACTCTCATGACCTACGGTATTCTCAAGGGGTTGCAGATCACCAATCCGCCCGCCGCCCTGACGATCGATGTCGCAACCGGCGCCGTCAAGGCGGACCAATGCACGGTCTCCAACCTGCACGTCACACCCGGGGCCATATCCTTCACGCGCACCGACCAGGCGTTCCCGGTTTATCTTCCCACCCAGGTGGAGTGCGTGGTCTCGTACCTGCCGTTGCAGGAACAAATGAACCCGTACCGATTCACGGTGCAGGGCCTGTCGTCCGGCAGTACCTGGCGTCTAAGCGTCGGCGGCACGAATCTCGGGGAGTACGCTGCGGCCGACCTGGCCGCCGGCACGAATCTCGCGACCCAGGCGGGGCCTTGGAAAGCATTAGCCGCACGCGTGGCCCAGATGACGGCCGATCAGCAAAAGCTCAGAAGCGCCCGGGTCCAATTCGGTGCGCGGCTGAATGGATGGATGCCTCCCGAGGCGAAGCCCGATCTGCAAGCGCTTCTGGAGCGCGTGGATCAAGCGATTCGGGATCGGGAGACCGCCCGGATGAAGACGCCGCGAGCGGCTCGGAACTGGTCATGGACCCTCACCCGCACGGACTCTCCCGGCAACCCGCCGACTGCGAAGCAGGGGCATCCATGAAGAACCTCGCCCTCCTGCCCTTTTTGCTTTTCCTCGCCGCCACGACAAGTCCGGCCGCCCCGCCTGCGGCCACCAACGCGTGTGTAGTCTTCCTGGGTGACGGCATCACGCAGCAGCGGATCTACACCCGTTACGTGATGAACTTCTTCGCCCTGCATGAGCCCGGTGTGACCCGGAGTTTTCGAAACGCCGGCCTCGTCGGCGATGGCGAATGCGATCGCGCGCCGGGCGGGTTCAAGCGTCTGCAACGCGACGTGCTCGACCTCGCTCCCGCCCTGGCCGTCGTGGCTTTCGGGATGGAGGACGCCGGCTACCGCGCCTTCGACCAGGCCCGCTACGACGACTACCTGCGCAACCTGTCGGCCATCACCACTGAACTCAAGGGCCACCAGATCAAGGCGGTGCTCATGACCCCCGGCTGCGTCGCCGATTCCTTCCAGCGCAACGGGCTGGACGGGGCCGGCTACAACGCCCTGCTGCGACGCTATGCCGACGGGGCGATGGAACTGGCCCGGCGCGAAGGCGTGCCGGTTGCGGACGTGCATGCCCTGATTGAATCGTTTACCGAACGATGCCGCGCCGCTCACACAAACCTGGCCCTGATTCCTGACCCCACAAAACCGTCGCCGGCCATCCATGCGGTCATGGCGTTCGGCCTTCTCAAGGCGTTGGGATGCGAGGGTCCCGCCTCGGATGCCGTGTTGGACGCCGCCGGTGCGCGGGTGCTCGATACGCGCCGGTGCGCGATCTCCGCTCTCTCCGCCTCCTCCAACGTCGTCCACTTTGTTCGCGCCGACCGGGGCTTTCCCGTGTATCTCGACCCGGAGGCCCGCGGGGTCGCCGTCCTCCTGCCCGAGGCTGCCGCGCTGAACCGCTACGGCCTGACCGTCAAGGGCCTGGCCGAAGGGAACTGGGCATTGACGGTGGCGGGACAGAAAGTGGGTGTGTTTACGGCTGCCCAGTGGAAGGACGGCATCGACCTTGCCGCCAGTCCCGGTCCCTGGCAGGTGCTGGGCGAGCGGGTCAACGCGATGAGCGTCGCCGCGGAGGAACTTTACAACCATATCTGGTGGGACGTGAAGACCATGTGGTGGCTTCCGCCCGAAGTGGACGCCGAACGCCGACGTCTGCTGGCCTCCACGCTTCGAATCCTAACCGAGCGCGATGCCGAGCGTGCCCGCATCGCGGCCAGCGTCCAACCGTGGACCTGGGTTCTGACGAAACAAGTGCAACCATGAAAGACTATCCCTTCCTGACGATGCGGCTATGGCAGCAGCACAAGGATCCCGCCCTGCTGGACGAGTACCTGCGGTTGCTGAAACGGCGCCGGGGCGCCTGCGACGAGGTGTGGTTCGCCACGGACTACGGGTTCCCGCCGGTGGACGCTCACCGGCAGTTCGCGGCGCAGATGGCGACAGCGGCGGAGAAAGTCCGGGCCGCCGGGTTCGTCGCGTCCATGCAGATCAGCAACACGCTCGGCCACGGATCGTACCTGAAGTACCTGGATTTCCGCGGCATCACGTGGCAGCGCATGGCTGGCCCGGACGGCCGGGTGTCGCCATATTCGAACTGCCCGCGCGACCCGGCCTTCCACGATTACCTGCGGGAGATTCTGCGCGCCTACGCGGCCTGGAAACCGGCGAGCGTTTGGATTGACGACGATCTACGGATGATGAATCACCATCCCGTTGACCACGGGTGTTTCTGCCCGCGCTGCCTTGCGGAGTTCGCGACCGGCGCTGGCCGGGTCTGGCCGCGGGAAGAACTGGTCGAGGCGATCAACGCCGGCAACAACATCACGCTTCGGCGGGCCTGGCTCGCGTTCGGCCGGCAAAGCCTGGGACGTTTGGCGGGGATCATCGCCCGCGCCGTGAAGACCGTCGCACCCGCGGCGCGCCTCGGGTTCCAGCACTGTGACAACAGTTGGGCCGGCTACAACGGCCCGGACTGGAAGCCTGTGTTCGACGAGTTGGCGCGGGTCAGTGGCCAGCCGGTCGGCAGCCGGCCGGGCGGCGGCTTCTACACTGACCACGCCCCGCGGGGCATGATCGACAAAGCCTTCTTTATCGGGCAGCAGAACAGCCGGCTGCCGGCGTGCGTCGACGACAGCCGGGCCGAAGTGGAAAACCTGCCCGGCGCGGTGACCGGCAAGAGCGCGCAGGGGACCGTGCTCGAATCGACCCTCGCCCTCGCGTACGGCTGCAACGGGTTGACGTTCACGCCGCTGATGTTCACCCATGAGGAAGCGGCCTGGCACGACCGCGTCCTGGCCAAGATCGCCGCGTGGCGTCCATTCTGGCTCCGCTACCTCGAAGCCAGCCGGGACACGGGCCCGGCCGGGCTGGAGCTCGCGCTCAGCCGGCAACAGGCCGAACGCCCGCTCAAACCCGGAGAACACCCGTTTGCCTGGGGCTCCGCCCAGTTCCAGAGTGCTCCGCAACTAACAACACTCGGGCTGCCGTTGTGCTGGGGATCGGAGCATGCGGCCGCGGTCCTCCTGCATCCCACGGCAGCCGATGGGTTGTCCGAAAAGGAGCTGCGGAGCCTGCTGCGGCGCGGCGTGGTCACCGATGGCGAGACGCTGCGCCGCCTGCAGGACCGGGGCCTCGGCCGTTTGCTTCCGGTGGAAGCCCAGCCGGCCACCGATCTGGACCTGCTCGAACGGTTCACCGACGACCCGCTCAACGGCCCCTATGCGGGCCGGTCTGTTACTTTGACGGGCCTGTTCGGCGGTTTCCGGCCCTGCATCCTCACGGCCCGGACCGCCGCGGGGCGTGCCCTGAGCCGGTACGAGTCGGCGGAGGGAACGGCCGGCGGGATGTGCGTCGGCGTGGCCGAAACCGCGGCGGGCGGGCGGTGGGCGGTTTTCGGAAACACGTTCTGGGATCCGGTGGTGACCACGGCGCGGCGCGCGCAAATTCTGGCGGCGGCCGATTGGGTCAGCCGCGGCCGCCTGCCGGTCCTGGTGGAGACGCCCGGGCAGGTCGTGGCCGTGCCGCGCACGGACCGGCAGGGCCGTCTGCGTAGCGTGCTGCTGCTGAACTGCAGCCTGGACCGCACGCCGGCGATCGAACTGCGTCTACGCCGGCCGGCCGGGCCGCGGTATTCCTGGCTTCTTCCCGAGCGCCAGCGACCGGTGCCGGTGAAGAGCGTCCACGTCGTTCGGAAGACGGAGGCGCACGTCGTCGTTCCGCCCCTGAAACCGTGGAGCGTCGGCGTTCTGTTGATCGAAGGCAGCACATCTCCGAAACATGATGGACGCGGTTAAGAGCCTATCCGCACCCCTGCCACAGGGAGCGGAGCCGCTTCCGGCTCCGGCCCTTCGATGGCTCTCAGGGCAGGCCGGCGCGGGAAGCCGCGCCGCTCCACAAGAGGCAGACAGGCTTTCGGAGCGTTCCTTCTTGATCCTCCGCGCGCGGTCAGGTAATTCATGGAACCCATCAACCCAATAGGAGCAAGCCCATGCCCGTGCCCACCCCGATTGAACAAGCCTATCTGGACAGTGTCGAACAGACCCGCGTCCGCCGCCTGCAATGGTGGAACGACGCCCGCTTCGGCATGTTTATCCACTGGGGACTCTACTCCCAGTTGGGTCGCAACGAATGGGTCATGAATCTCGAGCGCATCCCCGTCAAGGAGTACGAGAAACTCGCCGACACCTGGCACCCGAAGCCGCGCTGCATGCGCGAGTGGGCGGCCCTGGCCAAAAAAGCCGGCATGAAATACATGGTGCTGACCACCAAGCACCACGAGGGGTTCTGCCTCTGGGACACGCAGATGACCGACTACAACGCGGTCCGGCGCGGACCCCGCCGCGACCTGGTGCAGGAGTACGTCGATGCGGCGCGCGAGGCCGGGCTCAAGGTCGGCTTCTACTACTCGCTGATGGATTGGCACCATCCGGACGGCATCATCTGCGCCAAGGACGAAGCGGCCCGTCGGCGTTTCGCGGCCTATACGCAGGGTTGCGTTCGCGAGTTGATGAGCAACTACGGCAAGATCGACATCCTGTGGTATGACGTGTCGTGGCCGCTCACCTCGCCCCAGGCCTGGGACAGCTTCACACTGAACGCCATGGCCCGCGAGCTGCAGCCCCACATCCTGATCAACGACCGCGCCCAGATCCCCGAGGATTTCGGTACACCCGAGGAACACATCAAGCCGGCTTCCGGCGACCGCGCCTGGGAAGCCTGCATGACCTTCAACGGGTCGTGGGGCTGGCAGCAGACGCCTCCCGAGGACTGGCTGTCTTCCCGCAAAGTGATCGACATGTTGCGGACCTGCACCGCCAACGGCGGCAATCTCCTGCTGAACATCGGCCCGTATCCTGACGGCACCGTTCCCCGGGAGGCCACCGAGCGGCTCACCGCGGTCGGCAAGTGGTTGAAGACCTACGGAGGCGTGGTCTACGGCAAGATCGATCGCGTGGCCTCGCTGGTGTCCGCCATGGGCAACTGGACCGGCAAGGACAAAACCTACTACTACTGGTGCTCGCGCTGGCCGGGCCGCGAACTGGCCATCGGCGCCCTGAGCGGCAAACTGGCGTCAGCGCGGCTCTACCCCGACGGCAAGAAACTGACGTTCAGCCAGACCGGTGACCGGCTGGTCGTCAAGGGCCTGCCCGAAAAATGCCCGGACAAGACCAACGGGGTCGGCGTGATCGCGCTGAAGTTCAAGACGCCGCCCCACCAGATGTTCAACATGGGTCCGGTCGCGCCGGACATCGTGCCGGTGGATCTGTCCGGCAAGTGGTTCTCCCCAAGCGTGGACTCGTGGAAGGTGTCCGGACTGCAGCCCAAGACGGGCGACGTCACAAAGGCCGGGTGCGTCAAACTCAGCGCAAAGCTCGACTGGAAGACCGTGCGGGCCGGCCAGCCGGAAGGCTTCATCAGCGTGCACGATCTCTACGGGGAGAAGGACGGGCTCGTCTATCTCGGCAACGTCTTTGCCGCGCCGCGCGCGGGCGTCTGGACCTTCTACCTCGGGCACGACGGCGGGGCCCGGGTGTTTGTGGACGGCAAGACCGTGTTGGCCGTGCCTGGGCGGCTCAACCCGGCCACGCCCGGTCGATCGAAGGTTGATCTGAAGCTCTCCAAGGGGAAGCATGAAATCGTCATTGCCTTCGACACAGCCGACGGCCTCGGTTGGGGGATCTTTGCCTGTTTCGGCATCCCCAAGTCCCAGCGCGGCAAGGACAAGCCCGCGTTCCCGGAAGCAGTATAGCCGCGCCCCCGCGAACTTCTGTAGCGTCCCCGTGACCTTGAACAGCGTCGCCGCGACCTTGTAGCAGCGTCCCCGCGGCCTTGTGCCGCGGGACGCCAAAATAAGAAAGCACACCATGAAACTGACCTGGAACCCCGCACAGACCCCTGTTGCCCTGCACTCCGCCCTGCGTGCGCTGGCCGCCGAATATCCGCTTCGCGAAACCGCGCGCCGGTCGGCCGGGACCATCCGCCTCGAATTCGTCGCCGGTGACCCCTCCCGCTGCGCGGCACACCGAACCGGGGCCGTAATCCAAATCACGGGCGGCACGCCGTCGGCCGTGCTGCGCGCGGTCGGCGGCGCCCTGTCGGATCTGGTCGCGGACGGCGCAACGATCGAGGAATCCTGCCCGTTCACAACGTTCGGGATCATGATGGATTGCAGCCGGAATGCCGTGATGCGCGTCGATCACGTGCAGCAGTGGCTGCGGCGGATCGCCTTGCTGGGCTACAACCAGGCGATGCTTTACACCGAGGATACTTATGAAATCCCGGGCGAGCCTCGTTTCGGATTCCAACGCGGGCGCTACACCCAGGCCGAACTGCGTGAGTTGGACGCGTATGCGGCCAGCCTCGGCATTGAACTCGTCGGCTGCATCCAGACCCTGGCGCACCTCGACCAAATCCTGCGCTGGAGCGAGTTCCAGGGCGTGAAGGACTTCGAATCGACGATGTTGGTGGGCGAGCCCAAAACCTACGAACTGATCGGCCGCATGCTCGATGCGATCGGCGGCGCGGTGCGGACGCGGCGGATCCACATCGGCATGGACGAAGCGTGGCACCTCGGCCGCGGCGCCTACCTGGACCGGCACGGCGCCCCGCGGAAGTTCGACATCTTCAACGAGCACCTGGCCAAAGTCGTCGCGCTCTGCCAGGCCCGCGGCCTGAAGCCGATGATCTGGTCGGACATGTACTTCGCCATGGGCAGCCCCTCGCACGGCTACTACGACCCGCGCTGCGTCATCCCGCCCGACGTCTCAGCCGCCATTCCCAAGGCCGCCCAGCTCGTCTACTGGGATTACTATCACAACGATGCGGCCTTCTACCGCGACTGGATCGGCCGGCACCGCGCCATGGGGCATGAACCGGTCATGGGTTCAGGGGTCTGGACCTGGTCGCAACTCTGGTACAACTACAAGGCCACCGAGGCCAACGCCGGGGCCTGTATCGATGCCTGCCGCAGCGAAGGCGTGAAGGAGCTGTTCTTCACCATGTGGGGCGACGATGGGGCCTACTGCGACTTCGACTCCGCCCTGGCCGGGCTGACGTGGACAGCGGAGCGGGCGTTCGCGACCGGGAAACCTGAACCGGCCCGCCTGGCCGCCCGCTTCCGGGCGATCTGCTGCAGCGACTACGCCAAGGTCCGCGGCGCCGGCGATCTCAACGACTATTGTTCGCCCGCGCTGCTCTGGGACGACCCGATCATCGGCATCTTCGCCAACGAAGGGTTGCCCCCGGCCGCTTACCCCACTTGGGAAAAGATGCAGCAGCACTTCGCGGAGTTGGCCCAGGGATTGGTCGGGACTAAGGAATCACCCGGGGCCGGCGATCTCGGTCATGCCCGGCTGCTGGCCGAAGTGCTGGCGGCCAAGATGGCCCTGCGCGCCCACCTGATCCAGGCCTACGACGCCCGCGATCGCGAGGCCCTGGCCGCTGTCAAGAAAGAGGCCCTGGCACTGGCCGGCCGCTGGGAAGTCCTGGCCGAATCCTGGCGGCGCGGCTGGATGCGGCGCAACAAGCCGCAGGGGTTCGAGGTGCTCCAAATCCGTTTCGCTCAACAGAGCGTGCGCCACCGCGAATTGGCCCGGCGCGTGGACGAGTTGCTGAAGGGCAAAGTGACGGCAATTCCGGAACTGGACGATCGTCCGCGCGAGGCCAAAGGCATGGGCGGCGGCTGGCGCTTCCTGGCCAGCGGCTCGATCGGCGGCTGACCGGCTCTTATGAGAGACCTGCTATCTGCCGGGCTACCTGCAGCACATGATCAAGGACACCCGCAGGTGACTCCGGTGAAAGAAGCGCGGGCAGCGCTTCGATGAAGGCGGGTGCGTCGAGCAGTTTGCGCATGCTGCGGCGCACATGGTCGCGAAGCACTGCAGAGGAGGCATTCAACTCGGTAGGAAGACGCGAACAGCCCTCCAGAAGGACCACGATGTCCTCGAGATCGCGGCTGCCGTAGTAGTCCCCGTTTCCGCGACTGAAGAATGCATCGAGTTTGGTTGCCAAGAGGGAACTTGGACCGGCGATGCTTACGCTGAATCCATCCGCTACCTCGTGACGTTCGGCCTTGTCCAGGGCCTCCCCGAACCAACGGGATCCGAATTCAGCCGCATCAGGGGAAGACGGCATCACATCAACCGTGGTTCCATCAAGTACCCACCGACACCTGGGTGCCCCGACACGCATGTCATGCTCAAACCCGAGTTTACGAAGGCGTTCTTCGAGTGCGGAGTACTCCAAACGCGTGAGCGCTTTCACAACAACGTCCACATCCATAGTCGGACGGACCGCAGGCTCGTAGGCCTCGTCTACAAGGAATGGCAGAGCACACCCCCCGACGAGAACAAACCGCTCGCCCAACTCCGTCAGTCGCCTCGCAACTTTGGCAACGTCATTTTGATCGATAGACTTCATGCGATCCTACTCTCACAGTGCCGCTCGATCACGGGTCAGTGAACTCCTCGGCATCCCCGTCCGCGTGCTCGGCCAGCCCCAGATAACCTTGAGCCATATTCCCAAGCATCGCGGCGGTGAGGGGATAAGTGTCTCTGATCTTGTCCGCGTCGGCCTGATACGACTCGGCAATCTCTCGCTCCTGCTTACCGCCTTCCCCCAAAGACTTGGTCACGACGCCACGAGAGTTGAATCGTGCAGTTTGCATCCCCCGCGCGATTTCAACGAACCCACCCTCTATGTATTCACGTGCGACGCGACATGGCCAGACTCCATCGCTTTCGTCTTTCGGTACCCTACGGAGCATCTCACCTATTTGGTGTTGCCCTACAATCTCTCTATCATCTGCCTTGACGAGGTCCAAAGCCGCATCACACCAGCGCTTGAGGTCGGCATCACGCTCATCTCGCGGCCTCCCTTCGCCAGGATATCCCGTCCACGCGTGCAAGATCCGAAAGGCCACATGTGCCCGCTGCTCTCTTGCCTTGCGTTCGACCTCCGAAATGTCGGGTGCCCTTTCGTCTTTGGAGGCGGGCCGGAACACAGCCGACACAAGCTCTGCAAAGAACTGCGGATTCTCTTCGATGGCTCTCGTTATATACTTGGGCGGGCGCTCGGAATCTTCAAGAACCTCAATATAGAATGACTCCAGCCGAGCCAGATCGGGCTTGCTCACGTTTCCGAATTCATCGAGATGCCTGAATATCTTAGGTATTACATAGGATTCCGACTGATGGCGACGTCCCTCCGCAAGTTCGTCATTCGTACACCCCTGCTCTGCGTGCGCAAGTATGCGGAGATAATCTTCCGGCCTGCCCTTTGGCGGACTATCGTGTAGCGCCCAGCGCGCCAGTTCAATACTCTCGCTCCACCTATGCGCCTCAAGAATGCCATCGACGATCCGTCTGAAGTCCTCGTCATCGCGTACAGATGGCACTCCCATCGAGGCCCGCCGCCAGTACTCTTGCCTGATTCTGCCACCCTGCGCGTCGACCCAATCCCTTATCTCCGGCGTGCTGCGAAGAGACACAAGAACCTCAACCGCAACATCCTCCGAAATCTCGTGAAGCAAACGCTCAACGAAGGGTATGAGCCACTTCATGCCGGCAGTCAAAGAACGCTGCCCGATGAATCCGAGCGCCATCCTCTTCCTGCCCCCCTCGCCAACTAGAGGACCAGCCAGGATGAATCCTTCGTACCTTTCCGAATCAGGCAATGACGCAAGCGTGGTGCCGACAAGCCGCGGTTCGCTCGCCCTATCGGCGAGCAACACCACTCGGCCCAATCCATCTGGCTCGCACAGCAGGTTAGTCAGCGCTGCTGCACGCATGTTCTCGACAATCTGATCCCGCTTGCGCCAGTCGTCAGCACACTCGATTCGGTCCGGCAAGACAACCTGCTGCGCGAACAACCAAATTGGCCGCACAACGCTGTCCACTGAGTCCAGCTTGCCGATTAACTCCAGGGCACTCTCGACACCGTCAGGCTGGGTTTCTGATTCCTGCGATCGTAAGTACTGATGGGACACCCACTTACGGAGCGCATTCTGGAGCCTGGTAAGACGCATTGACTCTTCTGCGCGAAGCTCTTCCGCGTGCAGCCGGATGTACGCAAAGATGTCCTTCATCATCATGGGCGCTCCGCCGTGCTCGAAAAGGTCCAGCAGGCGTTCTGTGTTGCGGGCGATGAGGTCACGCGCAAGGTCGCGTATTTCCTCAATGTACTCTGCGATTTCCTGCTGAGGATACTGCTCCAACGACTCGGGAAGGACCCAGTCACAGAAACGGGGACGGTGGTTACAACTGACGCTACCTCCATGCGCGCATGTCTCAAGCACGCCCCGTACTAGCATCCAAACAAGGTCCTTGTTCCGTTTATTGAGCTCACGAAGCACGTTGATCCGCTGAGAGTTGGGGCTGGAGCTCTGCCTAACGAGAGGGTGAAAGAGACTCCGCAAAGTCGCGTCGGGTCGGTTTGAGTACTGCCCACGCTCGTCAAGTTTACAGAGCTGGGCGAGGATGCACACGACCCGTGGGAAATGGTCCGGGTGCCATGCCAGCCCCTCAAGTGCCCACAGGAGCCCCGAATGCGCACAGTCACTGAAGATGCCTGCTTCTCGGGAGTCCTGAGCGAACAACTCCCGGAAGGATCGATTTGAATCTCGCATTGCTTCTTCGATCGCAGACAGGAACTCCGCCGGGGCGGCTTCCGCAAGCACCGGGAGCTGCTGGCTCAAGGTTGCCCAGACCTTCCAGTTCCCGTGAAGTACGTGCCTGACAATGTTCTCAACCGTAGCGACTGCTTGCACTGGTCGAACAGCCGCCGGGATGGCACCTGCATGCCTGCGTAGATAGGCCAGACCATCGGCCAGACCTTCCCTGACCGCACCTGACTCTGGCAACACGGCATTCCTGACACCAGCGTACATTCGTTCCGCCGGCGGCAGATCATACGCTGGGGAAGCCTTCCCCAGAACCGCAATGCATGTGTCTCGAAAACGTTCGATGGATGAAGCCGATAGGACGCCTACCAGACGCAGCCACGCGTCAACGCCGGATCGCCATTTCACGATCTGGCCCTGTCGGCGCAGAGGAGGATCGGGAACCGACATCAGCCGTAGCGTGAGTTGCTCGACATCCTTCTTGTCGCAGCCTGCCACCTCGGCGAGTATGTTGGAGTCGTGCTGATTGCCCGGGGTCCAAGACCCAACCAGCAGCAGGGACGACAGCACATTGGTATCGGCCGTTTTCGCCCAGTCAGGCAAAGGGGGAGCATAACCGAGTAGGCGCTGAAGTACCAAGAGCTTCCCCCCGGAATCATACGCCAGTCTCTTCGCCTCGTCCGCGTCCGGCACGAACTCCCGGAGGGCCGCTGCGAGTGGTTCCCGCGGAACGGGTCCGAGTTCAGTGTTGGCCTCATCTGCCGTGCATGTGGGACCTCTCTCGCGGGGAACGTAGACGTAATGAGGTTCAGCCCCTGCAAGGGATCCATCGAAGTCGGGGAATGCCGGCACAATCACGAGAGGGAGATTGGGTCGGGAGGCGGCCGTCTTCAATGCCTGCTGCCACGCTTGAGCGGACTTGACAATAATCGTCCGCGACAACCAGTTTGATTTCTCCGGATCGGCAGCGGTCCTGATCGACGCGCAGAAGAACACTGTGCTTTCCTCAACGCTGTCCGCACTGACGATAAATGGCCGCGGGAGACCGAACAACCATTCCCGCATGCTATTGCGTTCATTGTCGCGCCCGACCAGGACGATCTTCTCATCAATGTCCGGTGCGGTCCTCCCTGCCCAGCGATCGAAATACTCATCGACAGTGTCTATATCGTCCATTGGACGGCCGATCGCGGAGCAGAACCAAGCCTGAACGGGGGGTGCCTGCGTGAGCCAGTGGGCAATGTCCACGGCATCATATATACGCACGTCTGCCCATTCACTCTCGTCATGCTTCTCCTGTTGCCAACGTGACTTGTCGGGATCCCTCCAAATGCGGCTCGTAACAGCGACGTATGTGGTAGCCTGCTTGTCTCTACCCAATGGGTTCTCGGTACGCCCGGCGAAGTCCTTGTTTGCCTTCAGTCGGGCGTCGCGCTGCGTGCTCAGTTCCCATACCGACGCCTCGGTGTTCGCAAAGATCGATGGCCCGTTGGTTCTCAACTCGCCGTCATACCCGGGTTCACTGATTGCCTTGTGGGCAGGAAAACGTGCGCCTGCGAGGACGTTAGGAGGAATCAGGAACAACACGAGTCGCCGGATTAGATCCGGGAGAATCGCCTCAGCACCTGTGTAACTGTCGGTCCAGGCAGCAATCTCGTTCTCCGTTACCCCCAGCGGACCGATCGGCACCAGGGGTTCGGCCTCACGCAATAGGCGTCGCCTCAGTTCAGCCGCAGCGGCTCGACGCTCCCTCGCCCTGCCAGCACGCAACGCATCGACAAGCGACAACAGTTCGTAGAGTTTTGGGTCACGCTTGGCGGCGCCGGGAGCGGCTTTGTAGATGGGCTTCAACTCGTAGCCGCGAGTCTTGCCGTCGGGGTCGGGCCACACAGGTGGCAAGTCGTCCAGGCCGGCGATGATCTTTGAGAGCGGTGCAGCAGCATGCGCAGTCGGCATGCCGCGAACAATTGGACCAGGCTTCACGGCAAAGGACCGGGGAACACCATGGACAAGAAAACTGTAGAACCCACGGTAGTTGACCCGCCTCTTTTCTGGGTCCGAAATGTCCACAAGGCCGGCCCCCGCTGCCCTCTTGATAGCTGCGTGAACCTCGGAAGGGCTCATGCCAAGCTCAATTGCCAGTACCCCGTACGGCGCTGAACCACGAGATACGAGTTTGAGGAGGACAAGAACATCCTGCGGCTTCAAGTTCACGGTCATACTCTATTCGAGAATCGCGAATGCCGCAACAAGAATCTTCACTGAACCACAAGGGTTGCCCCGTACCCATCTGGTTGCTTGACTTTGTCACCTTGCCGTCGATGATGGCACCGATGTGAACGACAGTCAGGATTTATCTGTCAGGAGCATGATGATCACATCCGATTGGCACCTGCATTCGCAAAACTCATGCGATGACGCCTGCCTGGCCATGGCCGACCTGCTGGCCGAGGCGCCGCGCCGTGGCATTGTCGATCTCGGCGTCACCGACCATATTCACACGCCTTTCAACCTGCCCGATATCGAGCGTTCCCGCGCCGAGTACCTGGCCCTGTCGCCGTCCCCCCGCTTCCATTTCGGCATCGAGGCAAGCTGCGTATCGGCCTGGGAACTGAACGAGATCGCCCGGGGCAAGGCCGATAAACCCGTCTATGGGCTCCGTTCGGGCGGACCCGCCGGCGCGGCGCTGGCCTTGGGACTGACGGCCGCCGACATCGCGCGCTTCGGCATCGAATACGTGGTGGCCGGCACCCACTGGCCGATGTATGTGCCCTTCGAACGCGAGGCGATCATCCGGGACTATCACCGCCAGAACCTGTTCCTGGCCTGCCACCCCCTCGTCACCATCGTGGCCCACCCCTGGTGGTGGATGGGACACTGGCAGGGCGCGGACGGACGTTACATCGCCGAGCCCTGGTTTGACGATTTCGGGCACATCCCAAAATCCATGCATAGCGAATTCGCCGCCGCGGCCCGGGCGCACAACAAGGTCGTCGAGATCAACCTCTCGGCCATGCTGCTGACCCCGCACTATCCCGACCGCTTCAAGCAACAGTACCTGGACTATCTCGCCGCGCTGAAGGCCGATGGGGTCCGACTGTCCATCGGGTCGGACGGCCATGATCAGCACTACGTCACCGATTTCGAACGCGCGGCGGCCATGCTGCAGACGGTCGGCTTCACCGAACAGGATTTCTGGCGCCTGCCGCCCCGCACGCCGTGAGAGGTTCGGCAAGAGAGAAGCCAGAATGCAGAAGCCAGGAGGCAGAATAGGATGAGACGTTGCTCGTGAAAGGATTCCGATTCTGAATACTGCGCTGTGGATCTACGACTTTGACGGCGTGCTGGCCGATTCGCTCGACATCTTCCACACGAATCTCGTCGAGGCCTGCCGCGCCCACGGCTGCGGGCAGATTCAGGATCGCGCCGCCTTCCTGGGAATCTTCGATCACAATATGATCTCCGGGCTCCAGCAGCTCGGTATTCCCGCCGCGCTGATCACGCCGATCCTCACCGACCTGGGGCGGCGGCTGACGACGGCGCTGGCCGACTGCCGGCCCTTCCCCGGCATCCCGGAAACCTTCCGCCTGCAGGCGGCACAAGCGCCGGTCTATGTCGTCACATCCAACCTGACCCCGGTGGTGCGCGACTATCTAGCCCGGCACGGCATGCAGGGCGTACGCGATGTGGTGGGCTCGGACCGGGAACGGAGCAAGCAGGTCAAAATCCGCGCCCTGGCCGCGCAATGGCCCACGCTCGAGCCCGTCTACGTGGGCGATACGCTGGGCGACATGGTCGAGGCGCATGCCGCCGGCGCCCGCTCCATTGCCGTGACCTGGGGCTGGCATGACGAGGAACGCCTGCGCCGCGGACGCCCTGACCACGTCATTCACGCCCCCGCCGAATTGCTGTCGCTCTGACGGCTTCTACATGATCGTGAAGAAGGTCCCGGGTGGGTAGACTCTTTCCACATACACGGAGTGGACTCCGCCCGTGAGGACTATGGAGACCGGCCCCGCGTTGCTGGCGGCATCGGCGAGCAGGTTCGTCAGCAGAACGCTGTTGTCGTACACCCGGTACTTGAAACCCGGAGTGAGCCCGCCAACCGTGTAGGTCACGCGGTTGCTCAACAGGTTCCCAGTGGCCCATTCCATCGAGCTTTCGTCCCACTTGAGACCCTTCACCGTCCATTGCGTAATCGCGCGCGTCACTTTCACTCCGTTGGAGTTATCGTTGACGCCGTA
This sequence comes from uncultured bacterium, assembly GCA_903895695.1. Taxonomy (GTDB): domain Bacteria; phylum Verrucomicrobiota; class Kiritimatiellia; order CAIKKV01; family CAITUY01; genus CAITUY01. Next base: position 18,531 of record CAITUY010000008.1, read on the forward strand.
GTCGCTCCGGATGCTCATCCCGAGGTCGTTCAACGGCAATTGGCAGTTGAACCATGTACCCGTCGCGGGCGGCGGCTGAGCTGGGTCCGTCCATGTGCCGCCGGCGGCCGAGAGGATGACCGAAGAGGTGTTCGTGACACACTCGATTGCGATGCGTCCACCGCCGCCGTCCGGGTGCGCAAGCGACCCGCTACCGCCCAGGTTCTTGGCCAGCAGATTTCCACTCCCGCTCAGCATCCGGGTCTTCAGCCAGAGGCTACCGCCCGAAGCACCGTCGAAGCCGCCGAGTCCGTTGACCTCGATGGTCCCGTTCACGACGATGGAGTTTGTCGTGACGATCTTGATGGCACTGCCGCCCGACTGGGTCCCACCGCCGCTTCCAAGGGCCGTCGGCCGTGACAGGGAGCCGTAGGGTGCCTTGGCGGGAGCACTGCTGCCACCCCCTCCGCGCCCCCCATAGGACGCACCAGGTCCGTTGTACGCACCCGGAGCCGGCCCCTGGTACGCTGGGAATCCCAGCGCCGTGCCGTTGATGGATCCGTCTACGAACGCGTTGGCCGCGCTGATCGCGACACCGGCGCCATGCTTCGTGCCGGACGTGCCGCCGGAGTCCTGATTGGTGATGGCCGTATTGCCGAGAGGGTAGATCACCGCGTTCGAGCGGCAGGTCAGGTCGCCCGCCAACGTGTAGACACCCTTCTGGGGCAGGTACAGGTAGCCGCCATCGATCACCCCGGCGCTCGCCGACGCGACTGTGATGCTGCCGGTCATGGACACGGCATCCACGTCCGCCGCGCCAACCGAGTTCCCGTTCGTGTCGATGTCGAACCGCAACATCGCATTACTGACCAGGAGATCGCGGATGGTGTACGTGCCGTTGTGTAGGAAGAACATACCCGACTGGTCCAGGTTCGCGATCGTGACTGTACCCAAGTTCTGTGTGCTGCCCACCGGGTACCAGTACTGGTACCCGCCCGTCGTAATCGCAAGGTCGCCCGACGACGGCAGGAAGCCCGGCGCCCACAACGTCCCGGGCTGGCTGGCATAGGCGCCGGTATCCGTCCGGATACCGCCGGCGGCGGACACGACGCCGGAGAAGGTCGTGTTTGTGAACGCGAGCGCGATGCGTCCGCCGCCGCCCGCGCCCGTGGCGTTGCCGTTACCGCCGCTGGCATCGATACGGCCGCTGCCGGCGAGATTGCCGCACACCAGCCAGATGCTGCCGCCAGCCCCGCCGTCGTGACCCGCCGACGACCTGGCCGTGATGGTGCCGTTGACGGTCAGGGTGTTGACCGCCGCAATCTTCACCGCGCCGCCGCCGGCGCCGCCGGCGATGTCGTAACCGCCGCTGCCCAGCGCCGTGGGCTGGGTCAGCGACCCGTAGGGCGCGACGTTCCGGCTTCCGCGCCCGCCATACGACGCGCCGCCGACGTTGCTGTCGCCGGCCGCGGGGCCCGAGGCGGCGGAGAACCCCAGCGAGTCGCCGTTGATGGTTCCGGCAATCGTGGCGTTCGCGCAGGTCAAGGTAAGCCCCGCGCCGTGCGGGGTGCCGACGGTTCCACCCGATGCCGCATTGACGTTGGTCTGGTTGCCCAGCGGGTAGATGATGGTATTGGTGGCGCACCGGAGATCTCCAGCCAGGGAGTAGGCGCCCGCCGACGGGAGATACAAGACGCCCTGGTCAATCGCCGTGGCGCTCGCGGAGGCCACGGTGATGCTCCCCGTGATGGAAAGCGCGTCCAGCGCCATCGCGTTGTTTGTCGCGACGCCGGAATCGTTGATGTCGAACCGCAGCAGGGCGTTGCTCACCACCAGATCGCGGATGAAGCAACTGCCGTTGTGCAGGAAGAACATGCCCGACTGGTCCAGATTCGCGATCGTGACCGTGCTGAAGCTCTGCGTGCTCCCAGCCGGGTACCAGTACTGGTAGCTGCCCGCAGTGATCGCGAGGTTTCCGGTCGAGGGAAGGAAACCCGGCGCCCAGAGCGTTCCGGGCTGGCTGGCCAGGGCGCCGTCCGTCGTCCGGATACCGCCGGCGGCCGACACGACGCCCGAGAAACTTGCGTTTGTGAACGCGAGCGCGATGCGTCCGCCGCCACCCGCGCCCGTGGCAGTGGTGTTGCCGCCGCTGGCATCGATACGGCCGCTACCGGCGAGATTGCTGGACACCAGCCAGATGCTGCCGCCGGCCCCGCCGTCGTGCCCCGCCGTCGCCTTGGCCGTGATGGTGCCGTTGACGGTCAGGGTGTTGGCCGCCGCAATCTTCACCGCGCCGCCGCCGGCGCTGAGGTTGCCGCCGCTGCCCAGCGCCGTGGGTTGGGTCAGCGAACCGTAGGGCGCAAGGTTCCCGCCTCCGCGTCCGCCATGCGACGCCCCGCCGCCGTTGGAGGCGGTTCCCGCCGGACCTGACGCATCGGCGAATCCCAGCGAGTCCGCGTTGACGGTTCCGTTGATCAGCGCGTTGCCGCCCACGGTGATCACGCGGCCCGTGCCGTTGCCGTTCGTCGAACTGGCCGTGCATTCGATGGTGGCGCTGCCGTTCAGATACAGGTCATTGAAGATGGTCAACCCCGCCGCCACCAGATTGGAGAAGGTCAACTTGCCCGTGTAAGTACCGGTCACACTCAGGCTGCTGATCGTGACGTCCCCGCCGATCACGATCGTCGCGCTGCCGCTGTTGATCACCGCGCTGTCGATCACGTCGGGCACGCCGAGCGACCAGTTCACCGAGTTGGTCCAGTAGCCGGTCCCGGAGCCGAGCGTCCAGGTGGTCGTCTTTCCGCCTGGTACGGCCAGCGCGCACGTAGCGCTGTTCGACGTGCCGATGGCGTAGGGACCGGGCGCCAGCGTCAGGATGACCGTCTTCGCCACATCCATCTTGTAGACCGGCGTCACGGTGACCGTGCCCGTTGTCTGGCCTTGCGGGATGATCACCGCGCCGCTGACCGGCGCGATGGCGTAATCTGCAGGAGAGGCCGCCGTGCCGCCCAGTGAGTAGTTCACCACCAACGCCTCATTCGTGCAGGTGGCCGGACGCGTCACCGTGAACGCCGCCGTGTCCCCCGCCGCCGTGCGGCCGGTCGGGTCCGAAGCCCAAACGGTCAACGCGCCGCTGATGAAGGACACCGGCGGACCCGCCACTGTAGTCCCCGAGTTGTTCGAGGCGATGTAGGTGTAGTAGTAGGTCCTGTCCGAACTGATTCCGCTCACGATGTTGGTGCTGAAGGGCGTGTTATTGGCCCACGCCGGGTTCACCGCCCCACCGTTGAACCAGTTGGTGTTGGCCCAGGCGTTCGTGTCCGTCCCCCAGTACACCCCCACCGCGCTCGCCGAGGTGCCGATGTTGGTCAGGGTCCCGTTCAACGTCGCGGCGTTGGTCGCCACGCCGGTTGCCACCTCGTTTCTGACCTTGGGCGGCGTACCGAGCAGCACCACGACGGTCGGCGTCGCCCCCACGCAGGTGCCGTTGGCCGTCGGCACGGTCACCGTGTAGGTGTATGAACCCACCGGCGGCGTGTCGGTCACGTTTTGACCGCTGGCCGAGAATCCGCCGCCGCTCCGGGTCCAGTTGTAGGCCAGCGCGCCGGGCACCGTGGATGCCGAGAGATTCAGCGTGTTGCCGGCCACGTTCGTGGAAGCGTCACTGCTCGCCGTCACGGAGTAGACCGTGACTGTGGCGCTGCCGGACGACGTTCCAAAGACAGGCCCGATGGAGACCGCCGTAACGGTGTAGACCGTCGTCGTGACGGGGCTGACCGAATACGTGGCCGGGCTGGCGGCGACGTTGTTCTGCACGAAACCATCCGACCAGGTGAGTGCCCATGGCCCGATGCCGGTCAAGACCGCCTGAATCGTCGCCGAGCCGCCGGGAGCGATCGCGGTCGAGCCGCTCACGGTGGCCGTCGGCGGGTCGACTGCCGGGAGATCGACCCTCACCGTCAGCGGGGCCGTCAACGGCAGAGGCCCGATGGTGAGCAAACCGGCAACCGACGTGGTCTGCGTCGCCATGAGAGTCGAGTTGGTATAGACGACCATGTTGGTACTTCCGGGCAAGGGGCCGACCGTGTACGTCACGGTATTGCTCAGCGGGTTGCCGGTGGCCCATTCCGTCGAGGTATCGGTCCAGGCCAGGGTTTGGGCCGTCCACGTACTGATCGTGCGAGTAACCTTCACGCCATTGGAGTTGGCATTCACGCCATAGTCGCTTCGGATACTCACCCCGAGGTCGTTCGTCGGCGACTGGCAGTAGAACCAGGAGCCTGTTCTGGAAGCGGGGTTTCCGCCCGCGCCACCCTTCGCCGAGAGCACGCCGGAGAAGGCGTCCGTGGCATACTCGATCGCGATGCGTCCGCCGCCGCCGCCCCCGTAGGTCGGGGCGGAGGAGCTATCGCCGCCATCCGCGCGCAAGGTCCCGCTGCCGCTCAGCGCCTTGGTTTTCAGCCAGATGCTGCCGCCGGAGGCCGCATCATGATCGACGGCTCCACGGACGACGATGGCACCATTCAGCGTGAGCGAGTTGGTGACTTGAAGCTTGACCGCGCCACCGCCGTGCGTGCCCCCCGTGTTGTCGCCTCCGCTGCCAAGCGCGGTCGGCCGCGACACGGATCCGTAGGGTGCCTTGGAGTTCGGCCTGCCGCCCGCGCCACCATACGAAGCGCCGTAGTTGTTGTAGTAGGCTGCACCGGGACCGGTCTTGGTGTCGAAACCCTGATAATCGCCGTTGATCGTGCCGTCGATGTACGCGTTGGCTGCGCTTACCGACACACCAGCGCCATGGTTCGTGCCTGACGTACCGCCGGAGTCTTGATTGGTGATGGCCGTATTGCCGACAGGGTAGATCACTGTGTTCGACCGGCAGGTCAGGTCGCCCGCCAACGTGTAGACACCCTTCTGGGGCAGGTACAGGTAGCCGCCATCAGTCGCCCCGGCGCTCGCCGACGCCACCATGATGCTGCCGGTCATGGACACGGCATCCACATCCGCCGCACCGACCGAGTTCCCGTTCGTGTCGATGTCGAACCGCAACAGCGCATTACTGACCAGGAGATCGCGGATGGTGTACGTGCCGTTGTGCAGGAAGAACATGCCCGACTGGTCCAGGTTTGCGATCCTGACTGTACCCAAGTTCTGTGTGCTGCCCACCGGGTACCAGTACTGGTAGCCGCCCGCCGCGATCGTGAGGTCTCCCGTCGAGGGGAGAAAACCCGGTGCCCAGAGCGTGCCCGGCTGACTACCAGTGCCATCCGTCTTCAACCCTCCGGCAGCGTCGACGATCCCGGAAAATGTGCAATTGGTAAAATTGAGAGCGATGCGGCCCCCGCCGCCCGAACCTGTACCATTGTTGTTCCCCCCAGTGGCGTACAGATTGCCGCTGCCCGTGAAGTTGCTGCACACCAGCCAGATGCTGCCGCCAGCCCCGCCGTCATGACCCAACAGCGCCCTGGCCGTGATGCTGCCGTTGACGGTCAGGGTGTTGGCCGCCGCGATCTTCACGGCCCCGCCGCCCGGGCTGCTCCAGCCGCCGCTGCCCAGCGCCGTGGGCTGGGTCAGCGAACCGTAGGGTGCGAGATTCCGGCTTCCGCGCCCGCCATACGACCCGCCGCCTGAGTTGTTATTGCCGGCCGCCGGGCCTGTCGCATCGGCGAAGCCCTGGGAATCCCCGTTGATGGTCCCGACAATCGTGGCGTTCGCGCAGGTCAGGGTAAGCCCTGCGCCGTGCGGGGTCCCGACGATTCCGCCCGAAGCCGCATTGACGTTGGTCTGGTTGCCCAGCGGGTAGATCACGGCATTCGTGGCACACTGGAGATCTCCGGCCAGGAAGTAGGCGCCCGCGGACGGCAGGTACAGGACGCCCTGGTCAACCGCCGCGGCGCTCGCGGCGGCCACGGCGATGCTCCCTGTGATGGAAAGTGCATCCAGTGCCATCGCATTGCCTATCGCAACGCCGGAATCGTTGATGTCGAACCGCAGGAGGGCGTTGCTGACGACGAGATCGCGAATGTTGAGGGTGCCGTTGTGCAGGAACAGCATGCCCGACTGCTCCAGGTTCGCCACCGTGACGGCGCCCCAGTTCTGGGTGCTGCCCACCGGGAACCAGTACTGGTAACTTCCGAACGTGATCGTCACGTCTCCTGACGACGGCAAGTAGCCCGGCCACCACAGCGTGCCGGGCTGGCGATACTGCCATCCGCGGGTTTCATTCCGCCAGCCGCCGTGACGGACCCGGAAAACGTGGAGTTGGTGACAGCGACGGCGATACGGCCCCCGGCGCCCGAACCTGTGCCACTCCAGTTCCCACCGTCGGCGTTTAGCGATCCGACGCCGGCAAAGTTACTGGCTATCAGCCAGATGCTGCCGCCGGATCCCGCGTCGTGACCCGCGGCAGCTCTGGCCGAGATCGAGCCGTTCAACGTCAGGCTGTTGGAGACCACGAGCATGACCGCGCCACCACCGGCACTGCTATTTCCGCCGCTGCCCAGCGAGGTGGGCTGGGTCAACGAACCGTAGGGCGCTACATTGCGGCTTCCGCGCCCGCCGTGCGATGCGCCGCCGGCGTTATTCGCGCCGGCCCCGGGCCCTTGCGCGTCAGGGAATCCCAGGGAGTCCGCGGTGATCGTGCCGTTAACGACGGCGTTGCCGCCCACGGTAATCACGCGGCCTGTGCCGTTGCCGTTGGTCGAACTGTAGGTGCATTGGAGGGTCGCGTTGGTCTTCACGTACAGGTCGTTGGCGACATACAGGCCCGCCGACACGCCGGTGGAAAACGTGAGCGTGCCTGTGAACGTGTTGGTGATGTTCAGGCTGTTGATCGTGACATCGGCGGTGAGGGTGACTGTCGCCGTACCGTTTGTGAACAACACGTCATCGGCTGGTCCCGGCACCGCGGCCGTTGACCAATTCGCCGAGTTGGTCCAGTAGCCGGTCCCGGAACCGAGTGTCCAGGTCGCCGCCTGCGCAGCGCCCGCCGCCCCCAGCGCCAACACCGCCGCCGCCAACCTGATCTTCCATCCCGTTGTTTTCATGCCGTGTCCTTTCTTCACCGCGCCTCAGCGCCTCTGCGCGATACCCCCTCCACCCTCAACCATTCGAATTCGTCCTTGTCTGACTCTGGCGCCAGCAGGAGCACCCCGTCCAGTCGCCGTGCGTCGAGGTCCTCGACCCGTTGCGTGTGGCCGCCAAGTCCCCCGTTGGCCTCCGAGATGTTCAGATACGCCCTGGTGGGTTTTCTTAATGAGTGTTATTACAAGGAAGCTTTCAGTCTATCAGGGTGGTTTGCTTGCCTCAAGTGGCTTGTTTTGAAGCATTTCTTGGTGCCCCCCGATGGGCTTGGCAGGGGGGCGGGAGGGTCACGCGTTCCTGCGACCGGCTACGCCGGGATCTGCACGGCAGCGCGACAGAGAAGCTGTTCGGCCAGGTGCATCATGGAATAACGGGCTTCGATCGCGTCCGGCGACTCGCCGAGCGTCCACAACCGCCAACAGACTTCCGGGGCGAGGACGAAGAACACCGCGGCTTGACTGACTGGCGCGGCTTCCTGGCCCGGGGCATTGGCGGACGGCGGACGGCACCACGTGTTCCAGTGCCGATACCGTTCCGGGTGCTCAGCCGCCCAGCGGGCGGCCATCTCGCGGTAGCGGTCGACCCGGCCATAGCCCCGCTGGAGCCGGCAGAACTCGGGGAACTGCCCGGCCAGAATGTAAGGATCGGCCGTTCGCGGCGATTCGACGCAGGCGCCCAGATTCAGGAAGATCGTGCGCGTGCCGAACGTCGGCGTGGCCGGGTCAGCCGAGAATTGATTCTCCGGACGATGAGGCCGGAAGAAATGGATCTCGCGGGCGTAGTCGGCATACCACTCGGCGGCCATCAAGGAGACCGCAGTCCGCGCGGCCAGGTAGAGGCATAGCTCGCGGGTCTGGCTGTCCTGCTCCGCGCCCGCGAGCGCCGCTTCCGCCAGCAGTCCTTCCAGCCCGTTATGGATGCCGTCCAGGTTCCACAACACGCCGCGGGCGTCCGTGCAATAGGAGCCAAGTTCCCAGTCCTGCGAGACGACAAAGTAGTTCAGCAGCAGGCGGCGCTCGGGTTGGCACTCCCGCGCGAGCCGTAGGGCGGCCTCGGCGATCCGGCGATCGGCGCATTGCGTTGCCCGCCACAGTCCGGACAGCTCGAGCCCGTTGTACCATTCCGAGTCGTAGGCCACATCGCCTGCCGCGAAAAACAGCCGCGCCTCCTTGGCCCATTGCATCTGCTTATGCGGCTCGGCAAGGATTCGCAGGCTGTTCCGGAAGGCTTCCGGTTGCGGGACCTGCAGCCGGGGCGCCAGTTGCGCCCACCGTTCCGGCGGGCAGATGTCGGCGAGCGGCGCCCACACCCGTAGCGCCAGCAGTTGGTCCATGGGCGTGCCGGGTTCCCAAGTGTCGTCGCCGCCGAACGCCAGGTCCGCCGGCACCCCGGCCAGGCCGGTTGGCGAAACGGGGCGGGTCGCCTGGAGGGGCGCCTGCGCCCAATCCATCCGGATCGTCGCCTCCCAGCAACTTCCGGGCAGCACCCGGTAAGGGCCGAGATGGCCGCGAATCAATTGGCGGCCGGCGGGCAAATCGATCAAGTTGTTGTGATCGGCACAGAATGTCCACAGCGCCGGCAGCGGGGCGACCGTGCTCGGGCCCCCGCCGACGGAGGTGAATTCCTGCCGCAGGCGGACGGATGGCGGCGAGTCGGTGACTTCGTAAGTCTCTTCACACGCCACGGGCGGCGCCTCCACGACGTGCCGCCAGAGCGCGCAGTCCTCTGCAGTCAGGGCGGCCTCCGCGCCGTGTCGCAACGGCACCAGCAGTACGCGCACCCGGTCGCCTGCAAAGTCCAAATCCATGTGCTCGTGCGACACCCAGCACATCCGGACGATCGGCTCGGAGGTGACGAGCAGCGTCGGTACCGTCCAGTTCCGCAGCAGGACCACCTGCCCCGGCGCGTCGTTGGTCCAGGCGCACCGGAACGGTTTTCCGTCCGGCAGGCTCTGCGCTTCCGGGACGCCATCGTCGATGGCCCATCGGAAATGGAATGTCGTCCCGTGCGGGATGAACAGCGGACCCGGCAGCGTCGTCTTCAGGTACACATCCAGGCCATCCCCGTCCCACGTGTACCGATACGCGTTACCGGTCCAGTCGTATCCCAGATGCGTGCGGACATGGCTGAGCGGCAGCACGGGACCGCCGAGCAGGCGGAGCGCCTCGTTCTCGGTGGCCAGCAGATCGGTGTCCCGCGCCAGGCAGGTGGCCAGTTGCACGGCGTTGGTGTGGTCGGCCCACGGCCGGTACGCCCCCCAGCGTCCAGCCGTATTCCCGCTGTGGAGACCGAGCTTCGAAGTGGACCGATCCAGTGGGTCATTCATTTTCGCGGTTCCTTGGCGATCGTTTCGGTCGTCGACTCCGGCCAGGCCTGCCAGTTGCGGAAGATCGGCGGTTGATCCAGTGCTTTCAGCTCGAAGCGGTGCTCGCCGGGCAGGACCGGCACGATCAGGAGCCCGCCGCGGCCGTTGGGATTGTACGGGTCGCCCGTTGTGGCAATGCTCCTGCGGGCGAAATCCGTGGACGTGCCCGGGGCATAAGTCTGGCCGTCGATCACCAGCGTGGGCAGGCGGTCCAGCCCGGCCGGCCGTGTGAGGTAGAGGAAGCGCGCCAGGCCGGCAGCCCGCCCGGTGATCCGGTCGCGGTCGAAGGTGACCGTGTACGGCCCCTCACCGCCCCAGGCCGCCATCTCGTTGCAGCCGATCCGTTCGCCGTCGAGCAGCGTGAGCTGCACCTGACCCTGCGCCTCATCCACCACGATACCGCCCTTGCGTCCGCGGAACGCGACGCCGTCGCGGTCGAAGTTCGTTACCGTGGCGAAGTCGAACTCCCAGCCATGACCGCCGGCGAAGTCCCAGCGCGTAACGCCCTGCTGCACGGACGCGGACGTTGCGCCCGGGCGATCCACCGCGAAGCGAATGCCGTGGGCAGGGACCGGCTCCACAAGCGTCACCTTGGCCAGTTTCGCCCGCGGGATGATCCGGGTGGCCGGCACGTCGCTCTTGAGCGTGGTCCCCTGGTAGCTGACTTCGCCCGGCCCCTCCCCGATCACTAGGTGGACCTCGTCAGGATAGAGACGCACCGCGCCGGCGCGGCCGCGAAAGGTGATTTCGCCGTCGCCATACTCCATCGGCTCGGCGGCCAGGAAGGCGATGTCGACGCCCTCGCCCGTCACGATCTTCGCGACCCCGGGCGCCAGCAGCTTGTACTCCGGCGGCGCCTCGTCCACGCTCTGCGGATATAGCGCGAGCAGGATGTCCTGCCCGGCGGGGATGGGCCCGGCCGCGGTGATGGTCATCGTCTGCTGGACAGCTCCCGTGAGGGTGTTGCCGGCCAACTTCCAGAGCGCGGCGGCGCGGTTGTAGAGCGGCCCGGACTGCGTTGCCTGGCGGGACTCGGTGGTGATGGCTGCCGGGGCCAGGAAGCGCACGTCGAGTTTCGGCCCCCACGGGCTGTTGTAGGTCAACCCGGTATCGCGGCTGGTCACGTTCGTCGTTGGGCCGTCGGTCCGCAGATACCACCACTTCGGCTCAAGCGTGCCGTTGTCCAGCGCGGCAAAACTGTCGCGCAACAGGAAGTAGTTGGGCCCGGCCGCGGCCTTGCCCTTCAGGAAGAGGAGCTGCCGCGTCCAGCGCTGCGGACCGTAGTCACCCAGGCCGCGCAGGTAGTCCGCCGATTCACCGGATGCGAAGCGGTGCACCTGCGAGATCGGGCCGCCGCCCGGCCAGCCGCCGTTGTTGTCCCGGCTGCCGAAGCGCACGCGGTTGTGCCAGCCGAACTCCTCGTACAGTTTCTTGAATGGCTCGTTGAAGATCGCGTACTGGAAGAGGCTGAGCGAGGTGAGCGGCGCGCCCTTGGAATAGAGCAGGAAATCCCCCTGGTTGGCGTCGCAGTGGCTGACCATGTACCCCTGCCGGTAGGCGAGAAAAGTCTCGTTCGTGTCGCCGATGTGGGCGCGCATCGTGGCGCCGAAGCCGGGGATCCAGCGGCTGGCCAGCCGGTTCGTGGGCGCCTCGTAGATCTCCTTGAGCAAGTCGGCATAGATGATCGTGCGCGGGCTGAAGCCGGCGTCGTGGTGATCCTCCTGCGGCCGGCCGAGTTGATCCCACGCCCAGACCATCGCTTTCGCCAGGTCGGGGTCGCGCTTGCGCATGAAGGCCGAGACCGGCAGCCACTGGGTGGGGATCATCCAGTAGCCCTCATGCCCCCATGCCGGGTAGGCGCGCGCCTGGAAACGTGGATCGCGCGGGGCGATCAAGCTGAGCGGGAAGCAGCCGACCTGGGCCGCCAGCGCCGCCGTCCGGTCGTCCAGCATCCCCTGCCCGTCCAGCACCATCGCGGCCTGCATCGTGTGGCTGGCCCCCGCCATGTAGTAGGTCAGCGATTCGCTCCAGCCGCCGCCGGGGGCGGTGTTCCGCGCCAGGATGTAGCGCAGGTAGGCCTGCGACACTGACAGCCAGCTTTTCGCTTCCGGATGATCCGGAATGAGCGCCGCGGCGAAGGTCAGGCCAAAGAACCGGTTCATGGGCATGTTGGGGTTGCCCAGGTGCACCATCGCGCCGCGCGGGTTGAAATCGGGCTCGGCCAGCGCATAGCAGCAGGCCGCAATCCAGGCGCGCAGCCTGGCGCGCTGTCCGGCGTCGATCTGCTTGCTGGCCAGCAGTTCATCGGCCACGTTGGCCCAGCCGGCCTTCTGCGAGTGGCGGAAGCCGGCCACCCAGCCGGTGGCGCCCAGGTTGTCGGCGTCACGCCCCAGGCACCGCAAGGCATGGCCGCGCGGGCTGCTCCAGTAGCTGTCGGACGCCAGGGTCGTGTAGAACGACTGGGCGCGGGCCTTGTCGTCGTTGAAATAGAGCAATTGCTTCAGCCCCTCGGCCATCGGGTGCGCGTCGAGGTTGGTCTTCACTTCCTCCACGCGGGCGCGGCTCGTCGACAGCCGCGGGTAGGTCGTCGCGGGATCCTCGGGCCAGTCCAGGACCCAGTCCTTGTAGTCGTCCAGGTTCACGTAGCCATCGTAGCGGCGGAAGGCGAGCAACGCGTCGTGGTACTGCATCGGCCCGGCGAAGAGCGCCCATTGCCGGCGAATGAACGTGTAGGGCAAGGCGGGATCGAACTCGCCGGTGTGCAGCAGAGTGTTGGGATGCGGCGACACGCTAAGCGGCCACGCCATTGCCACGTGCCCGCCGGCGTAGTCGACCAGGTCGCCGTTAGACGATTCGGGGATCCCGCGCCAGTTGCCGGCGTGCATCGGCACCACCCCGACGAAGGGGATGGTCTCCTTGGGCTGCGCCGCGCCGCCGCCCAGGCCCAGGCGTTTGCCCTCGGCCAGCGCCGCGTAGTAGACGATCGGGGCGTAGGGATACCACGCCGCCAGCGACATCAGCGTCTGGTTCGTGCGCGACGCGGCGAACGTCATGCTGCCCAGGTGGCGCCGAGTCGCGGGCAACGATGTAAAGCCACTCTTCTCGGCCGCCTTCTCGAAGGCGTCGTCGGACTTGAAGAACCGGCCCTCCGGGGTCGACCACCACGCGACGTCGGGCTTGAAGCGATCGCCGGCATCGGTGAGCGGGAACACCACCTGCCAGTCGCGCTCCTTGCGGATCGTCCGCAGATCCATCTGCTCGTCGAGGCGCACGGCGGCCTCGTCCGCCAGCACGCGGGCAATGAGGGTGTAGTGCCCGCCATTGTCGAAGTTATAGCGCACCTGCGCCTCAGCAAAGAGCGGCCCGATGGCCGTGATGGCGCTCGTGAAGCCGGTCACCTTGGGCGCGCCGGCAGGGTCGTCGGCGCGGAAATAGGCCGGCCCGGTCCAGGTGCCGTCGAGCAGGCGCACGCCCCGCACCGGCCCCGGCACAGCAGCGTCGCGGCCATTGCCGGTATCGTTCGCCTCCAGCGGACGCGGCGTGCGGAAGGTCTGCGTGCCGTCGGGCAGGCGGATGGCGATGCGCCCGTTTTCGAGAAGGATGCCGTCCCGGTGGCGGCTGGCGTGCACCGTGGTCGGGGCCTTCGGCGCACCGGGCAACAGTGTGAAGAGGTAGTTGCCATCCTTGGGAAGTGTGGCGAAGAATGAGATCCAAGCCGAGACGATGGTGCCATCCTTGGCGGCGACCACCTGCGAAAGCTGGTACGGCACTTCGCCGCCTGCCGCGTCCACGAGCCTGACCTGGTCGGCACGGAATGGGGCCTTCAGGCCTATCGAGCCCTGGGTGTCCGCGCCCCCGATCCGGTAGGTCACCAGCGTGCGCGGCCAGGCGACGCCAAGCCGCTCGGTCGCGGTGAAAGTGGCCAGCGGCTCAGTCGCGCTCACGCTGCAGGCGATCCCCAGCAAGGCCGTGACGAGGGCGGCAATTCGACAAGATAGGACGTGGTGCGGGATCTGCATCGGGTTCCTCCGCTCTTCGTTTGGTTCATGCTCCGGCCAGTGCTCTCTGACCCTCTCAGGGTCATCCTTTTCCAAGTTTGTCGCAACCTTTTCCTCCTCGCTTCCTCCGCTTGCCGACGATGAGCGCAGCAACCGGTCAGATGAAGATGGCGGCCTTCTGGCCGCCAAAGTCCAATCGATTGGACTTTGGCGCAACTCGTTCTGTAGCATCAGGTTAATACCTGCATAAAAGTGCGCCAAAACCGGCCCGTGCACGCGAGGCGTTCACCACAAAGGTAGGATGAGCACGAAGGGGCAACCTGCCCAGGCGCAGCAATGGTCCTACCGGGGCGCCTCTACCCCGCGCGCCGCATCGCATCGAGCGGACTCACCGCCGGCGCGCGCATGTTCTTGACCACGTGAGTGTAGATCATCGTCGTTTCCACGTTCGCTTGGCCGAGGTAATCCTGAATCCAGTCCAGATACGTCTTCTCGGTACTGTACGCGTAGTGCTTTACCCGCAGCCGCGTCCGCAGGGCCTCAATGACGCCATTTCGCCCAAAGGAACCATCCGGATTCGCCGTAACCTTGGACACGGTCGGCGCGGACCAGGCCGTATCGCCCTTGAAGTTGACGAAATAGAGTCGCAATGCCCGTTCGGCCTGGGTGATTTGCCAGTCCTGGTAACTGCCTGCGGCCTCGAGGTCGCGAATGAACCCTGCCACGCGTTCGTCCAGTGGCGGCACTGGCACGGTGACGCCGCGCGCGAGGAATTTCCGAACCCAGGAAACGTAGTACGGCGCGTTCTTTTCCGGAACGAGGCGTTGTTTGAGCAGGTACTCGGCAAACCGACCAAGTTGCAACTCGTTATTGTACAATAACGTATCCATACCGCCGCCCTCAATACCAGGCTATGTAAGCGCTTACCTATCGGGGGATTACCGGCCAAAGGTTATCCGTTCGGCCCCTGTTTTGGGCTCAGGCACCCACTCGGGCGCCTTGATATGTAAACGATGGTTCATCACCTGATATTGCCCCCCAATGTAATCTTTTTTAACCCATTCTGTTTAGCAATTAATCTCACATCACTGACGCCAGGACCGCACCTGACTGCGGGCCTCAACGGCAGCGCGATAGCGGGCAACGACTTGCGCCAAACCGAGAAGGCGCGCGCTCCCAAA
>CAITUY010000009.1 GCA_903895695.1 uncultured bacterium
CTGCCGATCTATCCCAAGGAGCCAATCCAGATAGGCGCCCGACTGCACAAACTGGCGGGCGGGCAGCGGTTCCTTGGCCACCTGCATACTGCCATCGCGCTTCACCCAGGCGACGCCGGTGGCATGGGGGCCACGGTGCTCCGACAACAGCAGCATCCTGGTGAAGGTGTCAGTGAGTGCCTCGATATCCTTTACGCGTCGTTTCTCCCGACGCCCAATGACGATGCCTGCCAACCCACACATCACGCACCGCCTTTAGCTCTACGAGCACTTCGTTTCTCGTCGGTCACGAAGCCGGCGAAGATGCCCTCGGCATACAGCCGCCGGTTCTCACGCAGCCAGGCGGCGGTCTCGTCATAGCCCCACAACTCGGCGATTTCGATCACACGCGGACGGTCGAGCATATTGGTCAGGCCTGAGCGACGGACGGTTTCCAGGCCGTCGTATACGGCGGCAGGAATCGGAATCGGGTGTTTCTCCATGATGGTCTCCTCTCTTAGCACGAGGGCTGGAGCATCTCGACTCCAGCCCCGGTCGCGTCTTCGGTTTTCTTCGCCTTGCCAGCTTTGCCGGTCGGCCTCCCATATTTAAAGGCGCTGTCCCCCGGCATGAGCGTCAGCAGGTGCTTGCGCGCGGTTTTGAATTCGTCGCCGTTCATGCCAAGCGCGCTGATCAAAAACACGCGGAAATCGTATTTGGCTGACGTGGGATCGTAGGTGCGCTTCTTTGCGGAAGCGGCGTAGGTATTCAAGGCTTTCGCGAAGAGCGCCATGCCGAACTGGATGGCGGCCTTCACCTTGCCGGCATGCAAGCTGCCGGCATACGCTCTTAGCTCCACCGCCCCGCGCAGGAAGTAGGCGTTCAAGTTCAAAATCACGTATCGGCTGTTGTCATAACGTTGGGGCGTCGGGTTATAGGTGCCGTACCACATGCGGTTGAGTTGTTGAAACGAGGTCGGGGTGGTGCGGGTTACGCGGTCGATGAACGCTTTGTTCATCGGGCGGCAGTAGCGCTCCATGCGTTCCCGCGTGACACCGAGGGCGGCGTAGATCAACTCTTCCTGCTTGTAGACCGTTTTGGCGAGATTCGCCAGCGCCTTCGGCGTGACCGACGGATGACTCAAGTGCAGATGCAGTCCGCATCGTTCGTCGCAGCGGGCGCCGGCCTGCCGGACGGCACGAACCACGTCCTGTAGCAAGGGGATGTCGTCGTAGCAGAGGATCGGACTGACGATTTCCGCGCGCTGGTCGGCGGGGACGTTGGTTAAGCTGCTGTCGGCGACCACCTTCCACTCCAACCCGCGGGCATCAATGACGTGGTAGGGATCGTAGCAGGTGGGAGTACCGACGTGTTCAACGGTACCCCCGACGACGGTACGGATGGCTTCAGCGACTACGCGCCGGGTCCGGCCCACGGTTTCGATCTCCACCCCGAACCGGATTTCCTGGATCGTTACTGGCATTGTGTGTCTCCTTTGGCTATTCACACACCTGTGTGTTCAACACCCAATGAATCACTCTGTTCGGCAGAATTATGCGCTGAGAATGCTTATGTCGCGAACACCGGGTGTTGGTCCACATTCATGCTTGGCGGGGCGAAGAAGTCAAGGAGTTCGCGACATAATCTTCCGACTGGCGACGAGGGTGCGTTATAATGATCTGAGCCA
>CAITUY010000010.1 GCA_903895695.1 uncultured bacterium
CCCACCGTCTCCCGCTCCCGTCTCTTCTCGAAGATAAGGTCCAGAATCTTCCCGGCCTCCTCCCGAGTCTCGCGCCCGGTGTACCCGTGCTTCCGTAGAATTCGCGCCTGCTTATACGAACACAGTCCCTCATCCCATCGCCGGAACACCTCGTTCAACAACTGCCGGCCGCCGGCATAATCCACCGCATCCGGATCGATCCCGGCTTTCGCCAGGATCGACCGCTGCTTCCCGCTTAACGCCTTGCCGGCGTTCCACCCCCGCGACTTCACCGGCGAAATCTCGAACACGTCGAATGCGTCCACCTCGCGGGCCGCCCAGGCAGCCTTCGCCTTCAGATTCGCCCGCCGCGCCGCGTCGCGCGCGCGCTCCATCTGTAGGGCCTTCTCTTCCTCCACCAGGGATTTCGCCATGTCCACGGGCGCGCCGGCCGCTTTCGCCTTCTTCAGCGCCCGCTCGACCGCCTCATCCGCGACATTGCCGCCCAGGATGTCGGCCGAGGTACACAACTTGTGCCGGCCGGAGTTACCGACGAAGTCAATCACCAGGCATGCCGGTTTCGGGCTCCCGCCGATCGCCAGGCGGCGCTCTTCCGCCGACTCCACCCCGTCGACCAATCCAGGCAACGGCCGCGTGGCCCGGCCCACACATTGCGCATACAGCGACCGACTCTTCGTCGGGCGCCCCATGACCACCACCTCGACGCCCGGGTCGTCGAAACCTTCGGTGAGCACCCCGACGTTCACGACGTACTGCAGTTTGCCGCTCGAGAACGCCGCCAGCGTCTTGCGCCGTTCGTCTTTGTCCGTCTTGCCGCACACCCAACCAGCGCAACCTTCCCGGTGCCGATTCAGAATGCCGCACAACCGCTCTGCGTGTGCCACGCTTGCAGCGAACACGAGCGCCCGCCGCTGACCCACGATCTCGATCGTCGGGCCGGCGATCTCGTGAAGGTTGCGCTCTTCTTCCATCACCGCCGCTAACTCGGCGCCATTCAAGTCGCCCGCCGTCGTGTGGATTTCTGAGAAGTCCAAGCCCGACACCTCGACGAGCTGCTGCTGCACGGGGACCAGCCACCCGTCGTCGATGGCGTTCAGGATTTCGTAGTCGAAGGCGACGCTTTCATAGACCTGCCCGAGCGCCGCCTCGTCGGCCCGATCCGGCGTCGCCGTCACCCCGAGCACCCGCACCGCCGCGTTCTGCCGGTAGTAGTCAATCACCCGCCGATAACTCGCGGCCGTGGCGTGGTGGGCCTCATCCACGATCACCAAGCCAAACAACGCCGGGTCAAACCGCGTCATCCGCCCGCTGCCGTCGGCGCCGGAACATTGCGTCTGGATCGTCGAGACCACGACTTGCGGGCTTGCGAAGAGCCCCGTCCCCAGGTCGGCCCGGAATCCGGCCATTTCGACTTCACACCGGAACCCGGTCACCTTCTGGATCTTGTCGGCCGCCTGGAAGATCAGTTCCTCGCGGTGGGCCAACACCAGGGCGCGCTTGGGAAAACACGACCGGATCAGTGACGCAAACAACACCGTCTTCCCGGTGCCGGTCGGCATGACGACCAAGGTGGATTTTACGGTCTGCCATTCCCGTTTCACGGCGCTGAGCGCCTCCCGTTGGTAGGGGCGTAACTTCACCCCTCACGCTCGCTCTCAATAATCCGGGCCACCGCCTCTTTGTGTTCCTTCGGTACCGCCGTGTCCCATCGGAATTTGCTCAGCAACCCCCGCTCCCCGCACACCCGGCACCCGTGTCCCTGGCAGAACGCGCAGACCGCATACGGCTTGGCCACCTGCACCGCGTCATACGCCTGATCCAGGTGCGCGAGGGCAGAGGAGTAGGGGACATCGGAGAACAACAGATCGCGGCCGTCCTGCGCCTGGCGCAACCCCACGCGTACGCGAGAGAGCGCCGTCAGCATGTCCTGCACTTCCTGTCGGCGGTTCCACAAGGCCACCCGCTCCTCCGGAATCCGCCGGCCCATGTCGTCACAAATGCCGCGACATTTACGCCGCGCCCCACCATCCCCGGCCTCGCCTCCGCCCGTAGCCGCGCCAGTTCCGGCGTGGCTTTTTTCCTCAGGCCGCGGCGGCGGCCCAAGAGCTTTCCCTGCACCGTGCTCGCTCTGGTGCAGGGACTGCTCGGCAAGCGGTTTTGCGCGCGGCGGCGCCACTGGGTACCGCTTTCCGTCCGCTCCGGTCCGCGTTCCAGGTTGTAGGATTCCTACAACCTGACGGCGGACCTCAAACACCAATTCGCGCCCCACGCCGCAGTGATTCGCGATCATCTGATCGCTCATTTCCGGGTGCAGTTTCAGCGCCATTTCCACGGCCTTGCGCTTGTCAGCATTCGTCCGCCGCAATCCATGCGCCTGATTCGCCGCGCACGCCGCCCAGGCCGCGTCCTCTCGCGTCCCCTGCTTGACGTCGGCCGGGATATTCTTCTTCCCGTTACGTTGGGCCGCCAGCAACCGGTGGAACCCATCCGCCAACCAGTATTCTGTCCCGTCGAAGAAGACTACGATGGGCGGCCAACCACTGGCGGAGGGTGCCTTCATCGCCTCCGCATACTCTGTCACCGTCTCCTCATTGATCCGTTCCCGACACTGCGTCCGCCCGTCGATCCGGATCGACTCCACCAGTAACTGCCTCGCCATACCTCACCCCGCTTTCGCGTCCCCGTGGCCTTGCGCCACGGGACGCACAAATCGTCCGCCATCAGAACGGCAAATCCGTCTGCACCTCCGCCAGCACCTTCCCCCAATCCTCCGGCCCGAAATCCGCCTGATCCTTCCCGGGCGCCACGCGCTCCAGAACCTCGAACCACCGCTCGCTCACCTTCTCGCGCAGTTCATCCGGGAACTTCTTGCACAGCGCATCCCAGCACTCCTCTAAACTCGACACCGCCCCGGGCGTCACCGGCGCTTTCGGCGCAGACTTCACAGGCGCCGCCTTCGGCGCTACCGCCGCCCCGCCCCCACGCCCTCGACCCTCCGCATTGCCCGTTCTGACTTCTGGCTTCTGACTTCTGACTCCCTGGCTCGGCGTTCCGCCGGCCAACGCCCTGAACCGCGCCCCGTACTTGCTCACCAACGTGGCCCGACTCTCCTTGTCCGGCATCGGGGCCCCGGCGCTACTGCCGCCGGGCGGATCCATGTATTTCGTCCGTGTCCACCACTTCGTGGTGTCCTGCTTGTCCTGTTCATTCTCGACGGTGACGTCCACCTCCACGTCTTGGACGCAGAACCCCTGTTCCAGGGTTTCGATGTTCCCGTCCCACTTCGGGAAACACGCCCGCAAGCGCTTGATCGCCTTGTCACTGATCGTCCCATCGTTCAGTTCCAACCACTCGCGGTGAACCAATTCCTTGCCCTCGCACTCCAACCGGAACGCGGCCGTCAGCCTTTCGTTCTCACCCCGCAAATAGATGCTGATGTCCTTCACCACCGCCCGATAAGTCCCATTCTCCAAAAGCATGTCATCTCCTTTCCTCGATTGGGCACGGCTGCCTGCCCGCCTGTGGCGGGTCCCCGCCGCGCCGGCTTCCGTTTTGTCCGTTTCGTCCGTGCACTCATCCGCCTCAGCGGATGACGCTTCCCCACACCTCCGCCCCATCCTGTCCGGTCCCGACCCCCATCGCCTCCCCGCATGTCCGGCTCTTCGCCATGCAGTGCGGCAATTCGGCCGGATACAACGTCCGCGTGCCGATCCCGCGACCCTTGCCGTCCTTCGTCACATCCACGTCGTAGCCAAGGAACAACACGTGATCGGCCCACTCGCGCACGCGCAGGCGGATCGACGCCTTGCCCGAGGCCGGCGACTGCAACCGCGGCTCATACCTGAGCCAGTCCTCGCCGGCCGGGTTGGGAACGGTCGACGTGCAGTCATGACAGATCAGCACCACATTGCGGCCGGACCGGCAGTGCCGGTCCAGGGCCGCCAGCATCGGCAGGAACGTGTCGAACACATACCCGTACCCCTTGCCGAACCCATACCCCTCAATGCTGTTCACCCGCCGGCCATCCACGAGCACTGTCTCCAGGGTGTGCGCCACGGCGAGTTCCTCCGCCTTCGTGCCGCTGTCGATGCACAGCGTCTTGATCTCGTCCCAGCCGTCCGACTGCAACACGCCCATCAGTTCCGCCCAGGTCTCCACCGGCACGTTCCGGATGTTGGCCATCAGGCCGGCCGCCTCCAGATTCGGCCGCAACCGCGGCAACGAATCGTCCAGGTCAATGAACGCCACCGGGCCCGGCGCCTGCGCCGCCAGTGTCGTCTTGCCGATCCCGCCCGGCCCATACAACACGCACCGGTGCCCCGTGTTCTGATGCACCGGCCCAAATGTCACCCGCCGCACCGCCGCCGCCTGCGGCGCCGCCGGTAGGGTAGGCGGCCCACTCCGCCGCACCGGCCCTGCCGGCTGCGCTTGCGGTGAGCCTGTCGAAGCCGCCGGCGGCCGACTCACATACCCCGTCTTCGTTTCCGTCATCGTGTCTCCCCTTTCCGTTTCGTCCGTTTCGTCCGTCTACCGTTCACTGTTCACCACTCCCACTGTTCACTGGTTCAGCTCCTCATGCACCTTCCCCACCCGGAACCCCGCCGGCACATGCTCCGCATCCGCGTGCACGCCCTGCAGACAGAACCCCGCGAACTCGCACCCCTGACAACTCATCCCGTTCACGTTGCGCGGCCACGCCTGCTCGCGCAGGCTCGTCCGCCGTTCCGCCTGCCGCAACGCCAGGATCAGTTTCGACAACTCGAACCGCTGGACCTTGAACTCCTCCAGGTCCTGATCCAGCACCGGCACTTCGCGCCGCGCGTAGTAGAAATCCGGCCGTTCCTGGGTATCGGCCGCCAGACGATCGCCAAACGCCGCCGCCGTTTCGTTCTGCTTCTGACGGATCGCCGGTTTCTTGGTCACGTCATAGAGGATCACGTGTACGTCCCACCCGAGCGCCCGGGCCGCCACCAGGTACTGCATCACCTGTTGATTCAGCCGCAGGCGCAGCCAGTAATCAGACCCGGCCTCCACGCTGTCGCTGGTCGTCTTGTGCTCGACCAACGCCAGGCGTCCGTCCACCAGCACGCCAAGCCCGTCGATCTTCCCGGCGCTGTCGAACGTGCGGGATCCCTCGATCGGGTGGCGGAATTCCACTTCCGCGTGCA
>CAITUY010000011.1 GCA_903895695.1 uncultured bacterium
CCGATCTCTGAGGCCCGCGGAGACGATCGATATCAGGGTTTGGGCGTCAGACATGTCTGGCCTGTGTTTCCCAAACCCGTCCGAACCTCTTCCATCCTGAAGTGCGACTCACTTTCGATTCCTCCTGCCTGCCTGCCGCTGCCGCCGAGCAGGCGCCGCAATGAGCCATTTTCGATGAAGCTGAGCTCAAGAGATCGCGCGAATTCGGTGCTCGCCCGCGTCCTCAGTTGGCAGTCGACCAGATACGTCACCTCGCTACGCCATGGAGCTTTGGCTGACTACCGGCACTGTCGACTAGATGTTCAAGTCCCCTTCCCGTAAGTACCGGCCGACCACGTTGACGGACGTCCGGCCGCCCGCACTCGTGATCTGGATGCCGATAGGATCGCCCTCGCCCCTCTGGACGGCACCCTACGGGAGGATTGTGAGAACGCCTGCAATGTTGGGTCTGACGCACTTCTGGTGCAGCGTGGGGTCATGCGGCGCCGATTAGCCGCGCCTCGAGAAGGTCGAGCTTGGCGCGGCCGTACATCTGCCGTTTGACCAGCTTGAGCCTGGTCACCTGGCCCTCGGTCTGACCGTTGGACCATGGCGAGCAGATCGCGGCGTGGACCGCGACAATATCCCTACGGATGCCGTTGGCGAACGAGCCGACGAGGCTGTTGGCGGCGCGGTCGATCCACGCCGGTAGCTGCCCCTCGGCTTTGGCGCGGACCAGGCCGTGGAAGTCGGCGATGACTTCGCGGGCTTCCACGAGAGACGGCACGCCTTCCTCGATGGCGGCGATGGTGACGGATTCGGACTTGGACAGATTGTCCCTGGACGTGGTCATGAGCCGCGCCAAGGTCCGTGCCGAGGGCGTGCGCGCCAGGCTGCCAGCGTCGGCCCTGTCAGCCTGCCGCCGCCGCGTCGCCCATTCGGCGACCACCCTGGCCGACCCCCTGAACCCTTGCGCCCTAAGCTCTCGCCACAGCGCGGCGGCGTTACGGACTCCGGCTTCCCATTGGGCATCCAGCCAGGGCAGATGCGCCTCCAACGAACTTTGCCGCGGCCTGAAGACGTCAGATCGTTCGCCCCGGACGATCCGCCGGATCGTCTGTCGATGGTGGCCTGTCCGCTTGACGATCTGCTTGATCGAGACGCCGTCCTGCCACAGCGCGAGGATGGCGACGTTGGTCTCTTCGCGCCGCAGGTAGCCCTCGTACTGCAGGCGTTCGGCCGAAGTGAGCAGGTCGGGGTTGATTGTCGCAGCGCCGATCACCCGACGGATCTGACGCATCGACTTGCGCACCGCGTCAAGGAACGCCTGGGAGGCGTTGTGCATGAGGTGCCAGCGGTCGGCGACCTGGATGGCGTTGGGTAGCGCCCTGGCGATGGCCTCGCCGTAGCCGCCACCGCGGTCGCGAGCCACGACGGCGATGTCGGGGTGACCGCGGAGCCAGTCCTCTGCCGTCGCCTGCTCACGATCAGCCAGGAGGGCTACCGGCCGTCGGCGCTCAAGATCACAGACAATCGTGCCGTAGCGATGGTTCCGCCGCCAGGCAAAGTCGTCGATGCCGATCACAGCAAGCGGATCGGCCGGCGGCCGCGCTCGTCGCCGGACGACGCGCAGCAGCGTGTCGTTGCTAACCGGCGCCATCAGCCGTGCGGCGAACGCGGCGGCCGGACGGCCGCCGAGGGCGAGGCCGAGATGATGGACAATATGGTCCAAACGTTCGGTTCGCCGCGCGAGCGGCGCCAGGGCGCGCTCCGCAAACCGCTCTGCAAAGATCCGACGTGGGCAAAGGACAGCGTCACACTGAAAGCGCCGAACCATAACCCGCAACTCGACGCGCCGCCCACCGAGCGGCAAGTCCGCGGGGCGGCGCCAATAGCGGCTACGCACGCGCACCGATCGCTGGCCGCAGTCTGGACACGCGCAATCGTTCGACTTAGCCCTCACCCAGATGACAACGCGGTCGGCCTCGAGCGCCGTGCGTTCGACATGGAAACCTGCCGGAACAACGTCTGTGACCCGCTGAGCCATCGCACTGATTCTCCTGTGAAAACCCGTGCAAGGACACGATCAGACTGCATCAGAAATGAGTCAGACCCAACTTTCGACGCGATTTGACAGCCACCGCCGATGATCCCGTCCACCTTTTCCTGGATGTCTTTCCACAGGCGGGTGAGTTGGCCATTCTCCCCGGTCTCCCACTCGTAGTGACGCTGATACACCGGAACGCACCACCGCTGGCGCTCCCTCAAAACGTCATCAAGTGACAAGACCCGAGCTTCCATACAACCCCCAAGTTTCAGACGGCGCTATCAACGCCTTTTAGTTCGGCCTGTGTCGCGCGGCATACGCCATGCC
>CAITUY010000012.1 GCA_903895695.1 uncultured bacterium
CAGTTGCAGACACAGTACGACGCCTGCGGCTATTCCAGCGTCAGACTTCACGGCCAAAGCCTTTCCCATTGCCGCCGATGCCTTCTGTAATCCTTCAGCAAGTCCATCCATCCGGCAACCCATATTCAGGCCGCTCCTCAGGGCAAGGATTTGCCAGAGCGAGGCTTCGATGCGCAACGACAATTACTTTGGCGCCCTGACGACAATTACACTTCCGCATGAGCGGGGGGGTGTTTCTGGATGGTGCGGAGGGGGATGGGAGGCGTTTCCCCCTGCCCTGTGCCTGGCCAGTGACGGAGCCCGTTCCTGCCCGTAGGGCAGGAAGCCCCGGAGGGGCAAGGGCGTAGGCACTGGCCAGGCACAGGCGTCGCGTCACGGGTCAGTTTTCTCCTTTCTGTTTTCTTTTTTTCGCGTGTTCGATCCGGTAACTGTCGATGTCGAGTTCCAGGATGATCGAGTGATGAATCAACCGGTCGACGGCCGCGGCGGTGGTCATGGGATCCTTGAAGATCTTGTCCCACTCGCTGAAGACCAGGTTGCTGGTAATCATGAGGCTTTTGCGTTCATAGCGGTCGGCCAGGAAGGCGAAGAGCACTTCCATTTCCTCGCGGCTCTGCTGGATGTACCCGATGTCGTCGAGGATGACGATGTCGTAGCCATCGAGCTTGTGCAGCGCCGCCTCCAGGCGCAGATCGCGCTTGGCCACCAGGAGTTGCTGGACCAGGTGTAAGGCCGGGCAGAACAGTGCCCGGTAGCCCTTGGCGATGACCAGTTCACGGACGATGGCGCAACACAAGTGCGTCTTGCCGCGACCGGGCAGGCCGAAGGCCAGGACGTTGTCCGCCTGTTCCACGAAACGGCCTTCCAGCAGCGCCGCCAGTTGCCGGCGGACACGCAGGGGAAATCGTTCCTGATCCAGCGTGGCCAATGTCTTGCCATCGGGCAACCGGGACTCTTTGAGCAGTCGCTCTCGCCGCCGCTCGGCGCGGCGGCTGACCTCCACATCGCAGAGGGCACGCAGGTACTGCTCGTGACTCCACCCGTCGCGGCCAGCCTGATCTGTGACGGGCTCCAGAGCCCGCGCCATTTCGCCCAGGTACAGCGAACGCAACAGAACCGGTAGACTGGACGCGTTCACGCGGGCACCTCCGCCAAGAGCGCGTCGTAGTCCGCCAGTTCAACGTTCAAGGGCAGGAGATCCGGCACGGCGACGGGCAGGGCCGTCGGCCAGAACTCCTGCACGAGTGACCAACGAGGCGTTAGGTCGCGTTGCGCCAAGTCCACGAGAACGCGCTCGACCTCGCACTCCATCGTCCGGGCCGCCTGGCGCAGGATCCGCAGGTACTCCAAATCCGCCCTCCGCGGCGCACAGTCCTGGCACAACCGGTCGTAGGCGCGTCGGAACACGAGGCTCGGGAACAAATCGGCCCGGAAACGGTACTGCGCGAACGCGCCCGGCTTGCGCAGTAGCCACTCGATGATGTCACGGTAGTTGATCGAATGCGTCTTCTCCCCGGTCAGGCGCGGCATGTCCAACTGCCGGACTCCAGCCAGGTAAACCTCGACCCGCTCCTCGTGGCGCAGGATGCGCACGGTCTCGCCGATGAGCCGACTCGGCACTGAGTAGGTACGCCGGTCGCTCTGGACCGTGCTCCACCGGCTGACGGGCACATCCTCCTCGACATACTCCGGCAACAGGGCGACCCGCAACGGTCGCATGACGGCCAGTTCCTCGGCTAAGCGCTTCTGCCGGCCGCGGTTGGCCTTGGTGAATACCTCCTCGATAAAGCGGCGAATGGCGTCTGCATCATCGAAATCGCGGTTGCCGCGCAACAGCAGATGTTGCTTCAGCCGCCGCTTCAACGCCCCGTTGGCCGACTCCACGTCACCGTTCTCGTGGGGTTCTTCACGGTTGATCGTGTGCGGTTCGAGCCCGAAGTGCTCCATCAACTTCACGTAACTGCCGTTGAAACCGCGGTGGCCCTGGGCGTCTCCGCCCAACTTGTGCGTCGCCGCCGTCGTGTTATCCGTCCAGTGTTCCGCCGGCACACGGTCCAGTCGGGCCAGCGCCGCCTGAAAACCCTTGCGCAGGGACAGAAAACTCTCACTGAGACACAAGGCACCCCACTGCCAGTTGGAGTACGTCAACACGCTGTGACAGAGCATCTGTTCGAAGGCCTCGCCGTGGATCGTCAGGCCCAGACTCTTCAGGCACGTGAAGTCCGTCGACAGCCGCACGCCGGGGCGGTGGTCCTGAGGGAAGTAGACTTCCTTCTCCGGACCGGACAACGCCCGCCACCGCCGCACATGACGCTGAAACGTCCGCAACTGCCCTTCGTCGTACTGCCCGCCATGCTGCTCACCCAGCCACTCGAACAGCGCTTTGGCCTCCAGTTCAGGCGCCTCCCTCAGCATCGCCTCCGCTTCCGCCCAGTGGGCCTCAAACGGATCCTGACGCGTCCGCCAGTCCCGTGCTACCACCTGCTCCGAGGGCAACCGTCCACTGCCAATGTAGGCGGACGCCGTATCGCGGTTCATCCCCGCCTTCAACGCCGCCATCTGTATCTTCCCGCTCTTCTGGTACTCCATGAATAACTTCCTCACTTGCCGATCTGTTACACGCATCCCCGGGGCCCTCCTTGCCTCGGTTCAGCATGTCACATACCCCGCCGCCCGTGCGGAAGTGTAGTTGTCGTCAGTGCGGAAGTGTAGTTGTCGCCCGCCAAAAGCCAGGAACAGATGCGGGCCATGTCGGAAATGGGCATGAAGATGGCCTCGCAGATGTTCGGCGGCAACAAGGGCGGCAGCGGGCAGTAAGGCTTCGGGCCTAAGGGATTGCGTAGCACAACATCATGACCTTCCTGATGTAATCCTGGGTCTTTGAGGGGCAATGTGCCTCCTGCATTGGTGGGCAACCGCAGACTTGCGGCCCTTGCCCGGCAGAGCAGAGGAGGCACACGATGGCCAAGGCCGAAGTGAAGCATTTCGACAAACCGGAGGAAGCGCGGGAGTTTCCCCAGGGACGGCTGGAACTCGTCAAGATCGGAGGCGCCGTCATCGGCCG
>CAITUY010000013.1 GCA_903895695.1 uncultured bacterium
CCTGGGCATCAGAGTGCTGGACCATGTTGTCATCGGCCGGCCGGCTCCCGACCGCCGCCAATCCCACGTCAGCTTGCGCGAGGCTGGCTTGATCGACTTCACCGACAACTGAACCGGAGGCACTCACATGCACACCATCACCGCTCACAAGTATGTCAGCCCCCGTTCACGCCCCCTCACGCCCGATGAAGTGGAAGTCAGGCGAATCGCCTATGCCCTCAAAATCCCCACGGCCGAGGCGTGCGAAATCGCCGCCCGCGATCTCGCGCCGCTCCTCGATGCCGCCGAGGCGGCCGGAACGGTCATCGTTGTCATGCCGGTTCCAAGCAGCACCGGCGCAGTCGATGCCAACCGCCAGATTGCCAACGAACTCGCGGCGGAGATCCACCGCCGCTTTCCGGACCGCCGTGTCCAAGTCAAAATCACCGTCGGCCGGAAACACCCCGTCGAATCTTCATGCGTCCGCCGCCGCCGCGGCCTTCCCGGCTTGCGTGGCGAAGAACACGCCATGATCCGTGTCGCCGGTCCGCTCACCGCCACCGCCACCGCCTATTACTTTGTCGACAACATGGCGACCACCGGTTCAACCCTCGACGCTTGCCGCGCCGCACTCGGTTTCGGTGAAGGCATCGTCTGGGCCGATGAAGGCCGCGCACTCACATGAAACGCAACAACACAGAAAGGGAAGCAGAACCAATGAAGAAGAACGCAAAACGCTGGTGGACGTGGGCACACAATGTCGAAGGATGCCTGAGGAACGGCAGTTTCGTCAGGACAAGCAAAGGCCAGTTCGCACAGTACATGAACGGCGATTTCATGGGCCTCCTCGATGCCGTCCCCGTCGGCATGATCGAAGTCGTTGACCCAAGACTAATCAACACCGTGCCGGCCGTTTGCGGTCGCTGAGGAAACGCACATGAGCTATGGACGCCGCTACAGCGGAGACCCCCGATGGACCACGGCGCGCTTTGGTGAATGCGCCAAGTGCAAGAAACCCCTCGCCGGTAAACGCGCCCTCTTCATTCCCAACGGCAAGACCTGCCTTTGCGAGGAGTGCGGCCGGCCAGAAATGGCCACGTTCGAAGCCGCCGCGTTCGACGAAGCCGTCATGACAGGCACCTGGTGACCACCACGCCGCCGCCGGCCGGTGCCGGCGGCGGCACTACCCCCGAAAGGAGACCGACACACATGAGCGCAACCAGAGAATACGTACTTGTCCGAGCCCGCATACCCAACGGCGGCAACCCCGCCGCTGTCTACCTCATCGACGCTGAGGACCTGAAGGAGTTCGCCGACATCGCCGGCTACTTTCCTCCCCGCACCCGGGACGTGCAGGAAGTCGGCCGAATCCAGGTAATGGGCGACACTCACCTGCTGGGCACGATGTACGAAGAGTCCCTCTGACCACCGCACCGCCGCCGACCACCACCGGCGGCGGCCCCTCCCGCTCCCCCTTCCCAGGAACCCCCGCACTCACCCCAACCGCGCGGCGCGGCGGCGGCCGTCTACGCCGGCCGCCGCTCCCGCCGGGCCCCTTCCCCCCTTACAGGACCCCCCCATCCCCGCTGTGGTGAACTACGTTCACCACTCCGCGCGCGCCGCCCCGCGATCCCTGGCCGCCGGCCATGGGGCCCCCGCTTCGCGTACCGCTCCGCGCTGTTATTCCCTGAACGAAACCTCGCCGAAATCCGGCGCAACATGCCGCGTCGCAAAGTCTTGCGCCAAAAACACAACATGCCACTTTCCGGCCATCACGCCCTGAAACCCCTATCGGAAACGGCGCATTTACAGGGAATTCCGCCTGATAACTCACCTGCCCGGCGCCGTAACTTCTGCTTTGCGATCTTCCGGCCGAACAATTTCCGCAGTTCTGGAAACAACCGCAAGGCCCGTTCATGCCGCGCTTCAGCGCCGGCCGATGTAATCCCCTGTATTCGACCAATCTCCGGATACGTCACCCCGGTGAAGCGCCAACACACGACATCACGAACTTCTGGCGGCAGTGCCAGCAACCGCGCGATGAACTCCGTCATCACGCCCACCGGCAACTTACCGTCGACCGCTTCAACTTCCTCGGGGAACGGCACCATTTCACAGGTCGCTTCCTGTGGCCCATCCTTACCCGGCACGAAGGCGGGCCGATCTCTATCTTCGGCCATTGTGAGCAGGGATACCTCCTGCAAGTTGCACCGACTGCACGGCGTCTCGGCGTACGGCACTCCTGCATACTTCCCGGCCTCGACTGCCTCACGATATTCGCACTTGTGACATTCCATAGCTTCGACCTCCTCACTGATCTACCACCCACCCGGTCGGCGTCTTCACCGCCCACACCCAGCCGAACCAGGGGAACTCAACGCGCGCTTGGTCGAACGCCAGGCGTGCGCGCTGCTGACTCTGCAACGCATACCGACCTTTCACTTCGTGACACTCGATCCGTCGCACGCTCGTCACCACGATCCAATCCGGCGTGTACCGATGCCCGTTCGCCATCCGGAGCGTCAGCCCTTCGTAGTGCACCGCCACCACATCGTCCCGCCGGTCGATGATCTCCGCCCGGTACCGCGCCTCTGTCTTGTTTGGCCGCTGACCTCTCGCAACGCCGGCATCATGAGGTTCGATTTTCGGCTCCTGTATTCTGACTTCTGGCTTCTGACTTCTTAGTGCGCAGTCGACCTGCGAGCGGAGATGTTCCGGTAGATCCTCGTAACGGTACCGGCAACGGCTCATGACCAGGCACCCCCCTGCCGTATACCGCTTACGCCGTATACCGCCGTAAGCCGTAATGCCGTATTACTATTACTCTTGGTAAACATTGTGCTGTACTGTGCTGTGCTGTAACGGTGGACACGTCCGATTTCTGTCCGCGTTTCGTCCGGCTTCAATCGGACGCGCGTCCGTCCAATGTCCGGTGTTTGTCCTCGCGCCGCTGGACTCTCTTCCGCAGCGCGTCCAGCATCCGCCGCTTCGCCGGCTCGCCGTTGTGCCGCTCCCAATTCGGCAACACCACCGCGTCACCCGTCTCCAGGAGCCACCCCGCCGCGATCATCGCCTCGCCGATCCCCTCCACGCCGGCGGCGAACGACACGTCCGCCGCCGTGAGGCCGGGTATTACCCCGTTCTCGGTCACATCTTCCGCCCACTCCCAGACCATCATGCAGCACGCTGCCGCGTGCTGTGGCGTGCACTGGAGCGTCCGCGCGATCCGCATCACCTCCGGTTTGCGGACCAACCCTTTTTCCCATTCGATCCAGTGACCAGCCATGTCAGGTTCTCCGATCCGTAGGATCGCCACGCCGTAAGCCCGGTACTCCGGGCGGAGGCGGGCCTCTCAATTAGACGTTCCACCGATGAACCGCCAGGCACGCCTCAACCGCCTGGCGCGTGCCACCGTTACGTACCCATTCCCGCAAATCCTTGGCCGGCAGCACCATGAGCCGCGCCGGCAATCCGACCTGCCCGCACAGCGCCCGCGCGCCTTTGATCCCCGGCGAGTCATTGTCCGCCAGCACCGATACCCGCTTGATGCCGTGCCGCCGGCAATACGCCGCGATCTCACGCGCCCCGCCGTTACACGACGGCCGCCCCAGTGCGTGGAACCCGAGCGTGGCCGCCGCCGCGGCGTCGGTCGGCCCCTCCACGATGAGCGTCTCGCCCTGAGGCTCGACCTGCGGGATGAAGATGCCTTGCCGGCCACCGCGCAACGCCCATTTGTCGCCGTCATCGGACCGCAACCGGATCCCCGCGAATTCCTCGTCACCATCGAACATCGGAAACCCCCACGCCTCATGCGGCCAGGCCCAACACAACCCCAGCACCCGCAACGCCTCCGCGCTCACGCCGAGGCGCCCGGCCAGACCGTCCACCTGAGCGTCCGTTGTGCTGTAGGCCCACCGCGCCCACGTCTTGCCCAGGGCCTCCGCCGACAGGTATCGCCGTGCCATTGGTGGGCCCGCGGCACGGGCCGGTGCCCCGAGCAAGTCGCGGCCGAGCCGGTGTAGCCACCCGCCATTGCCCATCCGCCGGTCCGACTCCGTTCGCATGCAACAGGCCGCCGTCCCGTCCCCGGCCACGGTGCACCAGTCAGGCTTGCGGCAAATGGGGCAGGGCGCTCCCCGCGTGACTCGTACCCACTCACCCATCACGTGAACTCCTTCGGGGTAGGGCGACGGCGGCCCCGCCGCGCCGCTTCCCCGTTCTGTCCCTTCCGTCCGTGTTCATGCTCACACTCCCACCGTCTCCCGCTCCCGTCTCTTCTCGAAGATAAGGTCCAGAATCTTCCCGGCCTCCTCCCGAGTCTCGCGCCCGGTGTACCCGTGCTTCCGTAGAATTCGCGCCTGCTTATACGAACACAGTCCCTCATCCCATCGC
>CAITUY010000014.1 GCA_903895695.1 uncultured bacterium
CGATGACGTGCTCGGCCGCGTGAAGGTGTACGAGGCCATCGTTAAGGGCGAGAACATTCCTGAGCCGGGTATCCCTGAGTCATTCAAGGTGCTGGTGAAGGAAATGCAGTCCCTATGTCTAAATGTTGAGGTGCTGTCCTCGGACGGCCTCGCCATCGAGATGAAGGACTCCGACGAGGACGTCTTCCGCGCAGCGGAAGAACTCGGCATCGACCTGTCGCGGCGTGAGCCGAGCAGCGTTGAAGAGGTCTAGCGACCGAGCCGGCTTAATTTGCCGGCTCGGCTCCGGACCATTGACGGCCCACGACCAAAAGGACTGACCTGTGCTTGACGTCAACTTCTTCGACGATCTGCGTATCGGCCTAGCCACCGCGGACGACATTCGTACCTGGTCTCATGGCGAGGTGAAGAAGCCCGAGACGATCAACTACCGCACGCTCAAGCCCGAGAAAGATGGCTTGTTCTGCGAGAAGATCTTCGGGCCCACCCGCGACTGGGAGTGCTACTGCGGCAAGTACAAGCGGGTGCGCTTCAAGGGCATCATCTGCGAGCGTTGCGGCGTTGAGGTCACCCGGGCCAAGGTCCGTCGTGAGCGCATGGGCCACATCGAACTAGCAGCGCCCGTTACACACATCTGGTACTTCAAGGGCGTCCCGAGTCGGCTGGGCTACCTGCTGGATCTGGCCCCCAAGGACCTCGAGAAGGTCATCTACTTCGCGGCCTACATGATCACCGGCGTCGACGATGAGGCTCGCCATCGCGACCTGCCGTCGCTCGAGTCGCAGATTCAGGTTGAGCGCACACGGATTACTTCCCGTCGCGATGACGACCTGAACAAGCGGCAGGAGAAGCTCGAAGCCGATCTGGCCGAGCTCGAAGCTGAGGGTGCCAAGAGCGATGTTCGACGCAAGGTGCGCGAATCCGCCGAGCGCGAGTTGCAGCAGATCCGCCGCAAGGCCGATCTTGAGATCGACCGCATCGACCGCGTCTTCGACCGGTTCAAGGCACTTAAGGTTCAAGACCTTGAGGGCGACGAGGTGCTGTACCGCGAGATGCGCGACCGCTACGGCCGCTACTTCGAAGGTGGCATGGGTGCTGCTGCGATCCAGCGTCGGCTCGAGACCTTTGACCTGGCCAGCGAATCTGAGAAGTTGCGCGAGATCGTCAAGACCGGAAAGGGCCAGCGCAAGACGCGTGCCCTCAAGCGTCTGAAGGTCGTCACCGCATTCCTCACCACGACCAACTCGCCAATGGGCATGGTCTTGGATTGTGTCCCGGTCATTCCGCCGGACTTGCGTCCAATGGTCCAGCTCGATGGTGGACGTTTCGCTACCAGCGACCTGAACGACCTCTACCGACGTGTGATCAACCGGAACAACCGGCTCAAGCGCCTGCTCGACCTGGGTGCCCCGGAAATCATTGTCAACAACGAAAAGCGGATGCTTCAGGAGGCTGTCGACGCGCTGTTCGATAACGGCCGCCGCGGACGTCCTGTAACGGGACCGGGCAACCGGCCGCTGAAGTCGTTGTCCGACATGCTCAAGGGCAAGCAAGGTCGGTTCCGTCAGAACTTGCTCGGTAAGCGCGTGGACTACTCGGGCCGTTCGGTCATCATCGTTGGTCCCCAGCTTCAGCTGCACCAGTGTGGTCTGCCCAAGCAGATGGCGCTGGAATTGTTCAAGCCATTCGTCATGAAGCGCCTGGTTGATCTGAACCACGCCCAGAACATCAAGAGCGCCAAGCGCATGGTCGAGCGTTCGCGTCCGGTTGTTTGGGACGTTCTCGAAGAGGTCATCTCCGAGCATCCGGTCATGTTGAACCGGGCGCCGACGTTGCACCGGCTGGGTATCCAGGCCTTCGAACCACAGTTGATCGAAGGCAAGGCCATTCAGATTCACCCACTCGTTTGCACCGCTTTCAACGCGGACTTCGACGGTGACCAGATGGCGGTCCACGTGCCGCTGTCGGCTGAGGCGCAGGCTGAGGCCCGGGTGTTGATGCTTTCGAGCAACAACATTCTTTCCCCGGCTAACGGCCGCCCGATCACGACGCCGACGCAGGACATGGTGCTGGGCATCTACTTCCTGACGGCTAACCGGACTGGGTTGGCTGGCGAGGGACGGGCGTTTAGCTCAGTGTCTGAAGCCTTCATGGCTTTCGACGCTAAGGACCTGTCGCTGCAGAGCCGCATCAAGCTGCGCATGCGCGGGGCTGTGCCGCCGGTTGGCGCCGTGCTTCCGGAGGACTTCGCCTTGGGCGACCCGCTCATCCTGGAGACCACACTGGGTCGGGCGCTGTTCAATGAGGCACTGCCGACCGACTACCCATTCGTCGATCTAGAGATTGACAAGAAGCAGTTGGGCTTGATCGTTAACGATTTGGCAGAGCGTTACCCGAAGGTTCAGGTAGCGCACACGCTGGATGCGCTAAAGGACCTCGGCTTCCGCTGGGCCA
Organism: uncultured bacterium; assembly: GCA_903895695.1. Lineage (GTDB taxonomy): Bacteria > Verrucomicrobiota > Kiritimatiellia > CAIKKV01 > CAITUY01 > CAITUY01. Next base: position 2,455 of record CAITUY010000014.1, read on the forward strand.
CACGCTCTGGTGTCACGATCTCCATCGAGGACGTTGTCACGCCGCCGGCCAAGGCTGCGCTGCTTGCGGCTGCTGAAGATCGGGCCGACAAGGTCGAGAAGCAGTACGACCGGGGATTGATCACAGACTCGGAGCGTCGTCAGGAACTCATTGAGATCTGGACTCGCGCCACCGACGAAGTTGCCCGCGCCATGCAGGAGAACTTCCCTCGGACCAACCCGGTCTTCATGATGGTCAACTCCGGGGCCCGCGGAAACATGATGCAGGTGCGACAGATCGCCGGTATGCGTGGTCTTGTTGCGAACCCGAAGGGCGAGATCATTCCGCGCCCAATCAAGTCGAACTTCCGTGAAGGGCTCTCAGTTCTCGAGTACTTCATCTCGACGCACGGTGCTCGTAAGGGCCTGGCCGATACGGCGCTGCGAACTGCTGACTCTGGCTACCTGACCCGACGTCTTGTC
>CAITUY010000015.1 GCA_903895695.1 uncultured bacterium
CATTCGCGCACCGCTTCGGCGCGGTTGCCGCATCAATCGCCTCCATTGCCTGTGTCATGCGCCAAAAATACATCCTTGGCGAAGCGCGGCGGCACTGCCGCCACGCTTCGCTAAGGATTCGGGCGCAATAGCTTCACGAGAATTCCCTTGCTGGAGTTGAGGGGTTTCTCCTATCGTAGCCACCCTTGCGCGGAGCGCCGACAGGCCGTTAGCTCAGTTGGTAGAGCACTTGACTTTTAATCAAGTGGTCCCGGGTTCGAGCCCCGGACGGCCTACCACGTTCCGCCCCGGCAGGGCGCCGCGGATAGCCCCGGCGCCGAAACGAGGAGCCCTACGCATGAAACTCGGCATTATTGGCGGCAGCGGGTTGTACCAACTGGAAGGGCTGGCGGACACGCGTGAGGTGACGCTGCAGACGCCGTTCGGACAGCCTTCGGACCCGTATATCCACGGCCGCCTGGGCTCCGCCGAGGTTGTCTTCCTGCCCCGCCATGGCCGCGGTCACCGCTTGCTGCCGTCGGAAATCAACCACAAGGCCAACATCTGGGGCTTCAAGAAGCTGGGTGTGTCGGCCGTCATGTCCGTGAGCGCCGTCGGCAGCCTCCGCGAAGGCTTGCGGCCGCGCGACGTCGTGCTGCCGGACCAGTACTACGACCGTACCAAGGGCGCCTTGGCGCACACATTCTTCGGCAACGGGATCGTGGCCCACGTTTCGTTCGGCGATCCCACCTGCAAGGCGTTACGCGAGTCCATCGCCGCCGTGGTGACGGAGACCATCCGTGACCTTGCCCTGGGCGACGCAGTGCGCCTGCAACGCACGGGCACCTATGTGAACATGGAAGGACCGGCCTTCTCCACGCGCGCCGAGTCGCAGGTCTACCGCCGCCTCGGGTTCGACATCATCGGCATGACGAGCCTGCCGGAAGCCAAGCTTTGCCGCGAAGCTGAGCTTTGCTACCAGTCCATGGCCATGGTGACGGACTACGATTGCTGGTATGCGAGCGAGGAAGGCGTGTCGGTCGAGATGATCGTCGCGACCCTCCAGGCCAATACGCAGTTGGCCAAGGAAGTCATCCGGCGGCTCGTGCCTCGGCTGACGGCGACTTCTCCGTCATGCGCCTGCGGCCACGCCTTGCAGGGGGCCATCATGACGTCCCCGGACGCCGTCCCGCGGGCGGCCTATGACGCGTTGGAACCGATCGTCGGCCGCTACCTGAAACGTCCGGCCTGATGTCCTCCGGCCCCTTGCTGCTGCAGGCCGTGCTAGACCTCGTGTGGCCCCGCACGTGCGAGGGATGCGGCCGGCCCGTGGGCGCCGCGCCGGGCCACCTGTGCTGGGACTGCCGTTCCGAACTGCCGGTGATCCGGCCCCCCTTCTGCGCACAGTGCGGCGATCCCGTGGAAGGCGCCATCACGCAGGAGTACCGGTGCGCCTTCTGCGTGGAGCATGCACCGGCGTTCGTCCAGGCGCGTTCGGCGTTGCGCTTCCGGGGTGTCGTGCCGCTGGTGCTGCATCGGTTCAAGTATGGCGCGGCGACACATCTGGCACCGGATTTGGCCGGCTGGCTGGAAGCCTGCGTCAACACCGAGTATTCCCGCGAACACTTTGACGCTGTCGTCTATGTGCCCCTTTACCCGGCGCGCGAGCGGTACCGGACCTACAACCAGGCCGCGCTGCTGGCCGAATCGCTCGCCCGCCGACTCCGCCTGCCGGTGGCGGGCGGCTGCCTCAAGCGGGTGCGCGACACGGGAACGCAGACCCGCCTGTCGGCGCGGGCGCGCGCCGCCAACGTGCGCGGCGCGTTTGCCGTGACGCATCCCGGCTGGGTCGACGGCCGGCGGTTCCTGCTGGTCGACGACGTGATGACGACCGGGGCCACCTTGGCAGAGGCATCAGCAGCCCTGATGGAAGCGGGCGCGGCGGGCGTGCATGTCGTGACCGTGGCGAGAGGGTAGATTAGACTTGAGAGGCGGGGAGGGGGTGGCTACGCTGGCACCCATGTCATTTCTGGCTGTCATAGGAGACGGCGCCATCAGCCAATTCCGACGCCTGCGAAGGCTTACGGCGGTGGCGTGGAATGTGCTGACGCTTGCGGTTCGGCCGGGCTCCTGGCCTCGCACGACGCGCCGCGTATTCGCGCTCCAGATCCTGTTCACCGGCTACGATGCGCTGGCGTTTGTGAGCATCATGGCACTGCTCACCGGTATATCGGTGGTGGTCCAGGCCCAGGTGTGGATGGGCCGGCTCGGGCAGTCGCAACTTCTCGGTCCGCTCCTGATCACAGTTATCGTTCGCGAACTGGGCCCTTTGCTCGTCAACTTCATCGTCATTGGTCGCAGCGGAACGGCTATGGCTGCGGAGATGGCGGGAATGACGGTGCGCAAGGAGGTCGAGGTGCTCGACGCGCAGGGGGTGGACGCCATGGTCTACCTGGTGATGCCGCGCGCGCTCGGCATGGCCATCTGCGTGTTGTGCCTGACTGTCATGTTCGTGGTCGTCTCCTTCGGCAGCGGCTACCTCTGTGGTGCGTTTCTTGGCACGGGACCGGGCGACCCCACCATTTTCGTCCGCAGCGTGCTGCAGGGGGTCGAGCCCGGCGACTTCTACAACCTGCTCGCCAAGACGCTGGTGCCGGGCCTGCTGACGGCGGTGATCGCGTCCATGGAGGGGCTCTCCGTCGAGGGCCTGGCCACCGACATCCCGCAGGCCGTCACGCGCAGCGTGGTGCGGTCCTATGCCGCTGTGTTGGTGGTGTCGGTCATCGTGTCGATCCTGACTTACGCGTGATTCCCATGGCAGAACCGGACATCATCCTGCAGTTCGAAGGCGTGACCGTGCTGTCGGACACGCATCTTGCGGTCGGGTTGCGCGAGGTGTCGTTTGCGTTGCGCGCCGGCGAAGTCGCGATTGTGGAGGTCGAGGAGGGCCGCGAACACGTGCCCCTGGCCGATGTGGCGGAGGGTTTGATCCTGGCCGACGAAGGCCGGGTGGCGTTCATGGGCGAGGGGTGGGAGACGATGAGCGCGCATCGGCAGGCCAACCGGCGCGGCCGGATTCGCCGCGTTTTCCATAACTACGGCTGGGTCAGCAACCTCTCGGTCTTGGATAATATCTGTCTGGCGGAGTTCCACCACACGCACCGGCCGCACGGCGACGTGGTCGACGAGGCTGTGGCGCTGGCACGGCGATTCGGGATTGGCGAGATTCCCGATGCCCGGCCCTCGCGCGTGCTTGGGCTGGTGCTGCGGAAGCTCGAATGGGTGCGCGCGCTGCTGGGACGGCCCGCACTGGTAATTCTGGAGCGTCCCCTGTTCGGGGCGCCGCGCGCCGATGCGTCCCTGCTGCTCGCGGCTGTGGCCGAGGAAGCCCGCCGCGGGGCGGCGGTAGTGTGGCTGACGGACGAGCCGCGCGTGTGCGGGTGCAAGGATTTCGAGTCGTGCAAGCGATTCAAGATGGAGGGCGAGCGGCTGGTGCCGTTGGCCCCGGAAGGAGCATGAAGGCATGAATCGTCCATACAAGTTCCGTTACGCGAGCGAGATCGCGGGCGGATTCGTGCTGCTGGGTGTACTACTGCTGGTGACGGGTATCTACCTTGCCGGCCACGCCAAGGGTTGGTTCCAGAAGGACTATGTGCTGCGGGCGGCCTTCAATGCGGGCGACGGCACTTACGGGTTGCAGGAAGGCGCCGAGGTCCACATCCTGGGGACGCTGGCGGGCCGCGTCGGCGAGATCGTGCCGACCAAGGATGGCGGCATGGAGACCGTCTTCGTGCTCCAGGGCAAGTTCGCCCCCTTCGTTCACTCCGACTCGCTGGCCAAGGTCGAGAAGAAGTTCGAGGTGGCCGGCGATTCCTATGTGGAGGTCACGCTGGGCGGCACGACGAACGCCTTGCTGCCGTCGGGGCACTACATCACGGTCGTGCGCGACGAGGAATTGATCCAGGCGGCCAAGCAGATGGTCGACGATTTCCGCGCTGCCGCCGTTCCGATGCTCGATGAAGTCAAGGGCATCCTGGCGCACGTGAACGGCATTACCGGCCAACTCGAGGGCCGCGAAGGCACAGTCGGGAAGCTGATCGGCGATCCCGCCTGGGCGAAGGAAGTCGACGGCATCGTCAAGGACGTGCGCCAGACCACGGCGCAACTCCCGGCGGTGGCCGACAAGCTCGACGCGATCATGAAGGACGTGCAGAAGCTTAGCCAGACACTGAACGTCACGGCCGACAAGCTGCCCGCCATCGGCCAGCAGGCCGGGGACGCGGTGCGCGACGTGACGGTCATGGCGGGCGGATTGACGGGGCAGGTGGCGAACGTGCAGGCCGTGCTGCTGCAGGCGGAGTCGACGCTGCGCGAGACACAGCGGCTTATCGAGGGCGTGCAGCGACACTGGCTCGTTCGTTCCTACATCAACCAGGACGGGGCGACGCCGATGCTGGCGCCGGTGCCGCCGTCCGGCGCCGCCCGGGAGGTGGCACCGTGAAGGCGGGCCTTGGCATCATGGGATTGCTGGCCGGCGCTGCGGTCCTGGCCGGGTGTACGTCGGCGCGGGTGGGGCAGCCCGCGGTGGATATCGTCCTGCACGATTTGGCGGGGAGCGCGCTGGCCTCCTACGAGCAGGGCGACGTCGAGCGCGCGGCTCAGCTTTTCGAGCGGGCCAGGGACCGCGCCCGGCTCGTTGGCGACTCGCCTGAGTCTGCCCGCAACGCTTACAACCTGGCGCTTTGCCGCCTGGCGCAGGGGCGGCCGGCGCAAGCCCGTGTCCTTCTGGCCGAAGCCCGGGCCGGGCTGCCGCCGCGGGGCGCGGAGGCGGCCCGTCTTTGCCTTGCGGAAGCGCAGGCTGCGCGGCAGGACGGCAAGCCCGAAGAGGCCGTGCAGGCGGCGCAACACGCGCTGGACATCGGCGCGGATCAGTCGGGCAGGGCTCAGGCCCGGCTTGAGCTGGCCATGGCCGCGTGCGACTCGAACAATGCGGTCGCCGCGACGCGCCTGCTGGCCGCCGCGCGGAGCGACCTGGGCCCGGCCGCCGCGCCTCTTCTGCACGCAAGGGCGGAGCGGATCGCCGCACGGCTTGCCGAACAGGACGGCGCCGCGGCGGCGACGGCCGTGGCGCGGGAGCGGGAGGCGCAATGGCTGCGTCAAGCTGGCAACTATCGGGATATGGCCAGGTCGCTCGCCGCGGCCGGCGAGTCCTTTCGCAAGGCGGACCAGCCCCGCAGGGCCTTCCCCTGCCTGATGACAGCGGCCGGCAGCCTCAAGGCAGGGGGAGCCGTCACGGAGGCCCAGGCGGCGGCGGCGGGCGCTGCGGCGGCCGCGCGGGATGCGGGCGAGAAGGACTGGGCGGCCGCGGCCGACGCCTTGGTTGCGGAACTGCGGAAACCTTGATCGATGTCGGCCGGCGTTGCGCCAGCCGGGCCGTTGTACTATGATCGGCTGACTTTAACCCCGGGGGGATAGCATGGAAACGCGACAGGATTGGGAACAGGATATTCGGGCGCGCCTGGCCCGGTTGGAGCGCCAGAATCGCTGGTTTCGCGCGATCGCCGGCCTGGCCGTGCTGGCCGGAGGGACTGCCCTGGTCATGGCCCTGTCCGGCGGTGATACCAGCGGGGTCGGGAATTTCAAGCAGATCGATTGCGGGCACCTCGTGATTCGCGATACCGACGGCCAGATGCGGGCGTGGCTGGGTGTTGCGGAGGGCGGGCCCCGCCTGATCTTTTTTGATACGTCCGGTCAGCAGCGCATGGGCGTGGGCATGACCCGCGAGGGATCCCCGGCCATGGGCATCTTTGACATCGGCGAGAATCCCCGCATCGTTCTCGGCATGGTCGAAGGGTGGCCGGGCCTGGTCTTGCGCGACACGCAGGGACACAAGCGGGTGGCGATCCACACCCGCGATGACTGGAGCAGCATGTTCTTCTACGACCGCAGCGAGACCAAACGCACGGGCATCGGCCAGTTCGGCGAGGCGGCGGCGATCAATCTGTGTGACGACCGGGGAACGGACCGGGCGGGCCTGACGACGGACCGGAAAGGATCGAGCGTCAGCTTCTTCGACCTGGGCGGCCGCAAGCGCGTTGGGCTTGGCCTGCTGGGCGACGACGCGCCGGCCCTGGGGTTCTTCACCCACGAGGGCGACACGCAGGTGGGCCTTTCCGTGATCGAGAACGAGCCGGCCCTGAACATGTACGGGACCAATCGAACGGAAGTGGCGGTTGTCGTTTGCAGGACCAATCCGCCTTACGCGCGCATCCTGGGCGCAAAGCGCCAGTTGCTCTGGCAGGCCCCCTGAACGTCGGAACACGAAACGGATCGGTCATGAATGATATGGCGAGTTTGAAGGGCCGCAGCCTGTTGCGGCTCGAGGATCTGTCGGACGAGGCCTTGATCGGGCTCATTGACTTGGCCGCGGAGTACAAGCGGCGCAAACGGATGGGGATTCGGGGCGATGCGCTGCGGCACAAGAGTGTCGGGCTTATCTTTGAAAAGTCGTCGACCCGGACGCGGTGTGCCTTCACCGTGGCTGCCACCGATGAGGGGGGGCGGGCCGAATACTTGGACATCCATGACATCCACTTCGGCCGCAAGGAGTCGATCGCCGATTCGGCCCGCGTCCTGGGGCGGATGTTCGACGGCATTGCGTTCCGCGGTTTTCGCCAGCAGACCGTAGAGCAACTGGCGACCCACTCGGGCGTGCCGGTATGGAACGCTCTGACGGATGAGTGCCATCCCACGCAAATCCTGGCCGACCTGTTGACGATTCGCGAGTGCTTCGGCCGGCTCAAGGGGCTGAAGGTCGTCTACGTGGGCGATGGCCGCAACAACGTGGCCAATACCCTGATGATCGGTTGCGCCAAGGCCGGCATGCACTTTGTCAACTGCACGCCGCGCGAGCTGGCGCCGGCGCCGGATCTGTGCCGGATGGCGTCGGACATGGCGGCGGCGCGAGGCGGTTCGGTGGCCGTGAGTCATGAGCCTGCCGACGCCGTCAAGGGTGCCAACGCCGTTTACACGGACGTGTGGGTGTCGATGGGCGAGGAGGCCAAGTTCCAGGAGCGCCTCGGGCTGCTGCGGCCGTACCAGGTCAACATGGGCCTGATGCAGGCCACGGGCAACGTAAAGGCCGGGCAGGTCGTGTTCCTGCACTGCCTGCCGGCATTTCACGACGGTAACACGGAAGTGACACGGGAGATCGGCCCCATGGAAGTGACCGATGACGTGTTTGAGGCGCCGTTTTCCAAGGTGTTCGACGAGGCCGAGAACCGCGTGCACACCATCAAGGCTGTGATGGTGGCAACCCTGGGTGGGGTGGAATTGTGAGCGGAGAACGCGACCTCACGCGCATCGCCTGGGATGATTTCCACGCCCTGGACGTCGTGGACAAGGCCGCCTACCTGGAAGAGAACGGCCGCGAGTTCCACGTGTTGCTGGCCCAGCAGTTCAACCGGCGGCGATTGGAGGAGCTGGGGTCGCTGGCCACGCAGATTCGGCGCATTTCCAAGCAGGAGGCGGGGATGACGTTCCTGCGCGGGCTCATGCCCAACCAGCGCGCCATGCTGTACTTCAGCCAGCCGAGCAGCCGCACCTTCCTGTCATTCTGCGCGGCCTGCCAGATTCTCGGCGTCAACGTGGGCGAAGTCCGCGATACGGCCACGTCCAGCGAGTTCAAGGGGGAATCGCAGGAGGATTCGGTCCGGACGTTCAGTTCCTATTTCGACCTGATCATCATGCGGTCGCAGATCGGGGGGCTGGCCGAGCGCATGGCCTGGCTGCTCTCCAACACCGACCGCCCGGTCCCGATCGTGAACGCCGGTTCCGGGAAGGACCAGCATCCCACCCAGGCGCTGTTGGATATCTACACGCTGCAGCGGAGTTTCGAGCGGCAGGGCGGGATCGACGGGAAGACCGTAGTGTTCGTGGGGGACCTGGCGCGCGGCCGGACCGTGCGCTCGCTCGCGTGGTTGTTGACCACCTACGAGCAGGTCCGGATGCTGTTCGTGGCGCCGCGCGAACTCCAGATCGGCGAGGATATCCTGGCCTTGCTCGATGCAGCCGGTGTAAACGTGGAATTGTCGGACGATCTCGAGCGGGCGATCCCGCAGGCCGATGCCGTCTACATGACCCGGATCCAGGACGAGTGGGACAAGGCCGGGGAGAGCAGCCGCATCGACACGCGGCGCTTCTGTTTCCGACGGGAGTATCTCGCCCTGTTGCGCCCGCATGGTGTGATCATGCATCCATTCCCGCGGCGGCAGGAGATCGATGTGGCGGTCGATGAGGATCCGCGGGCCGTGTACTGGCGCCAGATGCGCAACGGCATGTGGATCCGCACCGCGCTGATCGCCTCGATCTTCGGCAAGGAAGCCGCGATACGCGGCTACGAGGCATGACCAAGCCGGCATGCGGACGAATTGGGCAGACGAATTCATGACGCAGACCGTACGATCCGTTCATGTTTTGCTTCGCTGGCGGCTCCGGGTTGTCAGCGTTGCGGTCGGCTTTCTCGTGGCGGCGGCGGGCTCGTTGCTTGGCGCCCCCGTCTATGACTTCGGGTGCCTGGCATCAGACCGGCGCGACCTTTTTGACCGGGCACAGTTCCGCGCCCTGGGACCCTTGGTCGAGTGGACCCGGGACGGGGTGCCGACGCTGACCGGCGTGCGTCCATTTTTCACCTACGAGGAGGATGGCCGGGGCCGGGACGAACTCGACGTATTGTGGCCGCTCGCATCCTTCCGCCAGTGGGATCGCATGAGCGACTGGCGCATCCTGGTCGCGTTCGGTCACGATGATGACCAGACGGATCCCCTGTCGCGCTATCGCGCCTGGATCCTGCCCTTTGCGTTCTGGGGGCGGGATGCCAAGGGGCAGCGGTATGGTGCCTTGTTCCCGCTTGGCGGGTCGATTCATGAGTTCTGCGGTCGCGACGTTTCGTTCGTACTCTTTCCACTCTACTCGCACAGCACGCTGGACGACATCGACACCCATAATTTCTTGTACCCGTTTGTCTCCTGGACGACGGCGAAGGATACGCGCAAGTTCCGGATATTTCCGTTTTACGGGCATTCGGTGAAGACCGGCGTGTGGGACAAGCGCTTCATCCTCTGGCCGTTCTGGACATCGTCGCGCTTCGAGCGGCCCGGGGCGCGGGGCGGCGGGTTCGTCCTGTTCCCGATCTACGGGCATCTCAAGATGGAAAACCAGGAATCCTGGATGGTGGTGCCGCCGTTCATTCGCTGGTCCAAGAGCGCGAAGGGGCGGGAAGGGTACTATGTCTGGCCGTTCGTGCAGACCGCCTCGGGCGAGAAGGACAAGGTGCAGGTGTGGCCGTTGTTCGGGTACCAACGGACGAAGGAGGAGTCGTCTCGTTACTTTCTGTGGCCCATCGTCTATTCGCGGCACGATGCGAGGCCCGCCGGTGACGCGAACACGTTCCGCGTGTTTCCGGTGTACTACGGCTACAAGCAGACGGTCACGAATGCCGCCGCCGGGATGTTGCCGGCTCGCGCGGCGTGTGTGTGGCCGTTGTTCGACTATAACCGGGAAGGCGACCATGCCCGCCTGCGCGTGCTCGGGCTGTGGCCGTCGCGCAACACGCTTCCCATCGAGCGCAATCTGGCGCCGCTCTGGACACTCTACCGGTTCGAGCGGACCCCGCTCGGCCGCGAGCACGAGTTGCTGTGGGGCTTGGCGCACTGGGAACGCAGCGCGGCCGGCGTGAGGTCGGCCTCCGTATTTCCCGTGGTGTCCTGGGCCGGCGATGGCGCTGCCGACACGTTTCGGAAGTGGGTTTTTCTGAAAGGGCTGCTAGGATACGAGCGCACGGGGAAAGGCCACCGTTACCGGGCCCTGTACCTGCTATCGTGGGGAGATAAGCCATAATCACGCGTGAACCAAGATTCTTCCCGGAGCCTGAGCACTGGCGGGGGCGATTGGGACGGGAGGTTTTGGGCTTCTGCCGCGAAGCCGGCCGGGCCCTGATCCTGCTGTTCGAGGCCGTGGTCTGCCTGAGCTTCATGTTCAAGCGGAGGTCCCGGCGCGAGATCATCCAGCAGATGTTCATCTGCGGCATCAAGAGCCTCGGGGTTATTACCGTGGTGGCCACGTTTACAGGGATGATCCTGGCCCTGCAGACCGGTATCGAGATGCGGCGCTTCGGCCAGGAAGTGTTCATCGGCGCGGCCGTCATGGTCTCGATGCTGCGCGAGATGGGACCGTTCATGACGGGCTTGATCCTGGCCGCCAGCGTGGGATCGGCCGTGGCGGCCCAGATGGGCACGATGGTGGTATCCGAGGAGATCGCGGCGCTGGAACTGATGTCGATCAATCCCGTCCGGTTCCTCGTGATGCCGCGACTGGTCGCCATGGCGGTCATGACGCCGTTGCTGTCGTTTTACAGTTGCGTCATGGGCGTCGTGGGCGGCGGTATCGTCGGCCTGACGCAACTTGGGGTGCCGTGGTCGGCCTATATTGACAACGCCACGCGGTATGCCATGAACAAGGACTTGTTTGTCGGGATGCTCAAGGCGTTCCTGTTCGGCGTGATCATCGTCATCACGGCGTGTCACCAGGGGTTTGCCACCACCCAGGGAGCGGTGGGCGTGGGGAATGCGACGCGCCGCACGGTCATCATGTCGTTCCTGTCGATCCTGATCGTGGGTTATTTCATCACGAGGCTTTTCTACGTATGATCCGGCTCGAACATGTCACCAAGATGCTGGGCACCCGCCGCGTGCTGGACGGCGTGGACCTGGAGGTCAAGCGCGGGGAAACGCTTGTGATTGTCGGGCCATCCGGCACCGGCAAGAGCGTCACGCTCAAACACATGGTGCGGCTCATGACCCCGGACGAGGGGCGCGTTGTGGTGGACGGGGATGTGGTGAGCGAAGCGACCGGCTCGGCGCTGGAGAAGATCCGGGAGAAGTTCGGCGTTCTTTTCCAGGGCGGGGCGCTGCTGGAGTGGTTGAACGTCGGCGAGAACGTCGCGTTGCCGCTCCGCGAGAAGACGGCGCTGACCGAGGACGAGATTCAGACCAAGGTGCGCGAGAAGCTGAGCTTGGTTGGCATGGAAGGCGACATGGAGAAGTACCCGGCCGAGATTTCCGGCGGCATGCGCAAGCGGGTGGGGCTGGCCCGTGCCATCGTACGCGACCCGCAGATCATTCTTTACGACGAACCGACCTCGGGTCTGGACCCTGTCTCGTCGCGGACCATTGACCGCCTGATTGAAAGCCTGCGCGGCGAACTGGGCGTGACCAGCGTGGTCGTGTCCCACGACTTGCACAGCGCCCTGTCGATCGGGACGCGCATCGCGATGTTATACGGCGGGCATATCTGCGAACTGGCCACGCCGGAGGCCTTTGTGAAATCGCAAAACGACGAAGTCCGGCAGTTCCTGGAAGCACAATTCATCACCCGCAGGGGCGAGTGGGAGAAGCACGGCGTATGAAACAGTCCAGCATTGACCGCGAAATGACGATGGAACTCATCGTGGGCACCTTCATGTTCATGATGCTGCTCGCGCTGGGCTACTTCACCATCGTCCTGGGACGCGTCAAACTTTTCGAGACCAAGTATCCGGTCGAGGTCGAGTTCGCCGATGTCATGGGGCTGCGCAAGGACGACAATGTCGTGCTGCGCGGCATGACCGTGGGCAAGGTGAGGTCGCTGCGCCTGGTGGAGAACAAGGTTCGCGTACTGGCCCTGCTGGACGACCCCGTCCACCTGAAGCGCGACTACCAGATTACCATCGTGACCACTTCGATCCTGGGCGGGCGTTACCTGGAGGTGAAAGAGGGGTCGCCGGGTGAGCCGGCCCTTGACCCCAACGTCATGCCACAGGGCGTAAAGCCGTTTGACCTAATGGCGGAAGCGGCCTTGGCGGTCCACGAGATCCGCTACTCGTTGAACGAGGGAGGGATACTGACCAACGTCGAGCGGGCCGTGGCCTCCGTGCGCGACATCACCGACAAGATCGACCGGGGTGAAGGAACCCTCGGCAAACTTGTCAATGACGACAGCGCCTACAAGGACCTTCGTACCATCGAAGCGGATATCGAGCGTGTCACGACGAACCTAAAGGAGATCACCGACAAGGTTGCCAAGGGGGAGGGGACACTGGGGAAACTGGTCGCCGACGATTCCCTTTACACCAATGTCCAGGCGGTGGCTGCCAATCTGCGGGAGATCAGCGACCGGCTCAACCGGGGCGAGGGAACGCTCGGGAAGCTGATGTCGAAGGACGACCAGGTCTACAAAGATGTGGCAGCCACGGTGGAATCGCTCAAGAACCTGACGGCCAAGATCGAACGGGGTGAGGGGACGCTGGGCAAACTCGTAAGCGACGAGACGCTCTACACGAACACGAAGCAGGCCCTCGGGGAGTTTCGCCAGGCCGTCGAGGACTATCGGGAGACGTCGCCGGTCGTGAGCTTCACGACGCTCCTGTTCGGCGCGTTCTAGCAGCCGGCTACATCGAACCGGAGCGGTAGTTCGGGGCTTCCTTGAGGATCTTGACATCATGCGGGTGGGCCTCGGCCACGCCCGCCGCCGACACGCGGATCAGCCTGCCCCTCTCCTGGAGTTCGCGGACCGTACGGGTGCCGCAGTAACCCATCGAGGCGCGCAGCCCGCCGCAGTACTGGACCATCACCTTCCTGACGGTTCCGGCGTAGGGGACGATGCCTTCGATTCCCTGGGGCACGAGTTCATCCTCGGTCAGGTCGGCGCGTTGGCCGTAGCGCTCGCGGCTCGCCGCGCCTTCGCGCATGGCCGCCAGGCTCCCCATCCCGCGGTAGATCACGTACTGGCGGCCCTGGTGGATGATCTTCTCGCCCGGGCTCTCGTCCGTGCCCGCCAGGATCGAGCCGCACATCACCGCATCCGCGCCGGCCGCGATGGCCTTGGGCACGTCGCCGGAGTGCCGGATGCCGCCGTCGGCAATAACCGGGATCTCGCCCTTGAGTTCGCGCGCGCAATCATAAATCGCTGTAATCTGCGGAATACCCACGCCCGCCACCACGCGGGTCGTGCAGATCGAGCCGGGCCCGATGCCCACCTTGACGGCATCGGCGCCGGCGTCGCGCAAGGCAACGGCAGCCTCGCCGGTGCCGATGTTCCCGGCCACGACATCGATGGCGGGATGGTGCTTCTTCATCCACTTGACCATGTCAATCACGCCCTTGCTGTGACCGTGGGCGGTATCGACTACGACCACGTCGACGCTTTCCCGGGCCAGGGCCTCGACGCGTTCCTGGTCGCCGGGACCAATGGCCGCGCCAACGCGCAGACGATATTTCTCGTCCCGGTTGTACTGGGGCTCGGCTTCTTCCACGAGGGTGCGGACATCGCTGAAACTGTAGAGGCCCGCGAGGCGGCCCGCCTTGTCGACCAGCGGCAGCTTGCCGATGCGGTTTTTCTTCATCAGGGCATAGGCTTGCTGCAGTGTCGTGTCCGGCGTGGCCGAGATCACAGCCGCCGTCATGACGTCCGTCACGGCGGCCTTGGGGTCGCTGGCGAACTTAATGTCGGCCGCGGTCAGGATACCCACGAGGCGATCGTTGGCATCGAGTATGGGAAAGCCGCTGAAGACGTAGCCCTTCTTCTGCCGGGTCTTCTCGACGGTCTCGAGCGTATCGGTCGAACGGAAAACGATCGGGTCGCGGATCAGGCCGTTGAGATAGTGCTTCACGCGGGCGACGTGCTGGGCCTGGGCCTTGGCTGTGAGGTTCTTGTGGATGATGCCCATGCCGCCCTGCAGGGCCATGGCGATGGCCATTTGGCTTTCGGTCACCGTATCCATGGCGGAACTGACGAACGGGATGTTGAGGCCGATGTGCCGCGTGAGGCGGCTGCGGGTGTCAGCTTGATCGGGCAGGAAGTCGGCGTATTGGGTGACCAGCGACACGTCGTCAAACGTCAGCGCTTCATGGAGAAATTGATCCATGAACGATTGTAGGAACGGGTTCTGACTCATCGGGACCTCCGTGCACGGTTGAACGTGTTGCCGAAGCATTATGAGTACCCGGCGGCAGGGGGTCAACCGTAAAACCGCGAAGTTTGGCTGGACACCGTCGGGCCGCCGTCTCAGGATACAACGCCTCCGATGAAGAATTACCAGACAAGCAAGAGCGAACGGTGGGTTGCCGCCCTGGCGGAGCTGGCGCGCGAACGCGGCGACAGCGATGCCGTCTGGCAACGGGCGGTTGAGATTACGCGCCGCCTGAACGTGGCGCCCTGGATCGGGCTGGCCGTGGCCGAGCGGCGCGTGACGCTGCCCGACGCCGCGCAACTCGAGCGGGCGGCGCGCTGCCAGGCCCTGCAGTCCGCCGTCCTCGACAAGCACAAGCCGCTGGCCGAATTGCTGACCACCTTGCCATACGCTTCTTTCTTCCTGGCCGCCGACCTGGCCGAGGCGGCCGCTGAACGCGGGTGGACGACGCGCGAGGCCGTCGGCATTGCCGACGCGCTGCTGGCACTAGAGAAACGCCTCGACGCCGAAGGCCGGCCGTTGCCCGTGCGGCGCCGGCCCCTGGCGGAGTATGTGGCGGCGGCGGCACGGATGCGGGCGCTGATGAGCCAGACCGGGTGCGAGGCGGCCATGGCGGCCGATGTCGAACAGGGCAAGAGCGACGCGGCTTTCGTGCGGGCGTACATGCGCCAGAAGAACTGGTTTGAGAACCCGCTCCGGCGCGACGGGTTCGGGCCCGGTGACGCCATTCCTCCGACGCGCGATACGCGGCGCGGCGGCGACGGGCGCGAGCCACGCCCGCGGCGGCTCCCCCATGCCTGAACTGCCCGAGGTTGAGACGGTCGCCCGCGACCTGCGCCAGGCCGGCCTCGAAGGCCGCCGCATCGTCAAAGTGCGGGTGGGCTGGCCGAAGTCCGTCGCGGCTGGTGCTGCGGGGGATTTCTCGCGGGCCCTGGCCGGCGCGACGATCCTTCGGATCTGGCGGCGGGCCAAGTACCTGGTGTTCGATCTGGCCGATGGGCGGGTCCTGCTGGTCCATCTCCGAATGACCGGCCGTTTCAGCCTGGCCCGCGAGTTCCGGCAGCGCAACCCCCACGAGCACGTCGTTCTGCTGCTCGACGACGGCACCAGCGTGCATTTCGAAGATCCGCGAAAATTCGGCCGGTGGATCCTGACCGCCGCGCCCGGTCGTTACCTTGACGCGCTCGGGCCGGAACCGTTGGACCCCGCGTTCACGGCGGCCGCGTTCGCGGAGCGCCTCCGGGCGCATCGACGGCAGATCAAGCCGTTGCTGCTCGACCAATCCTTCGTGGCCGGGGTGGGGAACATCTACGCCGATGAGGCGCTGTGGGCTGCCGGGATCCATCCCGGACGGAATGCGGTGACGCTGTCTGGTGCGGACGTGGAGCGGCTTTACAAGGCTGTGCGCCAGGTCCTGCGGCGCGGCATCCAGAACCAGGGGACGTCGCTCGGTACGGCCAGCACCAACTTCTACAGCACCGGCGGCCGCCGCGGCCGGAACCAGGATGCCTTGCGCGTCTTCCGGCGCGCGGGCGAGCCCTGCCCGCGGTGCGGCACGGCCATTGAACGGCTCGTGGTGGCGCAGCGCGGCACCCATATCTGCCCGCGCTGCCAACGTTCCCCCGCATAAGGGGCATCAGCCTCAGTGGACCTTCTTCTGCTCGCGGCGCTTGGCGATGATTTCCTCGGCGAGGGAGAAAGGCACCGCTTCGTAGTGCTCGAAGTGCATCGTGAAGGAGGCGCGCCCCTGGGAGATCGTGCGGATGGTGTTGGAGTAGCCGAACATTTCGCTCAGTGGCACGAATCCGCGGATCACCTTGTACTCGCCCTGCTCCTCCATGGAGTCGATGCGCCCGCGGCGCTGGCAGATGGAACCCGTGGCCGGGCCCATGAAGTCCTCCGGCGTCGAGACTTCCACCGACATGACCGGCTCGAGCAGTTGCGGCTTGGTTTCCAGGAACAGCTTGTGGAAACAGGATCGGGCCGCCTCGATAAAGGCGAATTCGTTCGAGTCCACTTCGTGGAAGGAGCCGTCGTAGACGGTCACGCGCATGTCGACCACGGGATAGCCGGCCACGGGGCCCTTGACCATCGCCTTGATGACGCCCTTCTCGACGGCCGGTATGTACTGCGTCGGGATGCGACCGCCCTTGACCTCGTTGACGAACTCGAAGCCCTGGCCGGGGCCGAGGGGTTCGACCTTGAGGCACACGTGCGCGTACTGGCCGCGGCCGCCGGACTGCTTGACATGCTTGTACTCGCCGTCGACACCCTGGATGCCCGTCTCGCGCAACGCGACTTCGGGGCGGCCGACCTTCGCGACCACGCCGTATTCGCGGCGCATGCGGTCCACGATGATTTCCAAGTGAAGCTCGCCCATGCCCGCGATGATGGTCTCCTTGGTCTCGTCGTCGAAACCCACGATGAACGTGGGGTCTTCATCCGCGAGCGAATGCAGGGCGTGGCCCATCTTCTCGTCGTCCGCGCGGCTTTCAGGAACGATGCTGATGGACATGACGGGCGTGGGGAATTCGATCGACCCCAGAATGATGGGGTTGTCCTCGCTGCACAGCGTGTCGCCGGTTTTGGTGTTCGACAGGCCGACCACGGCGACGATGTCGCCACAGCGGGCCTCCTCGATGGCCTCCTGGCGATTGGCATGCATGCGCAGCAGCCGGCCGATGCGCTGGTCCTTGTTGCGGGTGCTGTTGAACACGGGACTGCCGGAAGTGATCTTGCCCGAGTAGATGCGGATATAGGTCAATTTGCCCATGTGCTTGTCAGCCGCGATCTTGAAGGCCAGGGCCGAGAAGGCCTCGTCTTCCGAATGGTTGCGGCGCTCTTCCCCCTCGTCGACGCGCCCGATCACGGGCGGAATGTCGGCCGGGGAGGGGAGGAAGTTGACAACGGCGTCGAGCAACTGCTGGACACCCTTGTTCTTGAAGGCGGCACCGCAGTAGACGGGAATGACGCGGCGCGCGATGGTCGCCTTGCGGATGATGGCGAGGATTTCCGTCTGGGTCAGATCGGTGCCGTCCAGGAACTTGGCGAGCAGCTCATCGTCCTGCTCCGCGCACTTCTCGACCAGGTTGGCGCGCCATTTCTTCGCCTTCTCCATTTTGTCCGCCGGAATGTCGCGTTCCTCGAAGGAGCGACCCTTGTCGTCATCCAGGTAGTAGATCGCCTTCATCGTGATCAGGTCGATGATGCCTTCGAACTTATCCTCGCTGCCGATCGGCACGACGACCGGGACCGCATTGGCGCCGAGCTCGGTCTGGATTTCCTCGACGACACCGAAAAAGTCCGCGCCCACGCGGTCCATCTTGTTGATGAAGGCGATCTTGGGCACGCCGTATTTCTCGCTCTGGCGCCACACCTGTTCGGACTGGGGCTGGACGCCGCCCACGGCGCAGAAGAGCGCGATGGCGCCATCGAGCACACGCAGGCTGCGTTCGACCTCGGCCGTGAAGTCCACGTGTCCGGGGGTATCGATCAAGGTAATGCGGTGGTCGAGCCAGGTGGTGGTGGTGGCGGCGGAAGTGATGGTGATGCCGCGCTCCTGCTCCTGTTCCATCCAGTCCATGGTGGCGGCGCCGTCGTGAACCTCGCCGATTTTGTGGGTCTTGCCCGAGTAAAAGAGTATGCGTTCGCTGACCGTCGTCTTGCCCGCGTCAATGTGGGCCATGATGCCGATATTGCGAATGCTCGCCAGAGGTACATGCGTATCCATAGTCGCCGATCCTTTCCAACCGCTCGCCGCCGGGGCATGCAGGCCTTCTGCATTGTCCCCGAAAAAAAAGGCCGCTTATGATGCGAGAGATGCCCGGCGGATGCAAGGAAATAACGCCGTCAAACAGGCGCGACCGGCTCGCCTTTGCGGGCCACGCGGAGGACTTCCTCGACGGTGGTCTGGCCTTCGATGACGCGGCGCAGGCCGTCCTGCCGGAGCGTGGCGAACCCTGTGGACACAACGTAATGGCGCAACTCGTTGGACGGGCGCTGCTTGACGATCATGGCACGCAGGTTCTCGTCGAGCACCATGATCTCGAAGATGGCCAGCCGGCCCCGGTAACCGGTGAACCCGCATTCCGGGCAGCCCCGGCCGTGCGAGTACGTGGCGCCGTCCATGGCCCCGGCGGGCATCGTGGTGCGGATTTCCTCGATGATGGCGTCGTTGATCGGGAAGGGTTCCTTGCACCCCGCGCAGATCCGGCGGACCAGCCGTTGGGCGATGACGCCTTCGAGTGAGGATGAGATGAGGTAGGGCTCGACGCCCATATCGCTCAGCCGTGTGACGGCGCTCGGGGCATCGTTTGTATGCAGCGTGCTGAAGACCAGATGGCCGGTCAGCGAGGCCCGCACGGCGATATCGGCCGTCTCCGAGTCGCGGATTTCGCCGATCAGGATGATGTCCGGGTCGTGCCGTAGGATCGAGCGCAGGGCGGATGCGAAGGTGAGGTTGATCTTGCTGTGGATCTGAATCTGGTTGATGCCTTCCATCTGGTATTCGATGGGATCCTCGACAGTGATGATCTTGACGTCGGGCGTGTTGAGGCGCGAGAGCGTGGCATAGAGCGTCGTCGTTTTGCCGCTGCCGGTCGGGCCGGTGATCAGGATCACGCCATGGGGCAGAGCCGAGAGCGCCTCGATGGCAGGCAATTGGCGGTCGGAAAGGCCAAGGTGATGGAGGTCGATGAACATGGCCTTCCGGTTCAGGATACGCATGTTCACCGTTTCGCCGTAGCGCGTGGGCAGGATCGAGACGCGCAGGTCGAATTCCTCGCTGCCGGACCGCACCTTGATGCGGCCATCGTGCGGCTTGCGGCGCTCGGCAATGTCCAACTCGGCCATGATCTTGACGCACGAGGCCACGGCTTTGCGATATTTCTGGATGGCCTTGGGCAGCGGAATCTCCTGCATGAGTCCATCGATGCGGTAGCGGAGCCTCAGGTGGGTCTCGAAGGGCTCGATGTGAATATCCGTGGCGTCGCGGCGGATGGCCTCGGCAATGACCTGGTTTACGAACCGGATCATTCCGGCGTCGGCGCTTTCCTCGCCGACATTGGATTCCTGGATCTCGGTTTCTTCGCTGATCGACTGCTCCGAGATCGAGGCGACGGTTTCCGCCCCAAGCCCGTAGAAGTGCTGGATCGTGTGCGTGACCTCCGGCTCCGTGCACAGGACCCACTCGATCGCGGCGTTGAGCAGCATCCGAAGATTGTCGGCCAACATCAGTGAGGGCACCTGGCTGGTGCCCAGCACGAGCATGCCGCCGTGCAGGTCCAGGGGAATAACGCGGTAGGTCAGGGCTACCTTGGCGGGAACCTTGGTCACCGCTTCCGGCGTGATCCGGAAGTCGCCCACGGCCTTGAAGGGAATATTGGTCAGGGCCGACATGGCCGCCAGGACCTCGGGTTCGCCCACGAGATGCTCGCGCACGAGCAAGACGTCCAGACGGTCGCCTGTCAGGGCGCTGCGGACCTTGAGTTCCTCAATCTGTTCGCGGGTCACCAGGCCGCGCTCGATGAGCGCCTGCACCAGTTCCATCGTCAGTTGGTCGGAGTAGAGGCGTTTCTCCAAGATGGGCCCGTCAGTTGACATGCGGAGTCTCCTCAACCGACGTGGCGACCCCGCGGCGGACGGTCACGGTCTGGGCACCTTGGACAAGATCCAGTTCCTCCGGCGCAATGCGCTCGATCCGGTAGCCGACAACATTGGTGCCGGCCGGGTAGAAATTGGCGTGGCGACTGCGGGAATCCTCAATCAGAGCGGTCATGGTTCCGTCGTCACGCCGCAGCAGGCCTTGATATTTCAGGTTCGTCTTCACCGGCTTGGGCGACTGGACCGCCGGAGTAGGCGGGACGACGGTGCGACCCGCGACGGGCGGGGTTTCACCCTGTACCACGGCAGCGGGCGGCGTCTCGACTTTGGGCTGCAAGCTCTCCGGGAGGAAAAACGGATTGCGTGCCATCTGGTTGGTGAAGGTGGACCGTTCCTGGGCCAGAATGTCCAGGAGGTTCAGGCCGGAGGGCGCCGGGACCGTCGTCGAAGGGGGAATCGGCGGATTCGGCAGGTCGGCGGGGCGCCAGAGGCGCCACGTCCAGTACGCCGTCACCAGAACGAGCGCGATCGCGCACCAGGCGCATACCGCCCGCGCGTTAGCGCGCTTCAGCCATGTCCAGGCATTATCCATGTCGTTTCATGCTCCACGACGGCTAATATCCGACGGTTGTCCGACGCGGCGCGGTCCGCGTAGCGGCCGCGGCGGCCGCGCCGGTGATCTCGGAGGGATGCTTCATGAACACCAGCGCGCTCATCACTGCTTTAATGTTCAGGAGGTCGGCCCCGCTGTTGCCGGCCGGTTCGACTCTCAGGCTTCGCAGCACGAACACATGTTCCGGGTCCGTCACCACCCCCAGCAACTCATAGAGGTTGTCGAGCGTCCCGTACAGGTCGAGTTCCAGCGGGTACTCGATAAAGAATACTTCCTCCTTGGCGCCGGCGCGGTGAATGATAGGCGGGAGGGGCTGGGTCTCGCGGACCGTCTTGATCTTCAGGTCGAGCGACAGGTCCACGAGTTTTTCGACCACGCGGAGTTGGAGCATGCGCTGGGAGGCGTCTTCGTTGCTTTCCACGGTCTCGTCGACGCTCAAATCGCGCGGCAGCTTGGCCCCGAGTTTGCGGGATTTGTCGATCAGGCGCTGGCGGACGCTGAACAGCGCCACCTTGAAGTCGATGTGGGCCACCTCGCCGGGCGCCACCGATTCGTCGCCGGCCAGCGCGCCGAGCCGGAGAACAGTCTTCTGCCAGTCGTTGGTGAGGGCGGCGTAACGGCGCTGTTCGCTGTCGAGCCGTCGTTGCAGGGCGTCTTCGCCTTCAAAGTAATTCTTTTGCATGAGCTCGGCGGTCTTGTTGGCGATGTCGGCCTCCAGTTGCTTGCGCTGTCGCACGACCGGCAACAGCAGGAGGAAGCAGAGCACGGTCAGGATGATGGCCATGCCGAGGATGATGGCCACCACTTGTTGTCGTTCGGACCACCGATTGGGAAGTGTCAGGCTCATCGGGCGGCCACCTTGACGCTGATCGCAAACCGCTTGGACCTGGGGTCGCGGGACCGGTCCTCGGGGGTTTCGGGCGGAACGAGCCTGTCGTCGCTGAGCAGGTCGGCTGACTCGACCAGCGGGGAGTCGTTGATTTTGTCGATGAGCGACTGCACGGAGGAGAAGTTCAGTTTGCGCGTATAGCCCTCGACAATGACCTGGCGAATGATGGGTGCGCGGTTGGTGGGCGAGTCGAGGACGACGGACGACGTCGGATTGTGACGGCGCGCGGCGGTCTCGTCGGCCGCGCCGTAGAGCGCCGCCGAGGGCGTCTTGGCGTAGTAGGTGGGCGCATCGCAAATGAGCGTGATCCAGTCTTTCGGATCCTTGGCATCGGCCACGAGCGAGAGCATGCGGCGCATCGTGGGGCCGGTTCTCAAGAGGTTCACTACAGGGGTGCCAAGGTCACGGATGGTCTCGGTATGCTGGCGAATGCCCTCGATCTGCGAGACCAGCTCCTTGCGGCGCTCCAGGCTGGCGTTCTGCACCTGCAACTGGCGTTCCATGCGCCGGTTGTCGTAGAAATACGCCCCGACATTGACACCCAGAATCAAGGCGGCCGCGGCCGCCGCGCCGAGCCAGTAAGGCTTTTGGCGGCGGAAGACCTGCTCGTCACGCAGTCGTTGCGGCAAGACACTGATGGGGCAGATCCGCTCATCGGGCGGCAGGAGTGCCAAGGCGGCGGCAATCGGCCACAGGGCGGCCGGGTTGAAGTGCGCCTCGTCGCCCAGCGGAACGTTGGTGGAGACCGTGAGGCCGGTCTTTTGCTGCAGGTAAGTCGCGAACCCGCCCATCAGCGAGCCGCCGCCGGTGAGTACGACGGTCTGGGGCCGATCACGACGCTGGGCGAAGAGGCTGTTGAATACGGCCAGGCACGACTGAAATTCGGCGATCCACATGTCGGCCGCGCGGGTGAGGGCTGCCGTGACCGCCGGCTCACCGGAGGAAAGGGTGATGCCCCCGGATATTTTGGCCGTTTCGGCGTGGGGCACGGGGATCTGGCGTGCGCGGGCGAGGACTTCGGTGAAGAGCTGGCCGCCACCCGCGAAGGCCCGTGCAAACATGAGCCCTTCGGCGGAACCTATTGCCAGTTCCGTCAACGAGTGGCCCATGTGGACGAAAACAACGGGCGTCGCGTCCTTGCAGGCCTGACGGGCCAGCGCATTGAACAGCGCCACGGGGGCCGGCACAACGTCGGCAATGTCGAGTCCCGCGTCGCGGACCAGGTCCAGGGTGTTCTCCAGCGCCTCGGGGCGGACCATGGTGAGCAGCACCCGGCGTTCGGAACCCGCGCTCCCGCCGAACGGCGCATACCCATGGGTCATCCCCTCGGCGCCGATCTCGCGGAGCTTGACCATTTCCATGGCCGTGGCTTGTTCGATCGTGCGGGGATCGCCGGGCACCAGGAACAGGGGCTGGAACATGGCCTGCTGGCCCGTGAGGGAGACGACCGTGCGAAGGCCGATCAGGCCGTGCTCCTTGAGCCAGCGCTGCAAGAGCGTGCGTCGGTCAAACTCGCCGGCGGGCAGGCGGAGCAGTTCCGTACGCTCCACGCGCCGCGTCGCGTCGCCTGAGGCGACCGTCGCCTTGATTGTGGCGTGGCCAATGTCAAGGCCAAGCGTTTGGTTTCGTTTAGCCACGCGGCAGCCTCACTTGGCGGGGATGTCGGTTGCACCGGCAGGCAGGGCCTGGGGACCGGCCGCAAGCGGTATCAGATCTTCCCCGCGCTCGGAGATGATGGTGGCTGTGACGAAGATCAGAAGGTTGTCGGGCTCATGGGTGACGGTGTCGTGCCGGAACAACTGGCCGACAAAGGGAATTGAGGAGAGGATGGGGATGCCGGACCGGTCGTGCTGCTCGGTGGAGGTGATCAAGCCGCCCATGACGACCGTCTCGCCGCTCTGGACGATGACCTGGGTTTCGATCTTGCTGCGTTTGAAGATAGGCAGGGAAAGCGATGTCGAGTTGGTGCCAACCGCTTCGCTAAAGGTCTGGAACCCATCCAGCGAACTGATTTCCGGGTGGAGGTTGAGGGTCACGCTCTGCAGGTCAGCGCCGATGCTGGGCGTGACGTTGAGCTCGATGCCAAGTTCCTCCAGCGTCGGCGTGCCCGAGGGCACCAATTGCATGCTGGTCAATACCTGCTGGTTGTTGCCGGCCCCGACCGTGGACTGCACGCTCTGCAGCGAGTACTCTTCCCAGTAGCGGAAGTCGGTGCCCACGCGGATATCCGCCGCGCGGTTGTTGACCGTGGTGACGCGGGGGACCGAAAGGGTGCGCGACTTGCCGGAAGTCTCGAGCGCGTGCAGCACGGCGCTGAACATCGCGTCGGAAAGAACGCCTTCATACGTCAAGTTCAGGCCTTGGGCCGCATTTCCCGCCGGGAAGCTGTTGAACCCGAGCGAGGCGCCCTTGTCGATCAAGCTGGACTTGGTCGGCTTTATGTTGCTGTTGAGCATCCAATCCACGCCCAGTTCCCTGAGGTCGGTCACATGCGTGTCGATGAAGCGCGCCTCGATCAGAACCTGCGGCGAACAGACATCGAGGGCTTCGATTACGTCCTCAGCCTTGAGAAGGTTTTCGGCGGTGTTCTTTACCAGGAGCGTGTGGGACTTGCGGTCGAACATCAGGTCGGCGCCTTCGGGTTGGGGCACGAACCGCTGCACGGCCTCGACGATGTTCAGGGGTTGCGTTGCGTTGGCCGCCGCATCGGGTGGTGCCGCCGCCGCCGCGGCCCGCCCCCGACCCTGGCCCTGCTGCGTCTTGGCCTCAACGGTGACCGGGATGGAGTCGGGGGAGACGCCCTTGCGCAGGTGGTACATGCGGGTCTCCATCGGGATGCCCGGGGCGGCCTGCGGCTGCGGCGTGACCCAGATCACGTTGTCACCCATATAGAAGGCGACGCCGAGATTGCGCGAGACGTAGTCGAGCACCTCGGAAAGCGGCACCTGCTTGAAGTTCAGGTTCATCGTCTTGTCCGCGCCCACGCTGCTGTCGGCGATCATGTTGAGGCCATAGCCGATGCCCGCCTCACGAATAAAGTCGGCCAGGCTGATGTTGTCGAAACTGGCGTCAACCTTCTTCCGCAATACAATCTGCATGGCGGTGGCGGGCTTGCGAAGCGACCCAGTCTCACCTTTCACGTTTCGCCGCAACTGGAAGGTATCCGGGACGGAGTCGTGCTCCCGCAGTTCGGTCAACATACGGCCTTCCGTTTCCGCCTGGTGCGCCTTGGCGTTATCGGCGCGCTGCTCCGATATCTCGGCCAAGACGCGGCCTTGCAGGTCCCGCAGGCCGGGTAGTTCCGGGTTCTCGCGGGCCAGGTCCACGCACGCAATAAGGGCGGCCGAGAGGTCGCCCTTCTCGTACAGGGCTTCAGCCGGGGCGATCTTGGCGGAAACGCCATGATCTTCGGCTTCCGGGCCGAGAGCCGGGGGAGTGGAGCAGCCCGACATGGCCAAAGCCAAGCCCACCGCCAATGAGGCCGCAATTCGGTTGATGGAGCAATATCGCATGGTTCCTCCGGTTGTCCGGTTCGCGCTCTGGGCACTACTGCTTCACAGCCACATCAGGGTTCAACGTAAAATCGAGCGGTGCCGGGAATATGTTGCCGGCAACGGCCACGTTGAGGGTGACGGGCTCTTCGTGATCAACATGGGTGTGGGTGGCTTTGTCGAGTGCGGGAACTGTCCGATCTTGGGCATGGTGGAAGCACCGTACTACAGGGAACGAGCCCTCCGGGATTACTTGGCGGTTTTTGACGTCGCCGTTTATCGGACACCCATTTGCAAGTTCGTCTGCCTTCTCCTCGTCCCACGTGAGGGGAGAAGCGTAACTGCATGTGGCGGCACTCCATTCGTAGAAGTAACTGCAGGCGTGAATACTGGGGTCACGCAGATCTTTTGCATTGCTAACATTTGCATCGTTGTCGACCGTCTCAGTGAAGTCATACCCCCCCAAACCTTGCGGCTTTGATGCGTAGCGACCACAACCGGGCGCGAGAACGTCATTCACCTTGCTTCGGTCGGACTTGCAGATGTAGACGTCCGCGTTGCTTCCAAGGTAGGTGCCGTACAGATTGGACAACCAGTCGGGAAATTTCTTGTAGTCGTCGTTGTACATTATCAACGCGACGCTGATCTGATGGAGGTTGTTCTGGCAGTAGGCTTCCCGTGCCTTTTCTTTCGAATTCTGCAGCGCCGGGAGAATAAAGGCGGCCAATATGCCGATAATGGCGATGACGACAAGCAGCTCAATCAGGGTGAAGCCGCGCTGTAAAGGTGTCCTTTTCATGGTCATTTTATAAAATCCAACGCCCCGAAACGGCAACCGTTCGGGACGCAGGAACTTGGGTTCGGATAAGGTGTCAGTATAAACAGAACGGGTCATCACGCCACAAAATTGTTAGCAGAGAACGTGCCACGAGGCCGTTAGAGGGTGGAGGGTGGAGGGGTGAAGGTGGGGGGAACACTTAACGCTCAACGTTTAACGGCCAACGCTCAACGGCCGAAAGCCAATGTCCGGCAACCAAGAATCTGTGTGGACAGAGGTCGTACCGAATGAAAGTGGGCGTTGAACGTTGGAAGTTGAGCGTTGAGCGTTGATTTCCCGCTCCCTTGGCCTTGTGTCCCCCCGTATGCGTCCTCGCGGGACAAGTGCATACTGGGGTATGCCGGGCGGGCTGGAAGCGGGGCACAAATGGCTTGAGGGGTGGGCTTGGGTTCGCCCATGATGAGACGCCGCCATTGCGGCACGCATGTTGCTGATGGCAATAGGGTTCAAATGATGGCTTCATCCATAGGGCGGACATGTTTCGCCATTGCGTCGGGGTTGGCGTTGACGGCAGGTGTCGCGTGGAGCGGACCCCTGCCGGAGTGGCGCCAGCCCGCCTTCCCGTGGCGCCAGGTGTTCAGCCCCCCGGTCGACGCTCAGACGAATGTCATCCTGAAACTCCCGCGCACGGGCAAGATGCCGACGACACGCGAGGCGTACTATGCCTGCACACAGACGGGCGAGCCGCTGCCGTTCCGCCTGATGCACGCCGACAACGACGAGGCGGTCCTGCTGGTCGGCGTGACGGTGCCGGCGATCCGGCGGCCCTTCCTGGTGTACTACGGGAGCAAGGGACCCGCTGAAGGCGCGGCGTGTCCTGAGGCCCCGCCCGACCTTACGCCGGTGGCGGCGGGGATGTTCCGGCTGCAGGCCAAGGCCATCCCGACCTCGTGGGAGCGTCTCCGGCACATGATGCTCAGCCTGCGCACGGAGCGGTTGCGGTCGAGGATCGGGTTGTTCGGGGCGCTCGGCGAGATCGTGCCCGACGAGGACCGCCGCGGCGACCGGCACCGGGGCCACCATGCCCCGCGGATCGCCGTCATGCGGTCCTTTCTGCTCGCCCCGGCCGACGGGATTTACCGGTTCGCGATTGACTGCGCCGATGCCGGGTTCGTGCTGGTCGACCGCGAACTGGCGGCGGACTGGCCGGGGGCGCATGCCGACGGGGAGTGGCGGACCGGGTCCCCGGTTTTTTTGAAGGCCGGCGTGCACCGCATCGACGTGTTCAATGCATTCGACGTGCCCGAACCCAGCCTGCGCGTTGGTTGGATCACGCCGGGCCGCAAGGACGTGGTCGCGTTGACGCCGCAGAACCTGGTGGGTTCCAGCGAGGCCATGGAGACACGCACCGAACGGCTCGACCAGACCCTGCAGCCGGCGTTTTCGGCCACGCCGCTGAAGGCGTATTCGTTCCGCGGCCACGCGGCGGTTTTCGTTCCCGTCGAGTTCCGGAACAACACGGCCAACTGGATCAATGAGGCCATGACCTGCCGATGGAACTTCGGCGACGGCGTCCGGGGCAATGGCGGCGTCGCCCTCCACACGTACAAGGCGGCCGACCTGTTCAAGGCTACCCTCGAGGTGCGCGATCCGCTCGGGTTTGTCGCCGCCTGCAGCGACCCGGTCGACTGCCGGCAGGAGGAACCCGAGGAGTACGCCGTGGCGTTCGATTTCGTGGGCTTGCCCGCGGTCTGTTATGCGCGCGATCGCCTGGCGCCCTACTTGCGCATCAAGGGCGATGTGCCCGGCTCGGTGCGGCTGGCGGTCGACTGGGATTGGGTGGCGCGGAAAGGCGCGGTCGAGAAGCGGAATCAGGAATGTGCCCCGCACGGGCAGCCCGTGCTCGTGCCGCTCGGGCAGGGGGCACCCGATGAACTCGCCGCGATCCGCTGGCACGTCAAACACGCGGGCGTCACGCTGGCCGAGGGGACGGTTCGCTTTGTGATGCCGCCGTTCAAGAGCGGGCCGACGCGTGTGGAAGGGGACGGCCTGTACGACGAAACAGGCACCCGACTGGTCCTGGTCCCGGACGAATCCGCGGGGCATTGGACCCAGGCGCCGCTGGCTACCAGGCGCCTGGGGCGGGTCGTGTGTGTGGACGATTCACTGGCCCTGCCGGGCTCCACGGAGGGCGACAGCCCCGAGCCTTATCACCGGATCCTGGCCCGCCTGCTGACCGGCGTCTCGGAGGATGTGCGCTTCGTGCCTTTGCGCGAGTGGGGCGAGACCCCCGAGTCCTACGGGCCGTTACGGGCGTTGGTCGACGTGCCCTCGGCCGTGGGGCGGGAGGCGGGCGTGGCGGTGCTGTCGGTCGGTCTGCGCGACCTGCTGACGCCCGTCGATGATGACACGTTTGAGCGCCAGGCGGCCGCGCTGAGCGATCTGGTGGGCGCGACACACAAGGTATCCATCGTGTGGGTCACGCCACCGCCGTACCCATCTGCCGACGAGCGCAGTCGGCGGTATGCCGCCATCATCCGGCGCGTGGCCGAGGCACGCGGCATTCCCGTGGCCGACTTGTACACGGCCTTCCGGTGTGTGGAAGGCAACTGGCACACCCTGTTCCGGACGAACCCCCTGGAACTCTCGGAGACGGGGCAGCGGTTGGCCGGCCAGCAGGTGGCCCGGGCACTTGTGGGCGGGGATGTGCGCTGATGAGCGACCCCGACATGGATCCCCTGGCCTTGAGCCGCCTGCGCCCCGAGTGGAGCGCCCGGGAACCTCTGACCCGTCGCCAGAAGACCATCTTGCTGGTGCTGAGCGCGGCGGTGTCGGCCGTGGCGCTATGGGTCCCGTGGGGCGCTGCCCGTGCATTTGTGTTCGTGGCCACCGCCTTCTACCTCGTGCATACGGTCTACAAGCTTATGCTGGTGAGGTTTTCCGTGGCGCGCCATGCCGAAATACGGATCGAGCCCGACGAGGTGGCGGCGTTGCGGGACGACGAACTGCCGGTGTTTTCGATCATGGTACCGATGTACCGTGAACGCGAGTCGGTGGGGCGCCTGGTCGAATCGCTGCAGGCCATGGACTACCCCGCCGGCAAACTCGACGTTCAATTGCTGCTGGAAGAGGACGACGCTGAGACACGCGAGGCTGCGGCGGGCGTGGTCCTGCCGCCGGGCTTCCGCGTCACGCTTGTGCCGGCTTCGCAGCCGCGCACGAAGCCGAAGGCCTGCAACATCGGGCTGTCGGACGCGAAGGGCGAGTTCCTGGTGGTCTACGACGCGGAGGACCGGCCCGAACCGGACCAGTTGAAGAAGGCCGTGGCCGGGTTCCGCCGGGCGGGCGGGCAGGTGATGTGCCTCCAGTCGCGCCTGAATTTTTACAATCCGCGGCAGAATCTGCTCACGCGACTGTTCACGGCCGAGTACTCGGCCTGGTTCGACCTGTCGTTGCCGGGCCTTTGCGCCACGCGCGGCGTTATACCGCTCGGCGGCACGTCGAACCACTTCGTCACCGCGCGGTTGCGCGAATTGTTCGGGTGGGATGCCTTCAACGTCGCCGAAGACTGCGACTTGGGCATTCGCATCCACCGGCACGGTTTCGAGACGCGGATGCTCCAGACAACCACCTGGGAGGAGGCGTGCAGCCAGGTGCGGTTCTGGATCCCGCAACGGACACGCTGGATCAAGGGCTACATCCAGACGTATCTCGTTCACATGCGCCAGCCCGTGCGGCTGCTGCAGGAACTGGGATGGGGGCGTTTCCTGCATTTTCAGATGTTGATCGGCGGTTCGGTGTTCGCCGCCCTGTTGAACCCTTTCTTTTGGTTCCTGGCCCTGCTCTGGTTTGCGTTCCGGGTCGACGCGTTGACGAGCCTGTTTCCCGGGATCGTGTTCGCCATGGGTGCGGCCTGCCTGTTTGCGGGGAACTTCGCTTTCGTTTACATGGGCGCGGTAGGCTGTTACCGGCGCCGCTATTGGGACTTGGTCGCCTACACCCTGTTGGCCCCGGCGTACTGGCTGCTGATGAGTTACAGCGCCTGGCGGGCCTTCTTCCAGTTCTTTGCCGACCCGTTCAAGTGGGAGAAGACGAGCCACGGGCTGCAAGGGTGAAGGTCGCTGGTGGAAGGTGGAAGGTGGAGGTCCGAGGTAGGGCGACGGCGTCCTCGCCGCGCCATGACTGGTGCGAGGGAATTGGGTCATTGGTCATTCGTCATTGGGCAGTTCTTTTGGAGGGTCGCGTTCCACCGCGACCGATGTAGAAGAAGCGTCGTCGGAGTCGTTGAGGCAAGGTGCGAATCGTGATGGAGCGTTGGACAAACGGCTGGCGTTGGTGGGTGCTGTGGGCGCTCGTGGCCGGGCTCTATCTCGCCGTCGCCGTCGGCCGCGGGCTCGAAGCCGGCCCGGACGGGTTGATCCGCGATGGAATCTGCCGCCAGATGCTGGCGAACCAGACGGCAGGCCGCCAGGGGTTGGTAAGCTCGGTGTGGTGGGGGCCGGCGTCGACGCTGAGCGTCCTGCCCGGCGCCTTCCTGCTGCGGGAGGACGCGGCAGGTCTGGGGCCCGTAGCCACGAGTGCCTGGTTCGGCGCGGGCGTGCTGTTGCTTCTGGAGCGTGCGCTTCGCCGGCATGGCGCGGGCGCGTGGCGGCTGGCGCTGGTGGCCGCCGTCGGCCTGGACCCTGGTTTTGTCAAAGAGTGTACTACCGGCACGGCGACGCCCCTGGCGATAGCCCTGATCGTGACGGCGGCGGATGCGCTGGTCGGTTGGCTGGAGCAGCGGCGCTTGCGCGACCTGGTGACCGCGGGCCTGGCCCTGGCGGTCCTGTTGGCGACCGGTTTCGACGTGTGGGGATGGGTCGTGGCCGGGGTCCTGGTCCTGGCGGTTGCCGAACTGCGGAGCCGGCGCGAGCGGGGCGAGCGGCGGGCCGTGTTGATCCTGGGATTGCTGCCGCTGGCCTACGTGTTGGGGCTTTGGCTGCTGCTGTGCTGGCTGATCATGGGCGATCCGTTCTACCTCCTGCGGTCGCTCGCGGCCCCGGGGCCGGGGCCGGGCCACGGCTTCGCCCTGCCCGGGCCGGCGGCGGTGTGGTATGGGGGCGCGATGATCCTGGCCGTCGGGAATGCGTTGCTGGCCGTGGCGCGCCGCCGCCGGGGCGAGGTGGCCCTCGCGTTGCTGGTGCTCGCGCTGCCGGCTACCGCCGGCCTCCTGGCAGGGCGGGGCCTGCTATGGACGCCTGCGCCGCTGCTGACTGCCCTGCCGGCGCTGCTCGCCTTCAGCCTGGGGCGTACGTTCGTTGATCGGCGCGGCGCGGGCACGGCCGGTTGGGTCGTCGGCGCGGCGGCTGTCGCCGCGTGCCTGGTGCTGGCCGTTCGTCTCCCCGAGGACCGGCAGGATGCGGGGGGCGGCTCGCCCGCCTGGGAGCCGGCGCAGGGCCTGCAAGCCTTGGAGCGTCACGCGCACGAGCAGTCGCGATTCGCCCAGGTATTCGTGTGCGGCTACGACAGTTTTGGGTTGCTTCGGGGCAGTGGCAGCACGGCGTTTGTGCATGCGATGGACTTCAACTTTGACAAAGCCAAGCGCGACTACTACGGTCATGCCCTGTTCGTGCTCGTGCGGCGCCCGGAGCAGCGGTACGCCATGGATAGCATCCATCGGAAATATCCCCGCATTTTTATCCAGGGCGGACCGGAGACACTTTACGATAGCGATTGGGGCGACTGGCGGCTTTTCGAGATGATTCAGGCGCCCCGGATGAGGTGAACGCATGCGAGTTCTGCAAACAGGTCTGGCCGTGGTGATGGTGGCGGCCGTCGGGGTCGCAGGGTTTCTGGCCCTTGGACGTATCCGCGATTTGCGGGCCCAACTGGCCGGGCAAGCCTCACAAGTCGAGCGCGCTGAGAAGACGGCCGCGAGTCTGCAGGCCGGGTCCGGCGACTTGGAACGGGCGGCGCGGGAGGCGCGGCAGGCTGCCCAGGCGGCGTCCAACCGGCTGGTCCAGGTTCAGGCCGAACTGGCGGAGGAACGCAGCACCCACGAGCCCCTGCGCCAGCAGATTGAACGCATGATGCAGCAGGAGATCGTTTACAAGAGTCAGATCGAGAAGAAGGAATCGGCCATCCGGAGCAGCGACGAAGGCGTCAGCAACCTTCGTCACGATCTGGAGGCGGCGCGCAGTCTGGCGACGGCGCATGCGGATAGGATCAGCCAGCTTGAGACCGACGTGAAGTCGCGGAACGAGAGCCTGGCTGCACTGCGTGTGTCGCAGGAGGCAGCTAAGCAGGCCGCGGCCAGCGCCAAGGATGAACTGGAGCACACGAAGCAGCGGCTGGCGGCGTCAGAGTCCCTGGTTGCGGAGCTGAAGCGCGCCGCGGCCCAGCCGCCGCCCGCGGTAGCGGCTACGAACGCGCCCGCGCCGCCGGCGGGGAATTGAGAGCCTATCCGAAAACCTCTTTGCCACAGGGAGCGGAGCCGCTTCCGGCTCCGGCCCTTCGATGGCACTCAGGGCAGGCCGGCGCGGGAAGCCGCGCCGCTCCCACAAGCGTGGCAGATAGGTTTCCGGATAGGCTCTCTGTTCACTGTTTACCGTTCACTGTTAACTTTTTTCCCTTCACTCCGGCCCGCACCTTGATGCCCCAGTCACGGAGGAAGGGCGGCAGCCGGATGGTGAGTTCAGCATCCCGTTCGGTTACGTTTGTGCGCGAGGCCAGCGTCCCGCGGGCGGTATCCCAGAACTCGACCTCGTACACGGAACCGGTCAGGCCTGAAAGCCGCAGCAGGGCGTTGCTGACCGGGGCCGGCTGCAGGATTTCCTCATTGCCGAACATGGCGGGGTTGTAGACCCAGCCGATGGCGCGTTCGTTGCCGCACAGGCACTGCGCCATGGCGCGTGCCGTTCCGGTACCCTCGATCCAAATGGCCGGCTGGACCGCCTTCAGCGTCGGGTCGCGCCGATCTTCGTCGGCCATGAAACGGGAGAGGGCGAGGAATTCGGGGTAGAGGTTTTCCTCCTCGATCAGTCCCCACCACCAGAACATCGGCGTGCCGGCGACGGGCAGGCCCGTGCTGGCCCAGAGCCCGGCGTGCAGGCAGTTAACCAGGTGCGTCAGATCCTGGGCGTCCCACGCACCGCCGAATTCCGACACCACCACGGGTTTGCCGAACGGGTTGTTGAACTCGGCCGTGCTGCGCATGAGCGACACAATCTGAAGGGGATCCGTGCCGCCGTAGTAGGCGTCGACGCAGACATGATCGATTTCCGCGAGCCCGACGATATTCGTGTTCTGGGCCGTGTAGTCGCCGGAAACGTGCGTAGAGACGAGGTGATGGTTGGGGTCCATATCTTTGATGGCCTGGGCCATCAGGCGGTGCCAGTCCACGACTTCCTGCCGGCGGAACGTCTCGCCCTTGCTGCCGCTCAGGTTCAGCTCGCTCCAAAGCTGCCAGGCGAAGATCCGGGTGCTGTAACCCCAGCGGGCGACGATATAGCGCATCAGGTTGCGGAAATCCTTCTGGGCGCGCGGGTCCGTGAAGAACAGGTCCGGGTTGTCGAGGTACCCGCCGACGGCGGAGTTCATGGGGTTATCGGTCCACTCGTTGTCCGAGAATGCGCTGAACTTGCCGTGGTTATGGACGACGACGTTCAGATGGATATCATTGCGCTCGGCCTCGTCGAGAACCCGGTCGAATTCCCACGCGTGCATCAGGTTGTACTGGCCCACGCCGTGGTAGCCCTGCCAGCGCGGCGACCACTCGAGCCCGAGCGACCAGGGGGCCAGCCAGACCTCGGCGAAGTTCTCGCCTGACTTTCCCATATCGCGAAAATAACGGGCGTAGGCGGCGTTTCCCTCGGTCCAGCGCTGGATCCAGGGAAAGGCCGAGTTGAGGCGCGTGTCCGAAGGCGACCGCACGTTGTGTCCGAGGGGGAAATAGGCGGCCTGGTTGTCGAACTCGAAGAACCGCGGGTCGCGGCGCGAGACCCGGACGTAACCCGGCAGGGAGGCGGGGGTGGCGTCGAAGGCGCCGGGGCCCCACACCGCCCGGCCCCGCGTGTCGCGCAGCCGCAGCGTGTAGCGGTGGCGGCCGGGCACGGTGGGCGCGAAACGGACGCGCCAGTACGGCGCCCCCTGGGGCAGGATCAGTTCGCCGGCGGCATCCTGGGTCCGGTAGTAGTCGCGCGCATGGAAGCCATCGACCATGACCGTGCGCCCGTCCGGCGTCTCGATCTCGGCCATGGCGGCCACCTGGTCGGGGTCGAACGGGTTGGCGTACCGGTCGGGCGCCCGGAACGATACCTCGAAACGCCCGTAGCACGGCACCCGGTTCGTGGCCACGCGCACGTCCCGGATCCAGGGGGCCACGGTGTCGGGCGCCGTCCAGACCACGCGGGCGTTCTGCACGCGGCAGGTCGCGGCCCCGGGGGTGTCGGTGAATGTCCGGATGCCGAATTCCATGGGCTGCATGAGGCCGCGGGCATGCCACGTGCCCTGGTGTCCCTGCGCAGTCCAGCCCGTGGCATCAGGCGATACATCCAGCCGGTACCGGTTCGTGGCGCCGGGCTGCGCGAACCCGGGCAGCAGATTTTGATACCACATGAAGTCCCAGTCCTTCATGAATACGAGTGTCTGGACGTTAGTGGGGAAGTCGCGCGGCGTCACGAGCTCCCATTCGAGCCGATCGGCCGCAAACCACGACGAGGTGGGCGATTCCAGGTAGGTGTCCGTCGCGCCGGGACCGTTCAGGGCCACGTCCAACGCAGGCACTTCCGGCGCCGTGGCGGCGTGGACAAAGCCCTGGTCCTGGCTCGACGGCGGCGAAGACCGCAGTGACAGGGCCACGGTTGAATCGGCGTGCGCGACGGCGCCCCGACAGGCGAACGCCAGGAACGAGACGCCCAGCAGAAGTTTGTGGGAACAGGCCATACGATATGGCGTTACACAGAACGCCACCCGCCGCCAGAAGTCAAGTCGGCTTTCCGGGAGGACGCTCAATACCGGTACGCGCTCCCGCCGATGAACTCGCGCAGGAGCGACGTAGGCGGGATGGCGGAATCGTCTTCGACGGGCACGATGGCTTGCAGCAGGTCGTGGACGCGCTTGGCCCGCACGTAGGCATCCTGCCGGTGCGGGTCGTTGCGGAACCGTTCCATGGCTTCGGGGAAGTACCGCCAGAGCCGGGCCTTGAGAACCGGCAGCTCGTATGGCAGAGCCGTGTTCAGGACAAAGTCGGCGTGTCCCAGGTAGGGGATGATATGCTTGAGTTCGCTGCGCCGCACATAGTGCCAGTGCGTAAGCGTCTCCATGGGCTGCAGGTTGCGGTGATCGCGGTCGCGTATCATGCGGCGCAATAGCCGGTTGTCGGCCCATCGCATGAACGTGCCGTCGGCCGCGCGCAACTGTCCCAGCGTTTCCACGTAAAGCCGGTACTTGCGTTCCGCGGGGACGGAGCGGGTCATGGCGTCGTAGAGCCCGTGCAGGCTGTCGAGCAGCAGGATCTCGTTGTCGGCGAGACAGAACTCCGCGTGGTCCAGGGTCCGGACGCCGGCCTTGAAATCGTAGGACGGCGTGCGGATCGCGCGCCCGGCCAGAAGTTCGGCCAGGTGCGAATCGATCAGCTCGAGGTCGAGGGATTGCGGCGATTCATAGTCGTAGTCGCCGAACTCGTCGCGCGGATGCTTGACCAGGTCGAAGAAGTAGTTGTCGATATTGAGCGCCTTGAGCGAGAGCCCCACCGCGGCCAGGGCCTCGCCGATCTTGATCGTGGTCGTGGTCTTCCCGGAAGAGGAGGGGCCGGCGATGATGATCATTTTCAACGAGGCGCCCCGCGCGAGCATGCCCTGGGCGGCCACCGCGGCCTCGTCGCGGTAGCGTTGCTCGCCCGCGGCGACGAGGTCGGCGAACCCGCCATTCGTCACGATATCATTCAGCGCCTCAACGCTCTCGCAGCGATGCGCCATGTTCCAGAGCAACACCTCATAAATTTTCTTGTAGGGAATGTTGTCCGTGACTTCGAAGGAGTACGCCTTGGTGGCGCGGCGCATGGCCCGCTGTTGGCGGTAGGCAATGTAATTGCGGGCGAGTTCAGCGAGCCCGTTTTCGACGAGCACCTGTTCCACCAGATCCTGGATGTCCTCGACTGACGGTTTCATGGCGCCGGGATAGGCGGCGATCAGGGCGAGCTCCACCCGCTCGGCCATGCGTTCGGCCAGGGCCCGGTCCGGCTTTCCAGTGGAAGCGGTGGCCTTGTGGATGGCAATGGTGATCCGTTCGCGGTCGTAGGCCACGATGTTGCCGTTGCGTTTGAGAATGTGCGTGATTGGGGCCATGGCAGTGGGTGGAAGTTAGACGCGGGCCGGTCGGGAAACAAGGCAAAAGGGGGTTGCGAATTGTAATTCGAGTCGATACCATGCCGGCCACGAGTCAGGGTAAGAGGTTAAACGCGCAAGGAGGCACCATGGACAGCAACGCAGGCGGAACCGGAGCACAGTCGAAGTCGGTCGTGGATGGAATCATCAAGGCCGCCACGGGGGTCATCACGAACCCGGTGGAGTTCTTCCGCACTATGCCCAAGACGGGCGGGTTCGGCGATCCGTTGGTCTTTGCCGTGGTGATTGGCGTGGTGATCGGGGTGCTGCAAGTCGTGATAAATCTGGTCATGTTTCACACCATGGGGCTAAGCGCAATGCCCTTCGGTAATTCCCATGTGCGGGAGGCTACTCTAGGGCGTCGCTCTTGAGTAGCTCCATATTCAGTGCAGTCATTTCCTCGACCGTAGCGAGTAGCTCCCTGTAATTCTCCGACATGCGGCGTGCCAGTGGTTC
>CAITUY010000016.1 GCA_903895695.1 uncultured bacterium
AAGATCACTCTCTCGGGAGACGACTTCAAGGAAGGCCTCACGGCGATCCTCAGCGTGAAGGTGCCCGAGCCGCAGTTCGAAGGACAGACGAAGACGAAGCTCGGCAACAGCGAAGTGAAGAGCATCGTGGAAAGCGTCGTGAGCCAGGAACTCGCCACGTGGCTGGACAACAATCCGGGCGACGCGAAGCGCATCATCGAAAAGAGCCTCCGTGCGGCCGAGGCGCGCGAAGCGGCCCGCAAGGCGCGCGACCTGACGCGCCGCAAAGGCGCCCTGGACTCGGCAGCCCTGCCCGGCAAGCTGGCCGATTGTTCCGAGCGCGATCCGGCCCTGTGCGAGTTGTATCTGGTCGAAGGTGACAGCGCCGGCGGTTCGGCCAAGCAAGGCCGAAACCGCGAGTTCCAGGCCATCCTGCCCCTGCGCGGCAAGGTGCTGAACGTTGAAAAGGCGCGCATCGACAAGATCCTCAACAACAACGAAATCCGCACCATGGTCACGGCCATTGGCGCGGGGATCGGCCGCGAGGAGTTCGCCCTGGACAAGGTCCGCTACCATAAAATCATCATCATGACCGATGCCGATGTGGACGGATCGCACATCCGCACGCTGCTCCTGACGTTTTTCTACCGGCAGATGCCGCAACTGCTTGAAGCCGGGTACGTGTACCTGGCCCAGCCGCCCCTGTACAAGGTCACGCGCAAGAAACGCGAGGAATACATCGACACCGACGACACCCTGGCGCGCAAGCTGATCGAGCTCGGCGCCGAGGACGTGACGCTGGCTGTGGCCAAGTCCCGCAAGTCGTTCGCCGGAAAGGACCTGATGGCGCTGCTCGACCTGTTGCTGCAGATCGAGCAGGCCGTGCGCAGTCTCACGCGCAAGAGTATCGACTTCGCCGACTACTTGCAGAAACGGCACCGCAAGACGGGGGCCTTCCCCCGCTACTATGTCACGATCGGCGCGGGCGATGCCGCCGAGCATCATTTCGTCTACACCGACGAGGAGCTCAAGGATCTGCGCGAGAAGACCGAACAGAAGACCGGCGCCACGCTGGAGATTGTGACCGATAACGGGCACGTGCCGACGCCCACACCCTCGGCGTTCCGGTGGGCCGAGTTACACGCAGCCGGCCCGCTGGCCAAACTCATTCAAGCCCTGGAAGGCAAGGGACTTGAAGCAAGCCAGTTCCAGGCAGGCGAGGATCCCATCTTTACGCTCAAGGACGGCGATGACGAGGAGACACCCCTGCAGTCGCTCGCCCAGGTCCTCGACGTGGTGCGCGACATGGGCCGCAAGGGGTTGGCCATCCAGCGGTACAAAGGCTTGGGCGAAATGAACCCCGAGCAGTTGTACGAAACCACCATGAATCCCGAGAAGCGCAAGCTGCTCAAGGTTGCGCAGCCGGATATCTTCGCGGCCGATAAAATTTTCACTGTGCTGATGGGCGACGAAGTCGAGCCGCGGCGCAAGTTCATCGAGGACAACGCCCTGAACGTGCAGAACCTGGACATCTGACCGGGCTGCCGCGCCAACGACACCGAGAACGGGAAACGCTTTCATGTACACACGCAACGAACTGATTCACAACATCAACATCGAAGACGAGATGCAGCGCTCGTACATCGATTACTCGATGAGCGTCATCATCGGCCGGGCCCTGCCCGACGTGCGCGACGGCATGAAGCCCGGCGCGCGCCGCATCCTCTACGCGATGCGCGATTTGGGCCTGCTGCATAACCGGACCTACAAGAAATGCGCTTACGTCGTTGGTGAAGTGCTCGGCAAGTACCATCCGCACGGCGACTCGGCCGTTTACGAAACGCTCGTGCGCATGGCCCAGCCGTTCGCCATGCGCTACACGCTGGTCGACGGGCAGGGCAACTTCGGCAGTATCGACGGCGACAACGCAGCCGCCTACCGGTACACCGAGTCGCGCTTGACCCGCATGGCCGAGGAACTGCTCGCCGACATTGAGAAGAACACCGTCATCATGGTGCCCAACTACAACGGCGAGCTTGTCGAGCCGTCCGTGTTGCCGGCGCGGGTACCCAACCTGTTGATGAACGGCAGCACGGGCATTGCCGTGGGCATGGCGACAAACATCCCGCCGCACAATCTCGGGGAGTTGATCGATGCCCTCGTCGTTCTGATTGATAATCCCGAGGCGACGGTCGACGACCTGATGAAGCACGTCAAGGGGCCGGACTTCCCGACGGGCGGCATCATCTGCGGACTCAAGCCGATTTCGGATATGTACCGGACCGGCCGCGGGCAGATGAAGGTGCGCGGGCGGGCGGGCATCGAGGAAGGCAAGCAGGGCAAGGAAAGCATCATCATCACCGAGATTCCCTACGCGGTGAACAAGTCCAGCCTGCTCGAGACCATCGCCGAGCTGGTCCAGGAGAAGCACATCGAGGGCATCTCCGACCTGCGCGACGAGTCGAACAAGGACGGCATCCGCATCGTCGTCGAGCTCAAGCGCGGCGCCGTGGCCAAGGTCGTCCTGAATAATCTCTACAAGCACACCCAGCTCCAGACCACGTTCGGCGCAATTCTGCTCGCCATCGACCACGGCCGGCCCAAGGTCATGACGCTCAAGGAGATGCTGGCCGCCTTCCTGGACCACCGCTTCGACGTCATCACCCGCCGCACGCAGTTCGAGCTCGCCAAGGCCGAAGCCCGCGCCCACATCCTGGAAGGGCTCAAGATCGCCTTGGATCATCTTGATGAGGTCGTGAAGATCATCCGCGGCAGCAAGGACCGCGACCAGGCCAAGGCCGAGTTGATGGCCAAGTTTGGCCTGAGCGAGATCCAGACCAACGCGATTCTCGACATGCGCCTCTACCAGCTCACCGGCCTGGAACGTGACAAGCTCGAAGAAGAGTACCTGGCGCTGATCAAACTCATCTCCTACCTGCGCGACCTGCTTGCCAGCCGCGAGAAACTCTTCGCCGTGATCCGCGAGGATCTGCTGGAGGCCAAGAAGATCTATGCCAGTGGCCGCCAGACTGACATCGTACCCAACGAAGGCGAGGTCAATATTGAGGACCTGATTGCCGACCGCGGCTGGGTGATCACGATCAGCCACACCGGCTACATCAAGCGCACGGCCGTCAGCACCTACAAGGCGCAGCGCCGCGGTGGCAAGGGCGTGGCGGGCATGGACACGAAGGAAGAGGACTACGTCCAGCATCTGTTCGTGGCCAACACGCACGACTACATTCTATTCTTCACGCCCAAGGGTCACGTTTTCTGGGAGAAGGTCTACGAGATCCCCGAGGCGTCGCGCAATTCGCGCGGCAAGGCGATCGTCAACCTGCTCAACATGCAGAGCGGCGAGCAGATTGCCTCCATGGTCAAGGTGCGCGAGTTCGCCGAGGACCAGTTCATCGTGTTCGCCACCGAAAAGGGCGTGGTCAAGAAGACGAATCTCGGCGCCTTCAGCAACCCGCGCGCCGCGGGCATCATCGCCATCGCCATTGATGAGGGCGACCGGCTGATCGGCGTCAAGCCGACCGACGGCCATAACGAGGTCGTGCTGACCACGCACAACGGCATGAGCATCCGGTTCAATGAGGCCGCTTTGCGTGATCAGGGTCGCGACACGCGCGGCGTGTGCGGCATCGACCTGGCCGAGACCGACCGCGTCGAGAGCCTGGAGATCGTCGATCCGCGCGCCACGTTCCTGGTCTGCACCGAAAATGGTTACGGCAAGCGCACCAACTTCGACGAATACCGCGTCCAGAAGCGCGGCGGCAAGGGCCTGATGACGATCCGCACTTCGGAGCGAAACGGCTGCATTGTGGGCGCCCATGCCGTGCAGGAGGCGGACGCATTGATGCTCATCACGGCCCAGGGCCAGATGATTCGCATGCCGGTAGCCGACGTGCGCGTCATCAGTCGCGTGACGCAAGGCGTGCGCCTGATCCAGCTCGACCCGGGCGACAAACTCGTGGCCGCGACAACCGTCGAGCCCGAGGATGATGACGCCGTGCCCGAGGTGGCCGACGAGGGCGCCCCAACGCCCGAGACGCCGGCTGAGCCGGAGGGATGACCGTCGGTCACGGCCAAGCGCGTCGCGCCATAGAGGGCGGCGCGCCATGGAGGGCGGCGCGCCTTTCTTGCGCCCGTGAAGAAACCCACGGTCCTTTACCTTTGCGGCGCAGGCTATCGGTGCGCCTGGCGAGGCTCAGCCTGACCACTGACGTTCGCGCTTGGATAAATCATTGACGGACGTAATGGGATGGGGCAACATGTACGCAAATAGGTACATGTTGGAGGAGCCATGACAACACTGACTGCAACCGATGCGCGCCGAGAGTTCTTCGATGTCGTCAAGGGGGCGGCCGACAAACACCAGATCTATCGGATACACCACCGCCGCGGTTCTGTGGTCCTGATGGCAGAGGATGATTACGACAGCATGATTGAGACCATGGAACTGCTCTCCACGCCCGGATTCCGACAGAGCCTGAAGAAGTCCGTCGAGCAGATGCGCAGGGGTGAGACAGTTTCGTCTGAGGAGGTCTTCGGAGGGAAGCCGTGACGCCGTATGCCATCCGCTTCACGAAAGAGGCGGTCAAGGACGTTGACAAACTCCCGCCCCGCCTGAAGGAGAAGCTGAAGGCTGTGCTCCAGAATCAAGTGGCACCGAGCCCCAGATGCGGGAAACGGCTGGTTGGTGACCTTGCCGGGTTCTTCTCCCTGAGGCTTTCCTACAACGATCGACTGGTTTACTCGGTGGATGACGACAGTCGGACAATCTTCGTCCATCGGGCGCGAACCCACTACGGCGATTGACAGGAAACGCGAACCACGGCGTCCAGGATGCGCTCGCACGCTCGCGATCCTGACGCCGGTCCCCTGAATCGGGAGCAGAACGGTGACGGTCGCACGTCAGCCATCGGATGCCGGGAGGCACGATTTCCAGGAATTCGGATCTCGGTGGAGATTCTGCACGGCGACTACCAAGATCATCGCGGCGCGTGTGTGGTAGAGGTTGTAATAGGCCACAGCCTCCATGAGTTCGGCCTCAGCGGGCGCCAGGAACTCCACCTTCATGCATGCAATCCATCGACGCGCTCGAACACCTGCATGGCCGGGGTGGAACGAAGTTGCCCGGCCTCATAGGCATCAATCCGGTCCTCTGCCTCCTGGGACCATGCGGCGTCAATCTCGCCGTGCCCCGGAAAGGCGAAACTCGCCAAGATTCGTTCTACCAGTTCCGCGCGTTCCATGGGCGCCAGGTGGAGGGCTCCAGCGAGAACTTGTTCGGCTTGTGCTGTCACGGGCGTGTTGCTCTTCACAAGAGATTCTAACGGCAATCCAAGGTAGGGCGTGGGCGTCCCCGCCCCGCCGCGACTGAAACGCGACAGTCACGGCGCGGCGAGGACGCCGTCGCCCTACCAAAGACACACGGCGCACTGTTCACTTTTCACCACTCACTGTTCACTTAACACGGAACGTATCTGTTCAAGCGCCTCAGAAGAGAACGAGTTGCTGTCCGCCTTCCCGCGTCTTGCGGCGGGTCTGTTCGCGGTCGAGCAGCCGCTCCTCAATGTCGCGCAGGAAGGGCGAGGGCTGCATGTCGCGGACTTCGCCATTCCACAGGCGCTTGCGGGCATGGGACAGGAACAAGCGTTGCCGGGCGCGGGTCATGCCCACGAATAACAAGCGGCGCTCTTCGGCTGTGTCAACGTCGTCGCCGCCCGGCCAGCGAAGCGGCAGCACGCCATCTTCACAACCCGTGATGAACACCACCGGGTATTCCAGTCCCTTGGAGGCATGCAGCGTGAGCAAGGCGATCGCGTCGGCCCTGGGATCGAGCGCGTCCACATCCGAGGCCATGGCCAGTCGCGAGCGGAAGTCCGCGTGACTCGACGATTCCGCGGCCAGTCGCCTGAGCGTCGGCGTCAGGCGGGACAGGTCCGCCAGTAAACCATCGGCTGCGCATCGTGTCAGCGCCGCTTCAAGCGCGACAGACATCGATTCGTCTTCCGACGGCTTCAGGGCAGTCAGCACGGCCCGGACCGCCGGCTGTTCCGAAAGCGGCGCGTGCGAGCGCTTTTGATAGGGCATGCCCGAGCGTTCGAGGGCCTCGACCAAGGCGACGGATTGCGCGTCAGTTCGGTAAAGGACGGCGAAGTCAGCAAAGGATAATTGGGCCGTGGCACCCGCGCCCACGCGACCGCTATCCATCGAGAAAAAGCTGGCGCCACCCACCAGTTGCTCGATCGAGTGCACGACGAATTCCGCTTCCGACTTGTCCGTGGTTGCCTCGTGCATCACCAGGTTGACGGACTCGACGATCTGCGCTTCAAAGTGCCGGTCGGCCACGAGCGAGGCGGGCGCGATCATCTGTCCGGCGGCTTCGACGATCGTTTTGCCGGAACGGTAGTTGCGGTTCAGCGAGACAACCAACGCGGCCGGGAAGTCGGTCGCAAAACGCTGGAAGAACGACACGTCCCCGCCGCGGAATCCGTAGATGGCCTGGTCGGGATCGCCGA
Source organism: uncultured bacterium (assembly GCA_903895695.1). Classification (GTDB taxonomy): domain Bacteria; phylum Verrucomicrobiota; class Kiritimatiellia; order CAIKKV01; family CAITUY01; genus CAITUY01. The sequence goes on from CAITUY010000016.1 coordinate 6,507, forward strand.
TCGCGCACAGGTTTCCGGCGGGCGGGACGAGCAGGCGGATCAGCTCGTACTGCCGGGCGTCGATGTCCTGATATTCGTCGACGGAGACCCACGGGTAGCGCTCGCGATATCGTGCGGCCGCTTCGGGCGTGCGCCGCAGCCAGTCGAGCGGCAGATCAATCAGGTTGTCGAAATCGACGCATCCGCGGGCCCGCAGCTCGACGTTATAGCAGGCCAGAGCGTTGGCCAGCGCGGGTTCCGGGGGCGTCTCGTGGCGCCGCCGGTATTTAAGCAGGCGGCGGGCCGCGGCTGCTGAAAGCCCGCAGGTGGTCCGCAGGATATCTGTCCGGCCGGATTCGTCAATGACAGTGGGGGCTTCCGCAAAGTCAAATGCCTGCGGCTGCTCGGCGAGCATCCGGTAGCCGAGCCCGTGGAAGGTTGTAACCGTGATGCGGTCGGCGGCTTGGGGCAACAATCGCGCGAGCCGTTCGCGTAGTTCGTGGGCCGCCCGGTTCGTGAAAGTCACGGCCAGGCAGGCGTCGGGCGCGACGCCCTGCTCGCGGATGAGATAGGCCAGACGGTGCGTGAGCGTGCGGGTCTTGCCGGTGCCCGGCCCGGCGACGATGAGCAACGGACCGCTCGTGATCGCGGCAGCCATGCGCTGATCTGCGTCCAGGCCATCAAGCGGGCCGGCCGGCGGTGCGGGCGAAGCGTCGTAAGCGGGATGGTCCTCGGCCACGGCGGGTGGACAGTCGGCATCGACCGGCATACCGGCGGAGGACCGCCGGCTCCATGTTGGTGTCGCGCCTTGGAGCCGGCCGGCCCCGGCCGGTAGACTCTTGCCTGGCGCAGGGGAAGCGCGTTTGGGCCGGGGCTTGCGCACCGCGGGTATGTCCATCAGCATCGTCGCGCCCACGCCGCCCTTGAGTTCATCATCCGTGAATAGGCGAATCACCCCGTACTCGCCGTCATAGCCTGCGTCGCGGATCACCTGGCCGCGGCGCATACGGTCGATCCCTTCGGCCAGCAGGGCAGAGGCCTTGCCCGCAATGGCGTCGAGAGGCAGATCGTTCAAAATGCCGAGCTCGGGCCCGAGCGTCGCCAGAGTCGCTTCATAGGCGGCTGTGACTTTGCCGCTATCCGGGCCGCAGCGCAGCATTTCACCGAGCACCTCGGGCAGGGGCACCAGGGAGCGGACCTCCCCGGCATTGGCGGCCCGGGCGCCGTCAGGCCGGTCGGCCAGCATGGCCACGCGATTCATGACCCCGATGGTCAGCGGCTTGCCGCAGCCCGGGCACAGGCCGTGGTGGGCCTGGGTCTCATCGGGCGTGAAGCAGACGCTGCATTTGCGGTGCCCGTCGAGGTGATACTTGCCCTCCTCGGGGAAGAATTCGACCGTGCCCGTGTAGCCGGTGCCCATGACCAGCGCGTCGCGGATGCCGGCGTATGACATCGGGCCATCAAAAATGCAGGCTTCACGTGCCAGTTTGCCGGGCGAATGGGCATCGGAGTTCGAGACCAATCGATAGCGGTCCAGGCTCGATACGCGCCAATTCATGGCCGGATCCGAGGACAGCCCCGTCTCCACGGCATGGATATGAGGGGCGAGATCGCCATAGCAGTCGGCGATGGCATCGAAGCCTGACATCGAACCCAGGGCCGAGAACCATGGCGTCCAGATGTGAGCCGGGATCAGCAGGGCCTGGTCGCCGCTCTGCAGCGTGAGCTCGAGCAAGTTGCGGGAATCCAGGCCCAGAATGGGACGGCCGTCCGAGTTCAGATTGCCGATGCGCGACAGGGCCACCGTCAGGCGGTCGGCCTGGCCGAGATCCGGCACCAGGACCAGGTGATGCACTTTGCGCGTGCGGTCGCCTTTCTTGTAGATCGTCGAGATTTCAACTTCGAGGATGAAGCGCGTCGGCTCGGGGTTGAGGGCTGTCAGGTGCGGATCGAGTCCGGCGACGACGGCGCGCTCAAGATCGTCGCGCAGGCGGAACAGGCCGGGCTCGGCCGGGACGAGCTTCTCGCGCAGTTCCGCACGCCACGCCGGATGCGTGAAATCCCCGGTGGCGACCACGGCGATGCCTTTCTTGCGCGCCCAGTGGGCATAGTGTTCCAGGTCGGCTTCGCGGCCGGTGGCGCGCGAAAACTTCGAATGGACGTGAAGATCGGCGTAGAACATGGCCGGGAAGCGTACATCACCCGCGGCGGTGCTGTACAGCGTGGCGATGGGCTGAACCCACCCGAGCTTCTGTCGATCTGCCCGAGGAGCGGCGCGGCTTCCCGCGCCGGGCAAACGAGTGGCTGGAGCCGGAACCGGCTCCGCTCCATCCCTACCGGCTGTGGCCGATGGCCGTATCCAGGGCGATCAGCGTGAAGCAGGTCACGAGCGTCGGGTCGCCCTCTTGCCAGCGGTTGTTGTCGTTGACCCAGTACCCACTGCCGTCCTTGTCGATGCGTTGGAGGGTGACGAGTTTGCGCACCATCTCTGTGCGCCAGCTCACCGGTTTGCCGCCCTTGGAGGGCACCGCCTCCTGCCCGAAGGCCGCCAGCGACTTGGCCATGATGTTGTAGAAGTAGTAGAGCCCCTGGGTTCCCATGCCTGGATTCTGTTCCAGCGACCAGTTGTCGACCGCCCACTTGAAGGCCGACTGGACGCGGGGATCGTTCTTCGACACCTCGGCGTAAATGAGGCTCAGCAGGCCGGCGTAGGTCATGCTGCCGTAGGAACGCATGACCACGGCGCCGGCGGCGTTGGTGGTGGTGCCGGCATGGCTGTCGTCGGGCCGGTAGGCGAACCCGCCTGCATCGTTGGTGCCGGCGGACGCCGTGTTTTGCACGTGGCCCAGAAACTGCGTGGCCGCCTGCCAGTTGGCGTCGACCTTGGCTTCGCCCTTGGGCCGCAGGTCCTCGGCGCCTTGCGTCATGCGCATGGCTTCGAAAGCGATAACCGAGTCGCTCAGGTCCGTGTATTGCCGGCCGCTCGCCTTGTCATAGCCGAATCCGCCGCGATAGACGTCGTCGCCCTCCAGGTGTTGGGCGGCCGCCATAAAGCGCCGGGCCTTGAGGATCAAGGGCGCGAGGCTGGGGTCGCCGGTCATGTGCAGCGCGGTCATGCAGATGGCGGTGTTGTAGTTGACCAGGCCGCCGCCCTTGTTGGGGCTTGGCTTGTAAATGCTGCCGTCCGGCTGCACGAAGCCCAGCAGGTAGTGCACGGCATTGGACACTACGCGCGCCTTGTCCGGGTAATCGCTCACGGCAAACGCCCACAAAGGCAGGGCGGTCAGGGCCGGGAAGTCGGGGGCTGACCACGAACCGTCCGGCTTCTGCTGCTTGGCCAGCCAGTCCAGGCCGCGCCGCTGCACGGCGCGCGCCTCGTTGAGCAACGAGATGTCGATCTGGCCCGTCACGGCCTGCGATGAACTCAGAATTGTTGTCGGCGCGGCGCCGCCTTTGGCCGGCACGTCCTCCGCCTGTATCGTCGTGCCCGCCAGCGCTACCGCCAGCCCAACCATACACCCGCCGATCCACGTCATCCGTTGCATAGTGCCTCCCATGGGGTTGTCGGCAGCATACTGCACTCCCTAGTTGCCGGCAACGCCCGCGATACCCCTATAAACGTTCCGGCTGGCCGGAAAGTTCGGTGGGTCATTCCTCCAACGAAACCTAAGCCCTCCTTCCCTTTCTGGATTGCCCGTCGCGCGTGCTTGGCCTATGAAGAATGGGCCAATGACTGACGACCCCCAGGTTCCCGCCACGCCAGATGCCGATGCCGACCGCATGCTCCAGGTCGCGGCCGGGTCGCAGACCGCCTTTGCCGAACTCGTGCGTGCCCACCAGAACAGCCTGCTGAACTTTTTCGTCCGGATGGGCGCTTATAATGGGGCAGAGGATCTGGTGCAGGAGACGTTCATCCGCCTCTACCGCTATCGCGACCGGTACCGGCCGACGGCGCGGTTCACGACGTTCCTGTATGTGCTGGCCCGGCACGTGTGGGCCGACCAGGGACGGAGAGTGTGGCGCAAGAATCGCCTGGAGACCGGCCTGGAGGATGAGGCGCGGATCAAGGACCGGCAGGGGGCCGGTAATAAGCCGCACCATCTGGACGTGGAGGAAGCGCTTGGGCGGCTGTCGCCCAAACTCAAGGAAGTGCTCGTGTTGAACGTGTATCAAGGCCTGAAGTACCAGGAAATCGCGGCTGTCCTCGGCGTGCCGCTCGGTACCGTGAAGTCGCGGATCAACCTGGCGATTCAGGACATGCGGAAGTTGCTTGATGAACCTTGACCCAACCACAAGACGACGTTCCTGCGAACGCGTCAAAGAAGACGAGCTTACGGCTTACCTCGCCGATGAGTTGGACGTTGAGGCGCGCCGCAAGCTCGAAGAACACCTGACCCAGTGTGAGCCGTGCCGTCAGGAAGCAGACGCGCGGCGGCTCTTGCTGAACCGCCTGCGCGCCGCGCCTGCGGCAGCGGTTTCGCGCGATCTGGCGCCGATGCTGCTGGCCCGGATCGCCGCAGGCGAAGCGCGCCGGCCCATACTCGTGACGAGTTGGCCCGGTTTACTGAAGATCGCCGCGGCTTTGGTCCTGGTGCTGGGCGGCGTGGCGCTCTGCTGGCAGTTTCACGGCCGCGTTACGCTGACCCCGGTCGCGGCACAGGCCCCGGCTTCGCCGATCGCGCAGGCCGTGGCTTGGTTGTGCCGCACGCAGGAGCCGGATGGTTCATGGAGCACGGCGCGGTGGGGCGGTAGCCACAACTACGAGGTGGCTTTGACCGGGCTCTCCCTGCTCTCGTTGCTGGAAGCCGAGGGCCCGGCGTCGGCCGAGCGGACGGCGGCCGTGGAGCGGGCCGTGCGTAACCTGTGCGGCCGCCAGAATGAGCAAGGCGCGTTCGGGGCGGCCTTCGACGGCGCGCCCTACAACCAGGGCATGGCGACGCTCGCCCTGCTGCGCGCCTATCGCGCGCATCCGGACGTAACGCTGCGCCGCGCGCTGGACGGGGCCCTCGGCCTGATCGTGACCCGACAGTTGCGCGACGGCGGCTGGGGCTACGTCGGCGAGCAGACGCCGTCGTCCAACCTGTCGATCACGCTGTGGCAGGTGGAGGCGCTGCGCCTGGCCGTCGCGTTAGGCTGGGATTCCGCCCGGACGCCGGCGGCGCGCGGGCTCCGCTGGATTGCCGCCGTGGCGGCGGATGACGGCTCGTTCGGCTACCGCCAGTCGGGCGACTTCCCCGAAGGGTCGCGCACCTTGACCGCCATGGGGGCGATGAGCCTGCTTGATGTGGCCGAGGGGAACCTGGTGCCCGCCGCCCGGCGTGCGGCCATCAAAGCCCGGGTCCAGCGCATGGCGTCCGCCAGCCAGCCCGACCTGGACTATTACGGGCGCTATTTCCTATCCGCGGCCCTGAAGCGCATGGAGGGCGACGCCGCCCGGCGTCAGCTCGACGCCATGCAACACGCGCTGGCGGCGACGCAGGTCCGGCAGGGGGCCGAGCGCGGCAGTTGGAACGCCGACGACCGGTGGAGCACCGCCGGCGGGCGCATCTATGCCACAGCGCTGGCATCGCTGTCGCTGCGCTGAAGCCAGTGAACAGTGAACAGTAAACGGTGAACAGAGGACCGTAGGTAGGGCGACGGCGTCCCCGCCGCGCCTCTGGCGCGACACTGTTCCGGCGCGGCGAGGACGCCGTCGCCCTACCAAAGGCATCGTTCACTCCGCTTTGGACGCCTTTCTTTTTTGTTTCACTCCTCTGCCCAATCGGCTAAACCCCACCCCTTTGTCACTGCAAGGAGTCCACGATGGTTGCCGAGATGCCGCCTGCCGAATCCGTTGAGACCAGTTCCATCCCGCTGCTGAGCGCGGAACTCAAGATCCCGCCGCGCCAGGTGCTGGCCGTGGCCCGGCTGCTCATGGCCGGGAACACGATTCCTTTTATCGCCCGTTACCGTAAGGAGGTCACCGAGAACCTCGACGAGGTACAGATCGGCAAAATCCAGGAACGCCTTGCTTACCATCGCGAGATGGAAGAGCGGCGCGATACGATCCTGAAGTCGATCGACGAGCAGGGCAAACTCACCGACGACCTCAAGGCGCGTATTGCTACCTGCACGACCAAGACCGAACTCGAGGACTTGTATCTGCCGTACAAGCCGAAGCGCCGCACGCGCGCCATGATTGCCCGGGAGAAGGGGCTGGAGGCGCTTGCGTTGCTCATCCTTCAGCAGCCGGCGACCGGCTCGCCGGATGAGGCCGCCAAGGCGTTCGTGAGCGAAGAGAAGAAAGTGGCGTCGACCGATGAGGCCCTGGCCGGCGCCCGCGATATCGTGGCCGAGACCGCAGCCGAGACGGCCGAGGTGCGTGCCGTGGTCCGACACGCGTTCGCGACGCAGGGCGTGGTCGTGTCCGAGGCCATCGAGGAAAAGACCAAGGAGCCGACCAAGTTCGAGCAGTATTACGATTTCAAGGAGAAGATCGCCGAGATCCCGTCGCACCGCTACCTGGCCATCCGGCGCGGCGAGAACGAAGGCGTGCTGCGGCAGCGGCTGGAAGTGGACGCCGAGCCCCTGCTCAAGAGCATCGGCGAATTGATGAAGGTGAACGACCGTTCGCCGTTCGCGCCGCACCTCCGGGCGGCGCTTGAGGACGGCTACAAGCGGCTCATCGCCCCGAGCGTGGAAGTCGATGTCGCGGTCGAAGCCAAGATGCGCGCCGATCGCGAGGCCGTGGAGGTGTTCGCGCGCAACCTGCGCAACTTGCTGCTGGCCTCGCCGCTCGGCGGGCGCGGCGTGATCGGCGTCGATCCCGGCATCCGTACCGGGTGCAAGTGTGCGGCTCTGGATTCCACGGGCAAGTTCCTGGCCAACACCACGCTTTACTTGAGCCAGGGCGACCACGCCTTGCTGGAAGCGCGGGTTGAGTTGGCTAAGCTGATCGCGAAGCATCAGCCCCACGCCATTGCCGTGGGCAACGGCACGGCTGGGCGTGAAACAGAGGCGTTCGTCCGCGAGACTCTCGCCAAGGCCGGCATCAAGAACGTGATCGTGGTGCAGGTGAACGAGTCGGGTGCCAGCATCTATAGCGCGTCGGACGCGGCGCGCGAGGAGTTTCCCGACCTGGACCTGACGGTGCGCGGCGCCATCTCCATTGGGCGCCGTCTGCAGGACCCGCTGGCCGAACTGGTCAAGACCGACCCGAAATCCATCGGCGTCGGCCAGTACCAGCACGACGTTCATCAGCCCCTGCTGCACCAGAAGCTTGAGGAAGTGGTGATCAGTTGCGTGAACCACGTTGGCGTGGAACTTAATACGGCCAGCGCCTTCCTGCTGGCGCGCGTGTCGGGGCTGGGCTCAAGCCTGTCGAAGAAGATCGTTTCGCACCGGGACAAGCACGGCCCGTTCCGCAGCCGCGCGGACTTGTTGAAGGTTTCGGGCCTCGGGCCCAAGGCGTTCGAACAGGCAGCCGGCTTCCTGCGCATCCGCGGTGGCACGAACCCGCTGGACGCCTCGGCCGTGCATCCCGAGCGTTACGCGTTGGTCGAGCGCATGGCGAAGGACCTGAACGTCGAGCTGCAGACATTGGTGGGCCAATCCGAGCAGGCCGACAAGATCGACTTGCGGCGCTATGTCGGCGGCGACGTGGGTGAGCCGACGCTGAAGGACATCCTGGCCGAGCTCAAGAAGCCGGGGCGCGATCCGCGCGATCAGTTCGAAGCCCCGTGCTTCCGCGAAGATGTTACGTGCATGGAGGACTTGAAGCCCGGCATGGAATTGATGGGCATCGTGACCAACGTCACGGCCTTTGGCGCGTTTGTGGACGTGGGCGTGCACCAGGATGGCCTGGTGCATGTGTCCGAACTGTCCGACCGTTTCATTCGCGACCCGGCCGAGGTCGTGCAGACCGGCACGCGTCTCAAGGTGCGCGTCATCGACATCGATATCCCCCGCAAGCGCATTGCCCTGAGCGCGCGAAGCGGCAGTGCGCCCAAGACCGGTGCACCGCGGGCCAGCGCGCCCGGTGCGTCCGGCAGCCCACGCGGCAGTTCCGGCCCGCGGCAGCCGCCGCGTCCCCAGTTCAACTCCAACCCGTTCGGTACATTGGGGCTGTGAGGGAATAGGCAACCCTTGACGCCGCACCAAACTAGTCAGATAATCTAGTCAGATAGCCGGAAGGTCTGACTATGAAGATGTCCGTCACGGAGTTCAAAGCCAAGTGCACGCAGGTCCTGCGTGAGGTGGCGACGCATCCGTACACCGTTGAGGTGACCAAGCGGGGCAAGACGATTGCGGTCGTCAGCGCACCGCCGCCGGAACCCAAAGTGAACCCCTTGTGGGGTTCGATGAAGGGCACGGTCTTGCACATTGATCCGAATTTCGATGAGCCGCTGGGTGACGAGGAGTGGGAGGCGTCGAAAGAGTGAAATACCTGCTCGACACGCATGTGTGGATCTGGATGGTCGAAGCCGATCCCGCCATCCCGCGGTCCGTGGCGGCGGTCCTCAAGGACGTGGCCAATGCCCCGTTGGCTTTGTCGGCCATCTCGCCCTGGGAGGTCGCCAAGAAACTGTCTGCCAATCGACTGACGTTGTCTCGCCCGGGCCGGGAATGGGTTGTGGAGTCCGCCCGAAACCCCGGCATGCGCCTCTTGCCGCTAGGCGCTGATGTGGCTTGGGAGGCCAATCATCTTCCAGGCGACTTTCACCGGGATCCGGCCGACCAGATCATTGTTGCCACCGCCCGCCAGTACGATCTCACGCTCATCACAGCCGACCGCCGCATCCTGGCCTATCGGCACGTGCGGACGTTGTGGCGTTGAGGCCGCGTTTTTTGCTTCCTTCCCGCCGCGAATCGGTAAAATGCGCGCCCGTTTCCGACCATGAGTGCCGCAAGAGTCAAAGCCCAGGTTTACGACGAGAGCAAGATCAAGACGCTCTCGTCGCTTGAACACATCCGCAAACGCACCGGCATGTACATCGGCCGCGTCGGCGACGGGACAGACTACGACGACGGCATCTACGTGCTGGTCAAGGAAGTCATCGATAACGCCATCGACGAATTCATCATGGGCCACGGCGACCGGGTCGAAGTCACCGTGGAGGGATCCCGCGTGACCGTGCGTGACTACGGGCGCGGCATCCCGCTGGGCAAGGTGATCGAGTGCGTCTCGCGCATCAATACCGGCGCCAAGTACAATGACGACGTGTTTCAGTTCAGCGTCGGCTTGAACGGTGTGGGCACCAAGGCCGTCAACGCGCTGTCGTCCGCCTTCACCGTACGCAGCATGCGGGGCGGCGAGGCGGCCGGGGGCGACTTTGCCCGCGGCAAGCTTATACGGGAGTTCAAGGAGAAGGCGCCGGGTGAGCCGGACGGCACGCTCGTGTCGTTCGAGCCCGACCGCTCCATCTTCGGGTCGGTAGTCTTCGCCAACGAGCATCTGCACCGCCGCCTCCAGCTCTACACCTACCTCAATTCCGGCCTGCGCCTCGTGTTCAACGGCACGGAGTACGTGGCCCGCAACGGTTTGCGCGACCTGATCGAGGAGGAGGTTGGCGACGAGGCCCTTTTTCCCGTGCTGCACTTCCAGACGAAGACGCTCGAACTGGCTTTCACCCACACCAACCGCTTCGACGAAACGTTTATGTCGTTCGTCAACGGCCAGTTCACGAGCGACGGCGGCACGCACCTGAGCGCGTTTCGCGAAGGCCTGGTCAAGGGGTTCAACGAATTCTCCAAGGGTAAGTACGAGGGGGACGACGTCCGCGAAGGCATGGGCGCCGCCATTTCAATCCGGCTCAAGGAACCCGTGTTCGAGTCGCAGACCAAGAACAAACTCGGCAATACCGAGATCCGGAGCGATCTGGTCGTGCAGGTCAAGGATGCCGTGGCCGACCTGCTGCATCGCAACCCGAAGGCTGCCGAGATCGCCCTGAAGAAGATCGACGAGACGGTCAAGCTGCGCAAGGAACTGCAGTCGATCAAGAAGATGGCCCGCGAACGGTCCCGCTCCACCTCAATCCGCGTTCCGCAGCTCAAGGACTGCAAACTGCACCTCGACCGCAAGACGGACAAGGGCCGCGAATCGATGATCTTCATCACCGAGGGCCAGTCGGCCGGTGGCTCGATCGTGAGCTGCCGCGACGTGACTACCCAGGCGATCTTCACGCTGCGCGGCAAGCCGCTGAACGTCTGCGACCTGGAGCGCGACACGCTCTACAAGAACGAAGAGCTCTACAACCTCATGCGGGGCCTCGACATCGAGGAATCGCCCGAACGGTTGCGTTACCAGAAGGTGATCCTCGCCACGGATGCCGACGTGGACGGCCTGCACATTCGCAACCTGCTGATCACGTTTTTCTTGCGTTACTTCGAGCCTGTCGTGCACGAGGGGCACCTTCACATTCTCGAGACACCGCTTTTCCGCGTACGCAACAAGAGCCGCACCACATACTGCTACTCCGAGGCCGAACGCGATGCCGCCGTGAAAGATATCGGCCGCGGCGCCGAGACGACCCGGTTCAAGGGGCTGGGCGAGATCTCGCCCGCCGAATTCAAGCAGTTCATCGGGTCCGACATGCGCCTGACTCCCGTGCGCGTCGCCAACCGGCACAGCGTGCCGGGCATCCTGCGGTTCTACATGGGCCGCAATACGCCCGAGCGCCGCCAGTACATCATGGATAACCTGGTCGTGGAGGTGGCGTCGTGAGCGACGAGCAACAAGGGTTGCTGCTGCCTGCTGATAGGTCGGACGTGCCGGACCCGGCAGGCCAGTCCGATACCTCGGACGCCCTTGTCCCAATGACCGACGGGCCGCTCAAGCGGCTCGTGGACCGCAATTTCCTGGAATACGCGTCGTACGTCATCCGCGACCGGGCCATCCCGGATATCGATGACGGGCTCAAGCCCGTGCAGCGCCGCATCCTGTACTCGCTGCACCGCAATGACGACGGGAAGTTCACCAAGGTGGCCAATATCGTCGGCTACTGCATGCAGTTCCACCCGCACGGCGACGCCTCGATCGAAGATGCGCTGGTCACGCTGGCGAACAAGCAGTACCTGATCGAGCGGCAGGGCAACTTCGGCAACCTGCTCACCGGCGATCCCGCCGCCGCCTCGCGTTATATCGAATGCCGGCTGACGGACCTGGCGCGCGATGAGTTGTTCAACGACGAACTGACCGACTTCGTGCCGACATACGACGGGCGCAAGGAAGAGCCCGTGGTATTGCCCGCGCGCCTGCCCCTCCTGCTGCTGCTCGGCGCCGAGGGCATCGCGGTGGGCCTGGCCACGCGCATCCTGCCGCACAACCTTAACGACCTGCTCGAAGCGCAGGTCCACATTCTCCACGACGAACCGTTCGAGGTGTACCCCGACTTTCCGCAAGGCGGCCTGATGGACGTGTCGGGCTACGACCAGGGCAAGGGATATGTCCGCGTGCGTGCCCGCGTCGAAGTGCGCGATCCGCAGACGCTCGTCGTGCGCGAAGTGCCCTTTGGCACAACCACGGATTCGCTGATCGCCTCAATCGAGGATGCCGGCCGCAAAGGGAAGATCAAGCTCAAGAGCATCAATGATTTCACGGCCGGAAGCGTCGAAATCGAAGTCCAGCTCCAGGCCGAACAGAACGCGGCACGCGCCGTGGACGCGCTCTATGCCTTTACGCAATGCGAGTCACAAATCCCGAGCCGCATCATGGTCATCCGGGACCGCCGGCCGGCCGAACTGGACGTGAGCGAGGTGCTGCGGCACAATACGGAGCGGCTGCTTGACCTGCTGAAGAAGGAACTCAAGCTGAGCCAGAAACGGCTCACCGAGGACCTGCATCGCCGGACGCTCGTGCAGGTGTTCGTCGAGCAGCGGATCTACAAGGCGATTGAGGCCTGCCGTTCGCAGGAAGAGGTCGACCAGGCCGTGCGCGACGGGCTGGCGCCGCACCGCGCGCTGTTCCAGCGCGATCTGACCCATGGCGATGTCGAGATGCTGCTCGGCATCCCGATCCGGCGCATTTCGCAGTTCGACCTCGACAAGAACCGCGACGAGATGCAGGCCATCCGCGAACAACTGGCCGAGGCCGGCCGCAACCTGGCCACCCTTGTGCCCTATGCCGTGCGTTACCTGCGCAATCTGCAGCGGAAATACGGCGCGGCGTTCCCGCGGCGGACGGAGGTCACGGCCTTCGAGGCGGTGGCCGTCCGCGAGTTGACGGCATCCGAGCTGACGATCGCGTACGATCGCGAGAAAGGGTACCTCGGCCACAAGGTGGCCGGTGAGGCGCAGTTCCAGTGCTCGTCACTCGACAAGCTGCTGCTTGTGTGGAAGGACGGCCGCTATAAGATCGTGGCGCCGCCGGAGAAGCTCTTTGTCGACACCGGTCTGCTGCACTGCGCCGTGCTCGAACGCGACCGCGTGCTGACCGTCGTGTACGGCGACAGCTTCTTCACCTATATCAAGAAATTTCAACCCGCCGGCTCGGTCACGAACCGGGAGTATCGCTGCATCCCGCGCGGCTCGGACATCCGGTTGCTGGCCGCCGACGATCCGCCCCTGCTGTATGTGCGCTACGCGACTACGGAAAAAGGTCAGTCGATCAAACAACAGGAGTTTTCGACCGAGCCCTTGCCCGTCAAGGATCGCGAGGCCCGGGGCGCCATGCTGACCTCCAAGAAGACCGACTACATCGGCAGGACCAAGCCCGCCGACTGGGACGACGCGCAGACCGGGCCGCGCGGGAAGTTCATGAACGTCTGAGTGCCGGGTAGTGGAAAAGGGAGGAAGGTCAGGCAGAAATGGACATTCGTTGTCTCGAACGCAAAGACATTCCGCAGGCGCTCGCGCTTTGCAGCCAGGTGGGGTGGAATCACACTGAAGCCGACTGGCTCCGCGTGATGGCGTTGCAGCCGCAGGGGTGCATCGGCGGCTATGTGGGCGGCGTCCTCATGGCAACCTGCACCGTCGTCGGCTTTGGGCCCGTCGGGTGGGTGGGCGTATTCCTCGTGGACGAATCGCTGCGAGGAAAGGGGGAGGGACAACGGCTTTTCGCCGCGATGCTGGAAGCCGCGGACAGGCTGGGCATCCGGACGCTGGGGCTTGATTCCTCCGATGCGGGCCGGCCGATCTACCTGAAGTTCGGGTTTCAGATGACGGCGGTGGGCAATGAACTCTGGGGCGGGCCGAATGGCGGCGGACGGCTGCATCCGGACGTGACGCCGCTTGAGGAACGGGATTGGGATTCCCTTATGGCCCTGGACCGGGGGGCTGTAGACGCGGACCGCGCCCGGCAACTTCGTCTGCTTTCGGCGGAGCCTGGCGCTGCCGCCTGCGTTGTGCGACGGCAGGGCGGGGTGGAAGGATTCGGCTTTTCGCGGCCCGGGAAGCTGTCCGGCGTGATCGGTCCGGTGGTTGCCGACTCATTCGATTCGGCCCGGATACTCATAGAGAGCCTCGTGGCGGCGCGGCGGGAGCGCGATGGAGAGCGCGGGGTTTCGCTGGCCGTGCTGGAGCAGTCGGCGCTGAAGGAGTGGCTGGCCGGGAACGGATTCCAGTTGCGCCGCCGGAACATCCGGATGTTCCGGCCCGCGGCGCGGCCGGTTTTCGGGGGAGACAGGACGTTTGTCTCCACGGCCTTGGGTATGGGGTGAGTAATCCCAGTGGTGCCCAAGGTGGGAGTCGAACCCACACTCCCTTGCGGGAAACGGATTTTAAGTCCGTTGTGTCTGCCATTCCACCACTTGGGCAGGTGTTAGTCACTGGTGCTTATAGGGTCTGGCCGGGGTTCTTTCAAGCAAGGCTTATCGCGCGCCAGAGGCCGCGGAAAGGCGGACGGACTTGTCTGTGGTGGAGCCGGCGGTCCCCGCCGGTAACCCTATGGCCGTGACTGTCGCTACCGGCCGGGGACGGCCGGCTCCAAACTTCCTGCCGCGCTTGTGCCGGCCCGGCCCGGGTGGTATACAGCGCGGACGAATCGATGACTGGAGCAGGGAAGGCGACAACCCCATGAAGCGACAAAAGGTACTGTGTGTGATTGGAACCCGGCCCGAGGCCATCAAGGTGGCCCCGGTGATCCTGGAGCTTCGCAAACATCCGGATGACTTCGATACCCGCGTTCTGGTAACCGCCCAGCATCGGCAGATGACGGATCAGATGCTCGCGGTATTCGACCTGAAGCCCGACATCGACCTCGACATCATGAAGGCCAACCAGACGCTGCGCGACGTCACGGCGCGCGTCATGCAAGGCATGGAGGACGTTCTGGCCGTCGAGAAGCCGGATGTGGTGCTCGCCCAGGGCGATACCACGACGGTCATGGCGACCGCCGTGGCTTGTTTCTATGCGCATGCCGCCTTCGGCCACATTGAGGCGGGCTTGCGCACCGGGAACTGCTGGGAACCTTTTCCGGAGGAGTTCAACCGCCGCGTGGCCGGACTGGTGGCGCGCTATCACTTTGCGCCCACGCGCGGTTCGGCCATGAATCTGCACCGCGAAGGGACCGCCCCGCGGGCAATCTACGTTACGGGCAACACGGTCATCGACGCGCTCCAGTTGGTCATTTCGCGCACGCAGGCCCCGGCGCGACCGGTACCTGACGGCGCTCCCTACATCCTGATGACGTGCCATCGCCGCGAGATCTTCGGCGACGGCGTGCGCGAGGTGTTTACGACGGTGCGCGACTTCGCCAAACGGCACCCCGACATTTACGTCTGGTACCCCGTGCACCCGAATCCAAACGTGCAGGGGCCGGCCCAAAGCATTCTCGGGGGCCTGCCGAATGTCATCATGACCGGGCCGCTCGACTACATTGCCTTTCTGCACGCCATGCGGGGCGCTTACCTGATGCTATCCGATTCGGGCGGCGTCCAGGAAGAGGCCCCGGCCCTGCACAAGCCGGTACTCGTGCTGCGCGATGTCACGGAGCGCCCGGAGGGTGTCGAACAGGGCACCTGCCTGCTGGTGGGGCCCCATCGGGACCGCATCGAAGCGGCGCTGGAGCGGCTCTTCACGGATCGGGCAGCCTATGACCGCATGGCCCAGGCCCCCAATCCCTACGGCGACGGGCAGTCCTCGGAACGGATCGCGGCGATTCTCCGAAACAAGGGCGACGAGTGGCGTCTGGTGGTTTAGCTCCGAACCAAAACCCCCGATGCCAAGGCATTAAAAAAGCGCTTGAATAAACGGGCGTTACTCCTCATTGTAACCCACGATTTAGGACGGTGCTCATGTGCGGCAGGCGAATCCCTGTACGCGACAAAGCGACAACGAGAAGAAAAGAGGAACGTATGAAGACACGCATGGCAGTTCTAGTTGGTGTCGGCGCGGTGACGGCGAGTGCGATCTGGCTTTCGATGGCCAGACTCGCGGTGGCGGCGGTTGCCGGCCCCCAGGCCGATACCCCGGATGCCGCCGTGGCGCCGGCCCTGACGCCAACTGGCGCTGTGGCCATTGCGAGTTCGCCCGACAATGCGGATCCCGAGGCCCAGGCGGCCCGGGAGGCCTACGTGCGGGCCAAGGCGCGGCTCGATGAGAAGATCAAGGCCCGACGCGACGCCGACCAGACGAACAAGTCAGTGAAACTGACGGCGGAACTGGCCATTGTCGACGAGCTAAAGAATCGGCTCGAGGTCGAACTGCGATCGGATGCGACATCGGGTGTGCCGCCCGCCGCGGCGCAAGCCCCGGTCCCGGCCGAGAAGCCTGTTGCGGCAGTTCCCGTCGTTGAAGCAAAGCCGGCACCTGTAACACCCGCCCCGGTGGCGGCGGTAGTCCCGCCTGCCCCGGCCCCCGCCGTCGTGGCCGTGGCCCCGGTCAAGGTCCAGCCCTCGGTGCCATGTGTCTCCACTACCGTTGTCGCCGCCGCCGAGACCTGCGCGACGAAGCCCGCCGAGCCTTGTGCGGCGAAGCCCGGCGCGGTCTGCGCTGCGAAGCCTGCCGAAGCCTGCGCGATGAAACCTGGTGAAGTTTGCGCAATGAAGCCTGGTGAAGTTTGCTGTATGGCGGCCACCAACGCCGCCGCCTGTACGGTCGTGGCCGCGGACGTGGAGAAGGAAACAGTCACGTGCTGCTCAGAGAAGAAGCCCGGTCTGGTTGGCCGGATGTTCGGTCATGGCGCCAAGTCCGAAACCAAGACCTGTCCCGTCGTATCCGTTGCTGTTGAAACGTCGACGCCCGTCAAGGTCGAAGCGCCGGAAGTGAAACCGCCCGAATCCTTAGCGAAGCGTGGCGGCAGTGCCGCCGCGCTTCGCCAAGGATGTATTTTTGGCGCATGACACAGGCAATGGAGGCGATTGATGCGGCAACCGCGCCGAAGCGGTGCGCGAATGGGCGGGAGACCGCGTAAG
>CAITUY010000017.1 GCA_903895695.1 uncultured bacterium
ACGTCGCGCTGATGTTGTACCGCACGCACGCGGCGGAGTTCGTCACCTTCACGTCCTCCGACCAATCGAACTTCGCCACTTCCACGCGCCCGTCATCACGCATGTAGGATCCCGGAACCATGAACTGGTTCATCAGCCGGAACGTCTTCATGAAACTCGGGTCGCGTCGGCTCGGCGCTTCCTTGCGCGCGAACACCAGCACCGCAGTGTCCAGAAGGAAACTGATGCTCTCCGCCTTCCCCTCGGGATTGGCGTCGTAGATCATGTAGGAGGTCCGGACGTCCGGGGTCCCGATGAACATCTGGCCGGCCGACTGCTCCGTCGGCACTGCTAGGCCCAGTCCGGATTTGCCCTGACCGTTGCCAACCACGAACCGGCCGCGCACCTTCGTCTGGTTCTTGAAGATCTTCCACGACGTGGCCCCGAAGAGAACACCCACGCCCATCAGCGACCCGTACTTCGCCGCCTTGATGACCGCGAGGATGGCATCGTCGACATCCGCGATCGGGTCAGCCGCATCATTCCACGTCTTGGCCGTACCGGCACCCACGGCTGCCAAGGCAGCATCGATCACGGTTTTCTCGTGCGACAAAGCCGAAACCTCGGCCACCGCCACCGCGCCTTCCCGCAGCATGTTCTCCAGCCCGTCTGCCTCCAGTTGCTCCAGGTTATCCACCGGATAGTCCAAGGCGTGCGGCTCGCAGTTGAACGTCGCGTCCGTCGCCTCGAACCGGAGTTCCGCCGCCCGTCCGCCCAACGTCCGGAGCGTATCGGGAATGTGAAACCGATTCTTCTCGGTATACGATTTGAACCGGCCCACGCTCGTCGCCACTTCCACCGTCGGTGCCAGGAAATCCGCCACCGGCATGATCGCGCTTTGCGCCGCCCCCTGTGCAAACTCCCGCAGGGTGGGGGAAGCACTGATGTCACTCAATCGACTCATGACTGTTCACTCCTTCTTCGTTGTCGGTAGGGCGCAGCCCTCCGGGCGCGCCTCATTGCTTTGCTTACTGTCCCTGGGCAATCTTGACCCAGCCATTCGTGCCGGCCGCCACGGCGACCCACACGGCATTCGTTCCGTTCACCTTGCCCGTCAGCAGACCCCCCGCCCGGACCGCCGTGTACTGGGTTACGGTGGTTGACGTGTTCGTGTCCGCCTGCACCCGCAACCGCTCGCGGCTCAACGTATCCGGGTCGGCCGCTCTGGAAACCAAAACACCCGCCGCGACCAAAACCGCCACCGCAAGAAACACCTTCTTCATTCCCGATCCCTTCTTCGTAGCCGCGGCCGTCAGGCCGTGGATTCTGAATTCTGGATTCCGACTCCTGATTTCTGCTACTCCGACACCGTGATATTCCCGATCAACGCCGGCCGGGCCAGAACCAGTTGTCCGTCGACGCCGACCTCCTCGGCAATCGCCAGTCCCCGATAGGTGCCCACCGAAGTCGGCAGTGCACGAACCTTTCCCTTGTCCGCGGCGGTGCCGATGTCAGCCAAGACCAACACGTCCCCGGGGTTGCAGGTTCCCTTCAGGGTTACCCTCACGGTCCGGCTGATTTCGGTCGGCCGCACCGCTACCAAGGCGCCATCGGCTCCGCCTTCCAGGAGCACATACAACGCGTAATCGTCGTTCGCCGCCGGCAGTTTCACCTCCGGCACACCGGTGTCGTGCGTCATCTTGACCAGACGGCCTTCCATGCCGACAAGGTTCTCGCCCGCCAGTACCCGGAAATCCCCAACTCTCGTGTTGCTTTGACTCATCGTTCGTCCTTTCGTCGTAGCCGCAGCCGCAAGGCCGTGGCCCTATTGCCCCGTGACTTCCTTTTCCGCCCGCCGGAATGCGACCGAGAACGGAATCCGTTCCGCCTTCACAAGTTCATGCGCCCGATTGCGGATCTTCACCGCTCGCCCATCGGGCGACCCTGAACTTGCCGAAGGGCTTGCCCCTCCCTGACCGGTCGGCACTGGCCGTGCCGTCGCGCGGTTGTGCAAAGGCTTCCTCGTGCCGGCGTCGCCCCGGCCATCCTCAACTGATCCCCGCGCCTCGGCGCCCTTCTTCATGTCGCCGAGGGCCACCAGCGCGCCTTCCCGGTTCCGAAGCAGTTGTTCCGACCAGAACGCCTTCGCCCCATCACTGATAACGCCTTCGAAGTCAGTCAGGTGGCGGTTGACAAGTTCGCCTTCGACCTTCTTCAGGTCCGTGGCCAACGCGTCATGCTTGCCCTGCAGGTCACGCAACGAGTTCTGCAGGTCGGCCACGGCCGTCAGGCCGGGCAGTCCCTGCATCTTCTCCAGAATCGCGTCCTCGGTCGCATCCCCCGCCAGACCTAGGTGGTTCATCAACTGTTCGATCACTCGCTTCATCGCCCGTCCTCCAATCTGAGACCCATTGTGTGACCTTCCATAGGATGCACAGGAATCAACTAGATCACTGTTGGCGAGGGGCACCAACCCCTTCAAATTCGGGTCATTCGTCACAGCCGCATTGAGCAACCGGACAGGCCGAACTCGCCGCGTTGCTTGCCCTGAGCCCGCCGAAGGGCCCAGGTCAACGCAGTCACTCCGTGCCCACACCGGCGACAGGAACCGATACCGGCCGCCCTTGACCGCGGCCTCGCCAACATCCGACCAGCGGATCTTGCCCCACAGGCCAGTGTCCCGGTCGGCAAGGTCAGCAATCCAACCAGCCGCTTCCGACCGCGTCCGTTCGTCCAGGGAGAAATGGTCGAAGTCCACCAGGAGGCCGGCGAAGTTTTCGACTGCCGCGTCTGCTTTGAAACGGGCGACCATCGCTGCGCAGGCCTCGGCGTCGATAACCTGGACCACGCCGGCCGCCGTGTGCGGGAACTCCCCCAATGGAGCGAGTTGGTACCACCCGTCATCCGGCATCTTGAAATCACGATTCAGAATCAGATTCATGTGCACCCTTCAATAGATGCGCAGGAATCAACCGGCTTGGGATGTGGGGCGAACCCTCCGCCTGCGGCGCCAGGACCTGGCACATGTGTCCGCCACGCGGGGAAAGCAACTTGATGAAGCCGCCGTACCTGCTATATTCGCAGGCAGAAAGACAAACCCGGGAAGATGCCCCATTATGGGTTGGTGTCCAATAGATTGTGGCCAAACATCGTTGGCGAAGGAGAAGACCATGCCGCAGATTACAGAAGATGAGGCGATGTCCATGCTCCAGGCTGGGTCACTGGATCAGTACAACGACGACTGTGCTGATGTCGCAATAGCACTGATCGTAAGGAAGGCGCCCTTGTGGGCACCTTCCGGCTGTTTGCGGGCCGACTCACCACTGAGCCAAGTCCTGCAAATTGTGGCCGCACTTCCCCCTGACATGGCGAATGGTTTACAGACCGGCCGCCAGGACGTTCTTGAATACCTGACTGCGAAACGCACGGTCTGGGAACTTGGCGTGAGTCTTGCGGCGCTCGGACTGGCCAATGTCCGAAACGCGGAATTGCAGCGATTGACAACGGATCAGTTCTGGAAGTCCCACTATCTTCTTTATCTTTCCACCCTCCTACAGAGCAAAGGGTTGAATGTTCATTTCGTAGATGAGGCGAAACACGCCACCCCGGACATCAAGGTTGACAGGTGGTTTGTCGAATGCAAGGAGAGGAACTGTGGCACGCCGAGTGCAGACTTCTTTGGCGGAATGTTCGCGAAGAGTAAGGCGAAGTTCAACCGGAACGAGTACCGACCAGGAATCGTTGCATATGACATAGTGCCGGATAACCTTTTCGCGCCAGAAGGGGTAGCACTCGAAGACCACTACAAGCAGATTGGAAAAACAGCCTTTACGGAACTGGTGAAGATAAAGGGCGTCGAGGCGGCGATAATCACAATCCGGAGGCTGCTCTCCCGGAA
This sequence comes from uncultured bacterium, assembly GCA_903895695.1. Taxonomy (GTDB): domain Bacteria; phylum Verrucomicrobiota; class Kiritimatiellia; order CAIKKV01; family CAITUY01; genus CAITUY01. The sequence goes on from CAITUY010000017.1 coordinate 3,878, forward strand.
CGGCGACATAGTCGGCTTCCCGACAGTGTGGATATGTTTGCTCAAAGATTCGGGACAATCCCAAGAGTTCCGGGAGACCTGGTCCAAGGCGTTCCAGTTCATCTGGACAGCGCAGGACTTCGGATAACCGCGCCAACACCGGCGTCGTAAAAGCGGTGCCCGCGGCCAGACCTTTCGCAGCACACGCCCGACGTTCAGGTAAAACACATGTTCTTCTTCTCGAAGCGAACGTGGAAGGATGATGCTGCAACCCCAAGGCAGAAGGAACTTATCCGTGCGCTTGGGTGGGCCGCCCCCACCGGGCTCACAAAGGGCAAAGCCTCTGCGATGATTTCTGCAGCGCACGCTAAGGGCAAGAAGGTGGACACGGCGTACAGGAAGAAGTGCGCAGCAAGGGCTGAAAAGGCGAAGGAGCGAGCTCGGGAGGATGACGAGAAGTATCGCCTCCAGTATGAGCGGGATGAGCGAAAAGGGAACGCAGAACTGCGGCATATGCCGAAGGAGCGGAAGAAGAAGGGCATTCTGTCATGGCTCTTCAACATCTGAAGGGACCGGTCGAACGTCAATGCGCCAAGCGCCCTCCGTCACCAAGCGACCCCTACGCCCATGACTAACCCGGCTCACCCCGCCTTTGATTCCGCCGTCCGCCCGCACCTCTCCAACCCATATCCCGTCTTCTCGCTCAACTCCTCCACGTCCATCTGCACCCCAGCCATTGCCAGCGTCGCCGCATCCTGCACCACGCGCGACACCTCGCTCCCGGCCGGCGGCGCGAACTCAAAATATGCCAACGCTGGCTGATCCGGGAAGAACTCGCGGAGCAGCGGCGTATCGAACTGCTCTTGAAACACGCCGCTCAACATCGCCGCGTCACTTCGCGCGATCTGCATGAACGTTTCCAGGTGCGCGTTGCCGGCCAACGTGCCGGCGCCCGATTGCGCTAGCATCGTCAGCAACCCGCCCGTCGCCGCCAGCGTGATTTGCCGGTCGATGTAGTCGATATGCTCCAGGAACGGCGGCCGGTGTCCGTTACCGTTCACGTATTTGATGTCGCTGCCGTGTGGCAGATACCCTCGGCCATCCGAGATAATCCCCTCCGCAATCTTTTGGTACTCCCCCTCCTTCGATTCCGGCGCATTCGGCGGGCCCACCAGAAAAACCGACGGGATCCCGTACACCTCCAGGAACGAATCCCAGTCCTTCTGGCTAAGATTCTTCCGCAGGTACAGCACCGACAACATCCGGTTCAACGCCACGGTCTCGAACATCACGAAGTTGGCCGGGTCGATCGCCACCCCGCGCGTCTGGCCGCTCCGGGCGTCCTGGTTATACTCCCACGCCTCGAACAACCCATCGCGTACCCAGAACCACTGTTCCACCGGCTCCAACCGGGTCACCATGCCAGAAGACGCGAAGTGCTTCTCCAGATGCCCGAACCCACGGAAGAATCCCGAGAACAGAAACGACACCGCATCTCTGAAGTTTTCAACACGGTCATACGACTCCCGGAGGAACGCGGCTTGTTCCTCCGCCAGGCCCTTGTCTGCCCCTGACCCTTCATCCGCGCTCACGCGGATATCCCAGTCGCACGACAACAGCGCCGCCCGGCGTCGCTGCACCACCGCATGAACCATCGCATCCGACCGCTCCATGTAGTGGTAGAACCATTGCAGGTCGGCATACGCGCCCCGTTCCCCCGCCTCCAGCAGGGTCACGAGCTTGGGCAGACTCATCCCCCGGAGGGGATTGTACTGGTCTCGCCACCGGTTGCTCTTCTGGTCGAAAATCTGGATGCTCATGTCGCCCCGCGATCCGCCCGATATATCCGTTACGTCCGATTCCCTTCACCACGACGGTGTGCCTTCCAAGATATGCACGGGAATCAACGCAGAGATACACAGGGGGCCAGTCGAACGGCAACCCGAGGACGATGACCGTCTGCGGGTATATGGTGGACTCCCCATGCACTCAGCACTATAGTGCTGGCCATGATGGCATGTGGGTACTTGCGAATACTGTCTAACGAGAAGTCGGTTGGCGAGGAAGGTCAGACGTAATGCGTTTCAAGAAGAGAAAAGGAGGAGCCGTATGGGTTTTGAGTACAAGGGGATAACGTTGGGGAATCAGTTGTGCGTCAAAGTCTTCGCGTCGGACCCGAAATCAGTCGAGAGCCAAATTAACAACTGGTTGAAGTCGGATGACATCTCCCATGTAGTGGACACGAACCAGTCTTCACACGCCATGCATGGGGCGGGCAACACGATCGTGGTTGTGAGCATCTACTACGTCCCGGGAGAACGAACAAACAAGTCGGCATAACAGTTGGCCTGGCTGCCAGACAAGGCCAGGTCGTCAAAAAGCGGGCGCAACACTATAGCACGGAGACACGGCCGGTGTTGATGCGCCGCATTCGGCCAGCAAATAAAGGGTGATGATAATGCCACAGGTAGACGTGTATCAGCGTGAGATAACGAGTGCCAACATCCTCTGTGTTGAGGTCGGAACAAACTGTCCGCGAGGCGGAGACAGTGGGCATGGCGGTCGAACGGTACTGCGGTTGTTCGACTATGCGGGAACGGCCATGGCAGCCAGCATTAATGACTCGGCACAACTCGAAGCCAAGAAGATAGAGATTGTGTGCGGAGGCGACTGCGAACACCAGACCTTGATCGAGGCACTTGAATTTGCACTGCGGGTCCTGCGCGGACAAACGCAGGGGCTCGCAGTCGCAAGAACCGAGGAAATCGACTTTGAGTGACAGTGCAGGCAACCAGGTTCGCAATACTTCCATTCAGTCTTCTGCTCGTTGGCAGCAACCCCTTCGGATGTAACCGTTCCCGCATAGGAACCTATGAGCATTGTCCTCACGGTAAACATGCACCCGGAAGAAGAACACCATCTCGATGAGGGTGGCTTTCGGATGAAGGACCGGCTCCGCCCAAAGGTCGCAGGATTCTGCGGGAGTCATGGCATTCCTGATTCGGACGAGTTCGTTTCAATCGCAGTCGGCAAACAAGATGCGGCTTCCTCCTCGTATCTGCACGGCTACGGGGACATTCAATACCGTCTCAAAGACACCATAGTTTCAGAGTTGCAGGTTGTCTGCGAAGGTGATTTCCAGACGGTCGCAGCAGATGGTGCTGATAAACCCAAGGCGCAACAGGCGAGTTTCGCAAACAAGTTTCATGGCTTGACGGGACTGACACCAGACAAGAAGCGCGCACAACTTGAAGCAATCGTGCATGGCTCGCGTGAAATCTATATTGAAGCCAGATTATTCCGGAAACTGACCAGAGCCGATGTTGGCGAGAGGGTGGATAATTCACTGTTCGGAAATCTCGACAAGATACTCAATCGGCCGACTGGATGAAAGCCACTTCCCTTGAATGGACCGCATGGGCAGAACTCACCCCGCCAACTCCCGCTCCCGTCTCCTAGCCGACACGACTGTCCGTCGACCACCCATCCCACTACCTTGCAACCTCATCATTTTCCCGCACCCCTCTGTTTCCCACCGCCGGTGATTCGCCAACGCCAGGGCCATCACGCAGTCATCGTGATACCCGGCCGGCGCGCTGTACGTGATGCCGCCCGACGGTCCAATCGCATACTCATACCGCCGCATCTCGTTTGTGAGGACTTGCCAGTCCGAACAAACGCCCTCCGAAGCCTTGGCGCAGGAGGGCCATCCGACCTTCCTCTGCTCCACCGCCACGATCAACCTTTGCACCAACTCCGTCTTCGAATGCGGCGTGAACTTGAACGCCTCGATATCCCCATACACTCTTTTCAAATCATCGAAGATGGGGTCCCCAACCCCTGTCGCATCCAGAATCAACCGCCCTCGATATTTCCGTGCAAAGGCCAATATCCGCTCCTTTTGAATCGGCCAGTCCAGGTGATTGAACCGCTCCATCGCAAAACACCGGCCGGTCTCAGCATCCATGGCAATCAACACTGTCCAGTCCGTATGCTTCGCCACGTCACAACCAATCACCACGTTCCGGATGTATTCCACCCTCTGAGATTCGAAATCTGAGATCAGGCACCCATCAATGTTCCTGAACACACCAGCGGAATCCTCAAGGAATTCCGCCATATACTCCTGCCGAAACACATCCTCCGGTAACGTCCGTTTCGCCTCATCCCATTCTTTCGCCGGGAAGTACGGCGACGCCTTGCTGGGGAACGTCAGGCTCGCGTAGTCCGTTTCCCCAGGATCCATGCCACGCGTGAACAGGTCATAGAACCAGTTGTGCCCCTTGGGCGTACTGACAAATACTGCCCATCCCAGGGTCTGGGCGATGGTCGGGCGCAAGACATAATGCCACACGTCGGCCGGGATCGCGGCTGCCTCATCGATCACCAGCCCCTGAAACCCAAATCCACGGATGTTGTCAGGATTGTCGGCCGACAGGAACCACACCCGGACCGGCCCGGCCGGTCCGGCGAACTCCACCTTCGACGGCGCTCTGCCGCATACCTGGATGAACCCGTCCGCAATGGTCCTGAACGCCTCTATCCCACGCTCCGCCACATTGTACGTCGGCGCCACCCATCCATAGTCCCCGGCCTTCTCGCATCCACCGCGGTCCAACAACTCCGCCGCCAGGCACAACGTCTTCCCGAATCGCCGCCCGGTACACACCGTCCTGAATCGTTTGCCTCGCGCCTGATGGATCGCCATCTGAGCAGGGTGGGGAGCATAGTTGAACGTCACGGGCATAATCACTCTCCCCCAGGTAGGGCGACGGCCTCTGGCCGCGCTTCTTTGATGTTAACCTTGGGACCTCTGCCCTCATCGACCTGTTCGCCGCTCGCGCCGAGCAACGACTGCCACTGGATTACTCCGTCATGGTCAAACGACAACTTCGACTCGCGCGGCAACAGCGGCATGATCACCGTCTTAAAGAACCGGACCGGATTTGCCTGCAAATCCTTCTCCAGAGCCTTGATCAGTGCCTGCTGATTCTTTCGCCGTGACAGGAGCTTATCCAGACTAACCAACGCCTGAATCCGTCCGCCATACGACCCCTTTGGCCGTCCTCCCTGATTGCCTGATTGTCCTGCCTGATACTTCATCGTCCACCCTCCATAGAATGGGCGATAATCAACTGTGTCACCGCGTAGCGTTCTATTTTGGAGCATCGCAAATGGGGCCCCAAACAAGGCAATACACGCCAGGACAGACACACGGGGTCTCAATCTCCCATGCCGGCAGTACCGCCGGCATGCCCCAAAAGGCAAGCCTGACCGGCTACCCCCATGCCATCGCTCCCGCGCGGGGCGCGTCCGCGCTGGCATTCGCCGTAGGGCTGACGGCGCTCCACGGGCGAACGTGACTGGCTACTGCAGGGCCGACCGTACCGCATGGGCCAACCTACCCCCGCACCTGTCACGCCGTGTGCTTGAGGCCACACGTCGCGCCAGGTGCTCTCTGCCAGGCGACGCGTCCCCCGTCGGCGACCGTCTCCTCCCGCTCTGGGCCTGCTACGCCCTCTCCGCCGCAGGGCGGCTCCGGGGGGCGCGGCGGCTGCTTACGCACCCGCCGCGCCAGGCCCTACGCTCTCCTCGCCTTGCGCCTCACAGTCACTCTCCCTGTCGCCTTGCTGGCCTTCGGCCACACAGTCGCCCCACATTCACCGTCCGCTACGCGGTTGTCACGGTGCCTGCTTGAGGCCAGGCACCGCGCCAAGCGCTCCGCTCATCGGAAGCGCTACGCTTCCCCACGGAGACACGCCTCCGGCGCCGGCATCAGCCGGTCAGTGCACCGGCTCATGCCAGCGCCT
>CAITUY010000018.1 GCA_903895695.1 uncultured bacterium
ATCCTCTTGTCTTCCATGACTTATCTCCTTGCAGTAATGGTTATATAAGTCATTGTAACCAAAGGGTTAGCATCGCGCCAGAAGAAAATGTCGCTCACCCCCGGGGGTGAACGACCTTCTTTTCTGGCGGGGGTCAGGCGGCACGTTGTTTGGCCCAGTAGTTCTGCCACAGGTTGGAGTAGTGCAGGCTGCCCAGGGCCATCATCGCTTCGGCGTTGTCCTTGTCCCAATGCATGCCTCGGCCTTTGAGCCGGGCGGTGAGTGTTCCGCAGAACGATTCCGTCGGCCCGCTGCCGCAGTCGTAGCCGGCCTGGCGATAGCTGGGGTAATCCGTCATGTTCACCCGTTTGGCGACGTACTCCCGCAATGACTTCAACGCCTCGCTCTTGGGGCCAGAGGGATGACGCCGCAGATAATTACCCAGCCGATCCAGCATCACCAGCGAACCCTGAGTCCACACGTAGCCCATCATCTCTTCGCGCCAGACCCGCCCCTGGGGTGTTCCCTCACCATAAAGAACCTGTCCGGCCGCGATCACGTGGTCGCGCAGGTGATAGTAGTCCAGGATGTTCTCATCCAGCATCGGAAGCTGCCTGGCGTACTGCTTGGCGATCCACTCGGCCCCGTCGGTCACGGAGTACTTCCGCCGAGCACGGTCGATCCGGAGCTTGCCCGCCTCGCGACGCATCATCCGTCCCAACGCCACGTGGTTCCCACTGGTGCCCACCGCATACGTGTGAGACTTGTCGGGGTCATAGAACGAGACGATCTTGAACTCCTTGTAGGCGCCATCGCTGCCGCCGCGTGGCCGGCCCGGCTTGGCGGTGCTTTGGCGGCCTTGTTCTTTGCGATTCTTCGCCTCCGTCTGACGGCGTTTGTGCTTCTGCTCCGCGGTCACCAGGGGCACCATCACCCCGTCTGCCCCGGTGATCAACGTTTGGTCCGTGCAATCCTCCGCCGTCCAGTCCGGGCCGTAGTGACCGCCGCGAATGGCTTGCTCCACCCGCCGACCTTCCCGCTCCACCAAGTCCCGTAAGGCCGAAGGGCTGATGGATAACTGCGCCGTCCGCGCCAGGTTCTCGCCGGCCGGCACGAAGGCCCCGTTGAGACTCAACCGACAGGCCATCTCTCGAACGCCTGGACTGTAGTTCTCGGCGGCGACGCCCAGCAGTTGATCCAGCGGCGCCACCGTACCCCGCTGCTTGTTCCAATAGATCGTGCGTACCAGTTCCAGCCGCCCATTGACCGTCAGGTGCGAGGTCTTCTGCCTGCCCTTATTTTTCCACAGGCGGTTGGGGTCGCTGTGCCGAGGGGGAAAAATCCCCTTGCAGGAGTTTGGCCTGCAAGAGGTCGATGGCCTGCTGGTAGGCCTTTTGCCGAAACACCGCGTGGGCGTCACGCACCAACTCTTCGCTGTCGGCGATGATTCGGCCAGCCCTGGCCCCGTTGATGGCCTCTGCGATTTGCTCGGCCAGCACCTTCACGTCCGCCTGTAACTCCGCTTGCAGCTCCTCGGCCGTAATCCTCTTGTCTTCCATGACTTATCTCCTTGCAGTAATGGTTATATAAGTCATTGTAACCAAAGGGTTAGCATCGCGCCAGAAGAAAATGTCGCTCACGGATGCCGTGGGTGGAAGAGAGTACGGGTGAAAGGGATTTCACGCTCACTTCCCGAAAACGTGGTAGGACAAACGCAAGGCGGCATGGGGCTGGCCCCATACCCCGAAGTCTGCCGCATCTTTCACTCCGGAACCGAAGACACAATACACATCGCGACGGCAGGGCAACCATCGTATCCCCCCAAGCCATCCAACAGCCGGGAACGGGGGAGCCGGTCCGCCGAAGGCGGACTCCCCCGGCCCCCCTTCCCCGGCCCACACACGCCAGAACAACGGCACGCCCGATCTGCTCGCGACTTACTCTTCCGGGTCCGTTGGGGGGGGTGGGCCGGGCAGAGGGGTTTGGGGAGAGCGTCCGCACGCTCTCCCCATGTTCTTGGTTTGAGGGGTCGCGGCTGGGACAAGCCGGCGAATG
>CAITUY010000019.1 GCA_903895695.1 uncultured bacterium
CTCTTTCCGTCGTCTTCGCCTGGAGCCGGGGTGACCGCACCCCGGGCTCAGTCCACTCGCGCTTCCTGCGACACCGGCCTGAGGTCAGGCCGGCTCCAGGGCGCCTTGCTCTTTCCGTCGTCTTCGCCTGGAGCCGGGGTGACCGCACCCCGGGCTCAGCCCACTCGCGCTCCTGTCGCCACCGGCCTGAGGTCAGGCCGGCTCCAATGCGCTTTGCTCTTTCCGTCCTCTTCCCCTGGAGCCGGGGTGACCTCACCCCGGTCTTCCACCATTCCACTCACCCCGCCACAAACCGCCCGCCTTCGGCCTCGCGCGCTTGCCCAAGCGTCACGAGCGTGCGCAGCAGTTCTTCTACGCGGTCGGTGCGGGCTCGGGCGAAGGTCTTGGCCAACTCCGCCGCGGTGACCGGGCCGGATTGTCTGGCCAGCGCCTCGCGCAGCACGCGCACCTGGTCGGGCAGGGCGTGCGGCCAAGAGGGTTTGGAGTTGGAGGTTCGGGGCTTGGGGTCCGCGGAGACGGGAGCGATTGTCGTCTCTTCTATTCCCAGTTGGCTCTGCACAGCCGGCTGTTCACTGTTCACTGTTGACTGTTCACTCTTCCCGCACTGGTACTCCGGCCTCAACCATCGCACCTGCCCGGCCGCTTCCTCGGCCGCGCGTTCGGCGTTGAGGGTTACCAGTTTCTCCAGGATCTGCTCGTCGGTCAGGGTCGTAGGCCAGCCGTAGGCTTCGGCGACCGCTGCATCGAGGTCGTCGTGGATCTGTTTGAGAACCGAGACCAACCCTTGCTCGTGGATGACCTTGTCTTTGTCCGTCAGCGCTTCGAAAGCGGGCCGTCGGACGCCGCGTGTGTCAGGGGAGGCTACCGGCGGGGACCGCCGGCTCCAGGCAGATGTCGAGCCCTGGAGCCGGCCGTCCTCGGCCGGTAGCTTTGGCGCAGCCTGAATGGCGCGCAACTTCTCCAGCACGTTGTACATGCCGGTCATGGTCAGGTCCGGGTGCGCTGCCTGTTGCCGCTTCCGGTGCGCGTCCAACTGCTCGCCAAGTTCGCGGATGCGCGCCTGCTGCGCAGGCGTCGCGGCCGGAAAGGGGAAGGTTTCGAAACAACGGGTCTTGTTGTAGCGAGGGTCGTTCCCCACGCCCAAGTGGCCGCCCTGTGCCAATGCCCAGCAGACGTGAGTGCGACTGCTCAGGACGCCGAGGAAACGAGCGTCGTCGAGAGCGATGTTCACGAGCATGTTGTCGGGAAGAATGGATTGATCGAGGAAAACGAAGAAGCGGTGCTTCGATGTCTCGACCGTGGCGATGTAGCGGGAGAGGCCAGACAAGGATTCGCGCAGCGATCCACGCGGTTTCCCAAAAACCCACCATAGCCCTGCGTACTGATCGGAATCACTCGTGGTCCCGCGTCGTGCATCACGCTCCGGTCTCACGCGTTCCAAAATCCACTGGTACACAGCCGGAAACCGTCGCCTGACCTCTTCTTCCGCCAATCCGAACAGGTCGACCACCATTGCTTGACGTGGAGTCGCGGTCAGGTCGCGGCCGTTGCGGTACAGTCGAATGTGGCGCTCCAAGCCGGGCACCGTCCCCAGGCCCAGACTGGCGGCCTCTTCAGGTGTTACGATAAAACCGGCTCCGTGCAGTTTGACGCCCGGACAACTGATCCCCTCATTCCCCTTGAGCGGGCCGGCCCCGGCTACATCCGCGCCGCAGGTTAGGTCGGCGTTGATCCGGCCTCGCATGGTTGTGAATTCGATGTCGTAACTGTCGCCGTCGGTTTCCTTCTCCGACACCACGCGATTCAGCACGCCGTCATGCGTGCCGGCCGTGCCCACGGTCATGGCAATGCGCACGGCCGCGCCGTCGGCGGCATCGACCCAGGGGTGGTCGGGAATGGCGAAGAGCAGAGAGAGCGGCTGAAGTGGTGGAGGGTGGGCGGTTGAAGGTGGATTTGGGTAGGGACGGCTCTCCGAGCCGTCCGTGCGCCGGGGACGGACGCCTCGGAGAGGCGTCCCTACCATTGGCGAACAGACTGGAGAGAGATGTGTCTCCACCACCCGGCGGTTGAAGGTCTGGCGCAGGCTGTTGGTGGTGACGAAACCGAAGCGCTGAATCCTGCCAGCCCGGGCCAACTTGGCGGCGTGGTTCCACCAATACATGACGAAGTCGCTCGACTCGCCCACGTCGCCATGCACCTGGCGCACGGTCTCGGTATAGCCATCGCCCAGGGCCTGCCGCATCATGGCAGGACCGATAAACGGTGGATTCCCCACCACGTATTCCGCCTCCGGCCACTCGGCCGGGCGCGGGTTGACGTAGCGGACCACGGGCACGCGGGCCGATTCGTCGGGCACTTCGCGGCCGGTCACCGGGTGCACTTTGGTGGTGCGCCCGTCCCAGCGCGTCACAGGCTGGCCGGCCGCATCGAGCTCGGGTTCGACCTTGTCATAGGCGATCAGCGCATCCTTGCACTGGATGTTGTGGAAGTTGCGGATGATCGGTTGGGGCGGATTGACATTTCCCCGGTTGCGGAAATGCCACTGGAGCGTGCCGATCCAGAGCACGAGTTCGGCGATCGCCGCGGCGCGCGGATTGAGTTCCAGTCCGAGCAACTGGTGGGGACCCACAGTCTCGCCGGCCATATCCAGCACGGCCTGCCGCTCGCCGAACGAGTTGAGCAAGTCGAGCGCCTCGCCCTCAACGCGTTTCAAATGCTCCAGCGTCACGTAGAGGAAGTTGCCGCTGCCGCAGGCTGGATCGAGCACGCGGATATGGCAAAGGCGCCGGAGGAAGGTCTTCACTTCGGCGCCGGCCTTCTTGAGATCGCCGGCCGTGGCGAGTGTGACCGCCGCCGCATGCACGGCGGCCCATTCGGCGCGGATCGGATCCACGATGGTCGGCACGACCAGGCGTTCGACATAGGCGCGCGGCGTGTAGTGTGCGCCGAGTTTGTGCCGTTCCACGGGATCGAGCGCGCGCTCGAGCAGCGTGCCGAAAATGGCGGGCTCCACGTCGCGCCAATCGCAGTTCGCGGCCTCGATCAGCAGTTCCAGTTGGTCCCGGTCCAGCGGCAGGGCCGAGGCGTCTTCGAACAGGCCGCCGTTAAACTGCAGGATGTTCGTGCGCAGGGTGACCGAATAGCCGCCGCGGTCCATGCGATGCCAGAGTTCCTCGACGGTGGGCACGAAATGCTCCGGCGTCTCGCGCAGGCTCAGCAGCAGGTTCGAGAATCCGCGCCGCATGAGCAGGCCGACATCCTCGGCGAACATGGTGAACAGGCAGCGCATGAGAAAGGCGGCGGCGTGGTGCGGGTCATGTCCGGCCTTTTCGAGGGACACGGCGAGGCGGGCGAGGCTGCCGGCGATTTCGCGGGTAACGCGGGCGCTGCGGCGTGAAGGGTCGAGTTCGAGAGGCGTGGTCCACACCAGGCGCAGACGTTCGCGTACGTCCGGGCGTTCGAGATCGCGCAGGAACAGGCGGTGACTGCCGGGGGCGGGGAAGGGAACGTAGGCGCCGCCGGTGCAGGAGAACTCGGAATAGAGCTCCAGCGAGTGGCCGACATCGACGACCACGAGAAAGGGTGGGCGGCCCTCGGCGGCCGGCAGGGCGCGGGCATAGAGTTCGGCCTGGCCCCGGGCGCGCAGCATGGCGTCATCCCAGGCGGCCGTGCCGCGGCGGGCGGTGCCGGCCTTGAGTTTGCGTTTCAGGTCGCGGACGACTTCCGACATGGGCTCGGCGGCGGCCGGTTCGTTGGCGCCCTGCTTGGCCTCCAGCACGAAACTTTGGCGCTTGTAGAGGTCAATGCGGCCGAGACTGGTCGAACCGTCATTGTGGCGAAACGTGACATTGCGTTCGAACGTGTAGGCGTTCTGCGAATCGTCGGCCGTGGCCGGGTCGGGCCTGGACACGCCGAGGATGTCACACAGTTCGGAGAGGAAGAGCTGGTAATTCGCCCGTTCAGCGGCACCGGAGCGCTCCCAGCGAGTGATGAAGGATTCGACGGCGGCGGATTGGGCAGCGCTGTCGCCTGGGGTGTCGCTGGACATGGAGCGAACGTAGCAGGCTGCCGGGGCAAGTCAACTTGGATTCAGCGATCAAAAGCCTGTTGAATCCGCTCCGAACCGCGGCTAGACTGCGGCCATTCACGGACAGGTCCGCATGGAGGCGACCTGCCGGGCTTTCAAGAGGCAAAGGTTCAACAAGGAGAGCGGCAATGACGAGACCCGTAACACTGTTCACCGGACAATTCGCGGACATTCCCCTGGCCGAGTTAGCGAAGAAGGCCAAGGGCTGGGGCTATGACGGCCTGGAGCTGGCCTGCTGGGGCGACCATGTCGATGTCGAACGCGCGGCCAAGGATGTGAAGTACGCGAAGAGCCGCGGCGAGATCCTGGCCGACAACGGGCTCAAGCTGTTCGCGATCAGCAACCACCTGGCCGGCCAGTTGGTGTGCGACCTGAACAACGACTCGCGTTCCGACATGTTCGCGCCCAAGGATTGCGCGGGCGATGCCGAGAAGAAACGCAAATGGGCCGTTCAGGCCATGAAGTACACGGCCAAGGCTGCCAAGAATATCGGCGTCAAGACGGTCAACGGCTTCACCGGTTCGTCGATCTGGCACTTCCTCTACAGTTTCCCGCCGGTCAGCGACAAGATGATCGAGGATGGGTTCGCCCAGTTCGCCAAACTATGGAACCCGATCCTGGACGAGTTCGACAAGTGCGGCGTGCGGTTCGCACTCGAGGTTCACCCGACCGAGATCGCCTTCGATATCGTGACGGCCCGCCGCGCCTTGAAGGCCGTCGGCAACCGTAAGACGTTCGGCTTCAATTTCGATCCCAGTCACTTGCACTGGCAGTTCGTCGATCCCGTGGCGTTCCTGAAGGCCTTCCCGGACCGCATCTACCACGTCCACATGAAGGACGCCGCGGTGACGCTGGACGGGACGACCGGCATCCTGGCGTCGCACCTGAACTTCGGCACGCCCGGCCGCGGATGGGACTTCCGCAGCCTCGGCCGCGGACAGATCAAGTTTGAGGAGATCATCCGGACGCTCAACGCGATGAACTACTCAGGCCCGCTCTCGGTGGAGTGGGAAGATGCGGCCATGGATCGCGAATTCGGCGCTGCCGAGGCCGCGGCGTTCGTCAAGAAGCTCGACTTCCCGAAGTCGGACCGCGTCTTCGACGAAGCGTTCGGCGAGTAACGCGGACTTCATCGTGCGTGCTAACCCGCGGTTGCCCGGAAGGGCGGCCGCGGGTTCTTCTTTTTCCATATGAAGAGCGGATCTGCTCACGCGGAGACGCGGAGGACGCGGAGCAGGAATATGGGAAAACGGGGTCTGTTTTCTCCGCGCCTCTGCGTCTCCGCGTGACACTCCGAACGACAAACACAAGGTCAGCGATTATCCCACTTCGCCCAGGATGCGCCGGGCGGCGGCGATCTGGTCGCTCCGGCCCATGAGATAGATTCGGTCCTGTGCCTCAAAGGTGATGTCGGGATCCGGCGACATCATGGCTTCGCCATTCCGTTCGACACCGACAACCGAGGCGCCGCTGCGGCGGCGAAGGTCCACATCGCGCAACCGGAGACCGATGGCGCTGGAGGGTGGAGTGACGACCGTTGAGAACAGCCGCACGTCGCCGAACGTGCGCGTGAAGGTCCGGCTATCCTCATCGCGGTCCACGGGTGCGGCGGGTTCGCGTTCGACCAGGGCAGTTTCGATCGAGGCCTGGGCCCGCGCGTAGAGCTTGATCAATACGCGCCGCGACCAGACCGCGAGGATCGCCACGAGCAGGATCAGCGGAATGAGCGTGCGCGGGGAGGGGAGCAGCGTGGAACTGAGGATGATCGTGAGGAGGATCAGCCCGGCCACGCAGGCCAGGGTCAAGGCATTGGTCAGCAGCGCGCGCACCTGCCGGGCCCAGGGCGTCTGGATTCCGGTGGGCACGCTGATTTCCGCCAGTACCATCGCCTGGGCACGCTGATTTCCGCCAGTACCATCGCCAGCGCCTGCGTCTTGCGGATGATGGCGGTGTAGAGCGGCAGGGAACACACGACGGCCGCCAGCCACCAGGCGGTGCGGTACCAGTCCTGCCAGTCCAGCCGGCCCGGCAGCGGGATCAGGTGCCGCTGGACGACCAGGGCCGCGGAGGCAAAGAAGGCGGCAATGACGACGATGTTGACCGCGATCACCACCAGTGAGCGGCGCACCATGCGCCGGACGGCGGTGATCTGGCGGCGGTTCCCCATGTTGCGCAGCCACTGCCCGTAAAGCTCCAGCGTGCCATGCCAATGCGTGCCCTGCACACGCCTCAGGATCGCTGGCATCCAGCGTTCGATCGCGCGCAGAAAGTACGGACTTACGATGGTCGTCACCACCGATGTGGCGACTGCAATCTGGTAGGTTGGCGGGGCGATGGCGCCGAGGGTCAGGCCGAGCGCGGCGATGATGAACGAGAATTCGCCGATTTGCGCCATGCCCGCTCCGACGCGTAGCGCGGTTGGCAGGTCGTGGCCGGTCAGAAGGGTGCCGCCAGCGCAGTTTACGAATTTGGCTCCCAGCACTAGCGCCGTGAGGCACGCCACGGCCGGCAGGTGGCGCGCGGCGGTGCCGGGGTCGAAGAGCAGGCCGACGGCGACAAAGAACACGGCGCCGAACACATGCCGCAGGGACCGCATGGAGCGCTCCAGGCGATCGGCGGCCGCGCTTTCGGAGGCAACGACGCCGACGAGGACGGCCCCGAGCGCCACGCTGAGTTGCATGCGGGCCGCGACCAGGGAAACGCCGAAGCAGCACCCCAACACCGTCAGCAGCAGCAACTCGTCGCTTTGCGTGCGGGCCACGCGATCCATCAGGCGCGGCAGGATCAGCAAACCCAGCACGGTCACCATGACCAGGAAAAGCGCCAGTTGAGTGACGCGCACACCCACGACACCAGTCTGGACGTGACCTGACACCGCCAGTCCGCTCAGGACGGTCATCAGCACGACCGCCAGTACATCCTCGACGATCGTGATTCCGGCCAGTATGCCGGCGCACCGCTCGCGAAGACGGCCCGCCTCGCTCAGCATCTTGAACAGCATCGTCGTCGACGAGTCACAGATGATGGCGCCCAGGAAGAGGCTCTCCACAACATTCCAGCCCCAGTAGCGACCCAAGAGGAAGCCGAGCCACAGCATCACCAGCACGTCCAGCAGGGCGGTGACCACAGCCGTGGCGCCGACCTTGCGCAGGCGTCGCAGGTTGAACTGGAGACCGAGCGAAAACATGAGGAAGATGACGCCGAGATCGGCGAGGGCGCGGATGGAGTCGGCATCCCTGACCAGGCTCAAGGGCGGAAGGTAGGGTCCAATGATGACACCGGCGAGGATGTAGCCGACCACGCGGGGTTGATGGAGCCGGTCGAAGAGCAGCGCGGTGAATCCGGCCACCAGGAGCACTACGGCGAGATCCTGTAGAAAAGTGGCGCTTTGCATCCGCGATATCCTTGGTGGTGGCCAGTCTACGGTATCTTGCGGCGGCGTGGCAATCCGGCTGTGACGACGCCGTCGGATTCTGATGGAGCCAAACCGACGAGCGTGTTATAAAAGATCAGGTCGGAGGACATTACCATGGCCACAACGAAGAATGATCCCAACGAGATTCGCGCGTCGGACATTGTTTTCGATTGTCCGTTTTGCCAGAAGAACCTGGCGATCGATTGCCGGGGCGCCGGACTAACGATTACCTGCCCGGACTGCGACAACCGCATCCAGGTCCCGATCCCCGAGGGCATGGAGGTGGGCGATATCGACCGCACCGACGAGGATCAGGAAGTCCGTATCATTCACATGCGCGAGGTGCTCGCGACGTCCCAGAACCGTATCGTGGAACTGGAGACCGAGTTGGAGGACCAGGAGCAGCGCCGGGACGCGCTTGAGAAACTGCGGGCGGAGAATGCCGTGCGGTTTGACGTGATCAGCCGCGAGGTCGAAGTCATCCAGCGCGCGCTCGTGCGGATCGCGGAGGTGCTGGAGAGCGCTGCGGAATCGGCGCGGAAGAGCGCCGCCGGACCTGCGGCCTGAGGTTCAGCTCGCAGCAGGGCTACGCATCCAGGGCAGCCAGGAGGCGGGCTTCCACCTGCGGCCACGCGTATTCCGATTCAACGAAGCGTTTTCCCCGGGCCGCCATGGCTTGGCGTATTTCCGGGCGCGTCAGGAGCAGCATGAGCGACTCCTCGAATTCCGGGTAGTTCCGGAACCACAACCCGCCGTTCGATTGCCGGCACTGGTAGCGCATCACCTCGCCGCCGGCATGAACAAGGACGGGCGTCCCCGCGAGCCACGATTCCAGGATGACGATACTGAGACTCTCGTTGACCGACGGGTGGCAGAACGCCACGGCGCCCGCCATGGCGTCGTGCTTGACCTCTTCGCTGACGAAACCCAAGTCGATGACGTGCGGCGCGAGGGCGGGGGGCGGGTCGATCGGCCCGCTGCCCGTGAGGACAAGCTTGACGTCCTGGCGCGTGCGCTCGCGAAAGACGCCCAGGTAGTCCATCAACAGCGGAGTTCCCTTGCCCGGCTCGCGGCGTCCCGCATAGAGCACGTAGGGCTGGCGGATGCCGCGGGCGCGCCGGAATCGTTCTGCGTCCGCGGTGAACGGGTCGAGGCCCATGCCGACGACGCTGGAATGCGCCGGGGGCAGGGTGAAGAGCCGCGCTGCCAGGTCGCGCTCGGGCACGGTGTTGAACAGGCACCCGCGGACGGACTCGAACAGATCGCGCATAACGGAAAGGTAGGCGAAGCTCTCGTCGTGCAGGCACGGCAGCAGCAGCGTGCGATCGGGAAGGATACGGCTGGCAAAATAGACGAGCCCGAAGAGGTAGGGGCCCATGACCACGCGGTCGTAGGCCTGCCCCTCATCGCGAAGGTGCGCGTAGAGCGCCTCGCTGTTGACGCTGTTCTTCAGCCACACCAACTCTTCGTCGCGGGTAACCTGGGCGAGCCGGCTGATGCGATTCTGGACGGCCAGGAAGGTCGGGACATCGCGCGTGGCGTCAACCGGGAAGTAGCGGACCGTGATTCGGCCGACCTTGCGGTCGCCGGGTGGAAGCGCGTTGGCCCACGTGAAATGGTCAGTCGCGCAGGTCGTGAGGAAAGTCACGTCCCGGCCCGCGGCGGCGACCCGCTCTGCCAGGCGGCGCAGCAGCGTTTCGGCGCCGCCGACCGTCGGGCCATCGGCAAAACGGGGAGAAAGGAACGCTATTCGCCGGGCGGGAGGCATCAGGGGGGTGTCCGGGATTCCAGCCTGGCGACCCGGTCTTCGAGCGCCTTGAGCCGGTCGCGGTATTTCCGGTCTATCTCCTCGGTCGCCGAGAGCAGGAGCCCGTTGACCTGGTTCTGCTGTGACCACAGGCGGTACGTGTAGAACTTCAGGAGCGACCAGATCGAGCGCTTCAGCGCGACGAGCAGGGGGCCGACTCCGCGCCGGCGTTCGCGAATCTCGAAATCGTTGATGTCGATATAGACGGCTTCGCGCAGGCTCTCCAGGTAGAACTCGAAGAAGTTTTCGTCGCGTTTGAGGTTCTGGAGGTTGAAGCGTTCCGCCCGCGCGAGCTGGGCGCCGGCGTAGGCGCCCGACTCCATCTTGCTGCGCACGGTTTCCCTGATATCGGCAACCAGTTGGTCGACATCAACGCCAGCCGCACCCACTTGGAACTTGGCGTCAGTCACTACAGTTTCTCGATCACCATCAAGGGGTCGTCCTTCTTGACCGGCTTGCCATGCTCAACGAGCATCTTCACGATCCGGCACTTGTACGGGGCCTTGATCTGGTTGAAGAGCTTCATGGCTTCCACGATGCAGACCGGGGTACCCTCGGCGACCTCGTCGCCTTCCTTGGCGAATTCGGGCTTGCCGGGACCCGGCGACCGGTAGAATGTGCCGTTTAGCGGCGCATTAATCGAGGGGCCGGGGGCCGGGGCGGCAGCGGTCGGAGCCGGTGCCGGAGCGCCGGGTTGGGGGGCCGGCGCCGGGGCGGCAGGCTGTCCGGCGGCGGCAGGCGCCACCATCGGGGCGGGGGCGCCGGACGACATGCCGTGCGCGTTGATGCTGATGGAGCCGCCCGCATGCTGGATCGTGAGTTGCGAGAAACTCAGATCGCGCACCTGGTTCAGCAGTTGCTGGATCGACTGGTAGTCGGCCGGCGCCAGGAACGGACGGGGAGCCGCGGGCTTCTTGTCCTCTTCCTGGAGCTGTTTCTTGAGTTCCAGGTCGGCAGGAATGGGTGCGCGTTGGTCCGCCGGGAGGCTGCGCCACTTGAAATATTCCAGTGCCACTTCCGGGAACAGGAAGTAGGAGATAATGTCCTCTTCCTTCTTGATCAGCTTGGGATCGATGCCGTCGGTCGCCTTGGGGAGGCCAGGCGGCAGATTGTCGGCCGGGCGGCAGGTGATGGGCTGTTCGTCGCCGAGGATCTTGCGGGCCACCTGGGGATCGATGGGGGCCGGCGGGCGGCCGTACTGCCCGCGGACGTATTCCTTGATCTCCTGCGGCACCAGTTCGTAGCGCTCGCCCGCGATGACGTTCATCACGGCCTGGATACCGATGATCTGACTCGTGGGCGTGACGAGCGGCGGATAGCCGAGGTCGGCGCGCACGCGGGGGATTTCGGCGAAGACCTGGTCGATCTTGTCGAGGGCGTTCTGCTGTTGAAGCTGCGAGCGCAGGTTGGAGATCATGCCGCCGGGGATGTGGTGCAGGAGCACTTCGGCGTCGATGATGCTTTGCACCTGGGTCGAGACCGGTTGCCGCTTGGGAGCCAGTTCGGTGAAGTACCGGCAGACTCGCCGGAGCGCGTCGAGGTCGAGGTTGGCGTGGTAGGAGGTTTCCGAGAAGATCGCGAGCATGGTCTCGACCGGCGGTTGAGAGGAGAAGCCCGCCATCGGTGAGATGGCGCAGTCGATGGCTCCGGCGCCGGCGCGGACGGCTTCCACGTAGGTCGCGGTCGCCATGCCGCTGGTCGTGTGCGAGTGGATCTGGATCGGGATCTTGGTCTCGCGGATCAACGCCGAGACCAAACGCTCCGCGGCGATGGGCGTAAGAATGCCCGCCATGTCCTTGATGCACAGCGAGTCAATGCCCAACGCGATCTGTTCCTTGGCAACGCGCACGAATTCGTCAACCGTGTGGACGGGGCTGACCGTATAACAGAGCGTGCCTTGCGCATGCCCGCCGTACTTCTTGACGGACTTGATGGCGGCCTCGAGGTTGCGGGTGTCGTTCAGCGCATCGAAGATGCGAAAGATGTCGACTCCGTTTTCAATCGCCAGGGCGACGAAACGCTCGAGGATGTCGTCGGGGTAGTTCTTGTAACCGAGGATGTTCTGGCCGCGGAGCAGCATCTGGAGTGGTGTCTTCTTGGCGTGCTGCTTGATGGCGCGCAGGCGTTCCCACGGGTCCTCCCGGAGGAAGCGGAGGCACACGTCAAACGTGGCGCCGCCCCAGACTTCCAGGGAGTAGTAACCCACGCTGTCGATGGTGTCGATTATCTTGAGGATATCCTCGGTCCGCATGCGGGTGGCCCACAGGGATTGGTGGGCGTCGCGGAGCGTCGTGTCGGTAATGCGCAGCGGGATGCGGTTGGCGCTGTCACGGACGATGACTTCGGCTTCGGTTTTCTTCTTCCTTGCCATAAGATTTCCTTTCGTGGGTTATCGGAAACGGCCCATGGCGGCATACTTGTCGAAGCGCCGCTTGAGCAGTTTCTTGGATGAGAGGCCCTGTAATCGCTTGAGGTGTTTGACCAGAACCTTACGGGTGGCGGCCATGGTTCCGGGATAATCGCGGTGGGCGCCGCCCACGGGCTCGGGGACAATCTCGTCCGCAATTTTCAAGTCCAGCAGAGACTTGGCGGTGATCTTGAGCGCGTTGGCGGCTTCCGGCGCCTTGGTGCCGTCGCGCCACAGAATCGACGCGCAGCCCTCGGGGGAGATAACCGAGTAGACGGCATTGGAGAGCATGAGGATGACGTCGCCCACGCCGATGCCAATGGCGCCGCCGCTGCCGCCCTCGCCGGTGACAATGGCAATCACCGGCGTCTTCAGCACGGCCATTTCCAACAGGTTACGGGCAATGGCCTCGGCCTGGCCCCGTTCCTCGGCGTCCTTGCCGGGAAAGGCGCCGGGCGTGTCGATGAAAGCGATGACGGGGACATGGAATTTTTCGGCCAATTTCATCAGGCGCAGGGCCTTGCGGTAGCCTTCCGGGCAGGCCTGGCCGAAGTTGCACTTGATCTTGTCTTCGAGCGTGCGGCCCTTTTGATGCCCGATGACCATGACGCGGATTCCATCGAGCGTGGCGAAACCGCCGATCATACCCTGGTCGTCACCAAAGTGCCGGTCGCCGTGGAGTTCGATGAACTCCGAGCAGAGCCCCGCAAGAAAATCACGGATAAGCGGCCGGTCAGGATGGCGGGCCACCTGAACCATCTGCCAAGGCGTCAGGCTGGCGTAAACGCTCTTCAGACTGGCCAGGCGCGACGCCTCCAATTTGTCCAACTCAGCTTTGACGTCGGCGGAGGGTTCGGGGTTCTTCGCCTTGAGGTCGGCGATCGCCTCCTCGATCTCGCTGACCGGTTTTTCGAAGTCCAGATTCATCGTCGCTCCATCCTGTTGTGTGCTGTCGGGGCGGGGCGGCAGGCCTCAGCGGCGTCCATAATACTTGAGAAGCTGGGTCAACGTATTCTTCAGGTCTTTGCGCGGGACGATCATGTCCACGAATCCGTGCTCGAGCAGATACTCCGCGGTCTGGAAATCGTCGGGCAATTTCTGCTTGATGGTCTCCTCAATCACGCGCCGGCCGGCAAACCCGATAAGGGCCTTGGGCTCGGCGATATGGATGTCGCCGACCATGGCGTAGCTCGCCGACACGCCGCCAGTGGTGGGGTCGGTCATCACCGAGACATAGGGCAGACCGGCTTCGCGCAGTTGGGCCAGGGCGGCGCAGGTCTTGGGCATCTGCATGAGGGAAACCATGCCTTCGTGCATGCGGGCACCGCCCGAGGCGGATACGATGATGAACGGCCAGCGCTGTTTGAGGGCGTAAAGCGCGGCTTGCAGAATCTTCTCGCCGGTGCCGCTGGCGAGACTGCCCCCGAGGAACCGGAAGTCCATGACGCCGACCACCACCTTGATGCCGCCCATCTTGCCGTAGCCGGTGACGATCGACTCGTTGAGCCCCGTTTTTGTGCGGGTCTCAGCGGCTTTTTCGGCATAGCTTCCCTTGGCATCGGAGAACTTCAGCGGGTCGTTGAAACTGACCTTGGCGCTAAGCTCCGTGAAGGTCTTCGGATCGATCAGAAGGTCGACCCTTTCCCGCCACGTCATCCTCTCGTGGTAGCTGCACTGGCTGCATACCTTGAAGCTTTTTTCCCACTCTTCCTTATAGATGTGGGCCTTGCAGGCAGGACACTGGATCCAGATGTCCTCCTTGGATTCCGGTTTTGGGGCTGTCTCGTGTCGTTTGGTGAACCAACCCATGAGCCGTCAGGCCTCCTCTGGAAGGCATCCCCTGCCTCCGTGTTGGGGGGTACTGATAGCACGGCCCCCCGGCAATACTCAAGCACCGATTCGACTGGGGCCTCAAGCCTATGGCTGATTCTTTTGGCAGGAATGAGAGAGGATGAGTGGGAAGGAAAGCGGGAGCGGCGGGTTGCGGGGAGTTTTGAGGCGGTGTTACGGAGTGCGGCGGGGTGGAGTTGGGGCTGGAATGGCAGCCGGAGACAGA
>CAITUY010000020.1 GCA_903895695.1 uncultured bacterium
CCTCGATGCCTCTTCATCCCGAAGGGATAGAGCGCGGCTGATCCCGTCCTCCGAATCCAACCCCGTCCACCCGCGCGTTGCTCGGCCATCCACCCCCTCTACTCGTCACCCTACTACCCACAGATTCTGTCCAAGAGCCCTTGAAAGGAACCGCCTGCTCCAAGCCTTGGGCGAGGCCAAAGTTGATAAAGATATCAGGCCCGCCCTTGTCTTCATATTCCAGGCGGAAGGCATGCCGGCCGGCCTTCAACGCCAACGGCCGGCTCATCCAGCTCGGGCCCGCCTGCTCCGCCTTCCAGTCGCCGATGC
Organism: uncultured bacterium; assembly: GCA_903895695.1. Taxonomy (GTDB): domain Bacteria; phylum Verrucomicrobiota; class Kiritimatiellia; order CAIKKV01; family CAITUY01; genus CAITUY01. Next base: position 310 of record CAITUY010000020.1, read on the forward strand.
TCACGTCGAACCGGTCGCGGGCCTGCGTGCGGACCGTGTAGATGCCGTCGGCCGCGACCTCGATCCAGCCCGTGAAGCGATGCCGGTCGCCCTTGGCGCGCACCACGGGCTTCATCGTGAAGTCGGCCGCCGACTTGCAGACCGCGGCCGTGCCCGTCCCGGCCGGCAGGTATTCGTAGAGCAACCCGGGGGCTAGGTCCTTTGCGGCGGCGGCAGGTTCCTGGGCCTGGAGCACGGTGACACGCGCGAGCCCCGCGGCTTTTGACTGCGTCGGCTTATTCACAGCCGCGAAGCGAAGAACGGTGTCCGTGGGCTGGCCGTCCTTCACCGTCAGCTCGAACGGCTTGGTGTAGATCGCGGCCGCCGGGCCCGGCTCACTGCCGTCGAGGGTATAACGGATTTCGACGTCGTCACTCTTCCAGCCGGGCCGCAGGACAAGGGCGAGGCGCGCCGGGCTGAGCCGGCTTTCGACATGCGGCTGATCGAGCTTCATGTAATCCGGGGCGCTGGAAAACGGATGCGCCAGGCAACTGAACGTGCCGGTTGCGCCGGGCTGCAGCACCACCATCGCAGCCGGCCGGCGCAGGGCGCGGGCGATGGCGCGGCACGCCTCATCGGCCACCAGCCGGTTGCCCGTTTCGGTCAGGTGCACGCCGTCGCGGGTAAGAATCCCAGCCTGCTTGTTCTCCGGGTTGTGCACCTTCAGATAGGCCAGGAACACCTGGCGCAGGTCGCAGAACTCGACGTCCAGGTCCGCCGCCACGCGCCGGCTGATGGCCGTGTACTCGTCGAGCGGCGCGTCGGCCGGAACCGGTTCCGTATCCTTGGCCGGCATGTTCGACATGGAATCGCGCAGGTCGTTGGAGCCATCCGTCTTTTCCCCGACCACGCCGGGCGAGGCCAGCACCACGGCTACATCGTTGGTCAGCAACTGGCCGATCAGCAGGCGCAGCGCCGCCTCATAGGCCTCCTTCGTGGTCCCCTTGCCGCCAAAGCGTTTCTCGCGGTGCCAGACGTCGTTGACGCCGATGAAGATGAAGGCTGCGGTCGGCAGCAACGGCCGCACGACGGCGCGGATGCGGTAGTCTCCGTAGTCCACGGTCTTGAAACCCGGCACGCCGCTGCCAATCACCTCGACGTTCAAGTCCGGTCGTTCGGTCGCGAACGCCTTCTTCACCTGGTTCACAAAACCGTTCGGCGCCGCCGTTCCCTCATGGGTGATCGAGTCGCCCAGGAACACGATCCGTTCGCGGGCAATCACCGGCGAGTCCGGCCCGGTGAGTTCCCGCACCCCGACCCCGAACTCCGCCTCGGGCGCCGCGGCGCCGGCGCCCGAGGCGCCCAGCGCCAACACAGCCGTCAGGAATGCCCGGCGAAATAGACTGGCGGCCCGTTGAGGAAGCCTCTTGGTCGTCATGCAGGCGGTCGGCGAGGCCGCCGACCCTCCCGAAATACCGGCGAAACGCATGACGTCAGATAGGGAGGGACGCCGGCCTCGGCGTCCGTTGGGGTCTTCCGCCGGGTTGCTAGCCTTACGCATGTTCATGGTCTTTAGTTCCCGAGCTCTTTCATGGCCTGGGCGACCCGCGTCTCCAGTCCCTTCTTCACTTCCGCCGCCGAGTCGCCGAACAAGGGCACCAGGTAGGCGGTTTCCGTTCCGATCGTTGCCGTTTCCAGCGCGCCCGCGTAGGGCTTGCCATGCAGGATGACCGCCGGGGCCTTGGCCATACCGAACACCAACAGCGCCTTGGCGCGGTCCTTGATCGGCTTGCCGTCCTTGTCGCGTTGCAGGTACGGGGCGTAATCCACCTGGATGCGGCACTCTTTGGGGTTCACGAGGATACGCTGCAGGGCCAGGTTTCCATCCATGGCGACCCGCACGCCGCCGGGCACCGTGACTTCGATTGGGGACTCCCCGGGCCACTGGCGCCAGAAGGAGAAGGTGCCGTTCTCGGGTTCGGTGAGCATGTAGTGCTCCTGGCCGGCCTTGTAGCGCATGTTGGCCGCCGTGGTGACTGTATTGCTCAGGGCCGTCGGCAACTGCAGCAGGGCGGAGGCATACCGGGCCGCCGCCTCGTCGTTCTTCCGCGGGGCCCCCTTTTCCGTCAGGGGAATACGCCAGGCTTTGCCGTCAAGCAGGTCGGCCTGACCCACATCTGCCACGGCCTGTCCGTTGCGCAGCACCTGCGGCCGGGCGTCCATGCCGAAGACATACAAGGCTTCCGCCATGTCCGCCCCTTCCTGGGCGGGCTTGACAGCGTAGTTGACCTCCAGCTTCTTTTCCTTCGCATTGACCACCAGGTGCATCAGGCCCAGGCGGCCGTCGGCGCGGATCCGGACGCCCTCGGCCGTGTCCATGGTCATGTACTGCGGGTCGGGCAATGGGTTGGCGAACAGGACGTTGCCGCTGATCGGCTCGGTGAGCAGGTAGGCCATGAGGCCGGGCTGGGACCGCAGAAGGGCCCCGTTCTTCTCCAGTCGGCCCGTCCGGCCCTGCTGGCTGAGCGTCGTGTCGCGGTCCATGCCGGCCGGCAGATAGGGCCACAGGCCGTTGACGCGGCGATAGGTGAAGCAGGTGTCGCTGGGTGCCTTCCTGTCCCAACTGCCTTCGTATTCGGGACGATAGCCCAGTTCCATCTTGTCGGCGCCGCTGGTGTAGGCCAGGTTCAGGATGCCGTCGGTCTCCTTCCAGTCGGTGCTGAGCTTCGCCTTGGCGATGTGCGACTGGAAGGCCGCAAACGTGGGGTACTCGGCCTTCTCGGAGAGCTCGATGATGAACCCGCCGTAGGCGCGATCGATCTTCTTCCAGTCGGCCTTTGCCTTGTCCAGAGGCGTCTGCTGATTGTAGAAGTTGTAGCTGTTGATGACCAGCGTGGGGGCCGCCTTGCCGCCGCCCTGCAGGTCGACGGGATCCCCGCCCGTGGTGATCAGGATTTCTTCCGTGCGACCCAGATCGGTTGCGGGGATGGGGATGATGCCGAGGAAGGTGGCGCCGTCATCAATGGTAATCCGGCTGCCCATGCGCGCTTTGGCGGGGAGTTCGCCCAGCGGCTTGCCGTCGATGTAAATCTTCCAGGTCGGGTTCGCCTGGTAGTTGGCCAGAGCGATGCTCGACTGCAAGCTGGTCACCTTCTCCGGGATCGGGCGCCCGCCGGAATACTCGAGCTTGTTGAACGGACTGGTCAGCACGATGGCCTTGTTGTGATGCTGAAAGGCGGCGGTGTGGCCGCCCTGGGTGCCGACGCTGCCGTTGGCGTTGGCCTGCTTGGTGCCGTGATACAGGGAGTCATAGAACTCGGTCGTGTTGATGCCGTAGCGCATCAGCAACAGGCCCGTATCCTGCAGGTTGTCCGCCGGTTGATCGCCGTGCCGCCACTGGGCCATGAGGGGAATCGTTTCGTTGCCGACGGAAATGTCGAGGGTGGCCAGGCCGTAGTTGCGGCCCAGGTAACTGCGCTTCCACAATGGTTTCTCCCGATAGGAGCCCCATTGCTTGTAGCTGGCGGTGAGCTCGTAGGGGAACGGTTTGTCGTCCACGATGTTGCCCATCCAAAGCGGCAGCCAGGGGCCGCGCAACGCCTGGCGGGCGACGAGGTCCGGGGGGAGGTCCGAGCCGTGGACCGGCATCCCCAGTCGGTTCGTATTGGTGACATCGTGGAGCGCGCCTTTCTTCGAGACGGTGTGCAGGATGCAGTTCACGCCCTCGTTGATGCCGAGTATTTCGGCCACGCCGGTGCGGCCCGAGGTGGCGATGAAGCGCTTGAGCGCCGGGTGGTAGCAACTCGCCAGTTCGTCCATGGTCTTGAGCAGCATGCCGCGGCCCATGATGCGATCGAGTTCCGTCGGCCCGAGATCCTGGAAGGACTTCTGGCCGTAGAGGCTCAGGCCGAGATAGTAGTGATCAATGGATTCCTGGGTGGTCCCGTCATACCAGGCCCATAGGCGCAACAGGATGGTCTCGAGGCCGAACCGGCCGTCATCGACGGCCTCGGGGTTCCCCGTGTAGGCCCCGCCCAGCAACGCCGCGATGATGGCGTTGTGGTTGAAGTTCATGGTGGACATGAAACGGGTGTAGCCGTCGCGGTAGAACGAGTGGTCCCCACGCCAGTCGCCAGTGCGGTTATAGTAGTTGTTTTCTTCCTTGGTCCAGATGCCCCACTGATTGTGCTCAAGCTCGGTGTAGGGGCGGCCGGGCAGGAGCCACGCGTCCCAGTATTTCTTCATGTGCTCCTGCACGGGCGCCGGCCAGGTCTGGCCATAGAGCAGGCAGTCATGCGTGCTCATGGTCGTGTGGTGGCCGCGGAACTGGCGATAGGGAATGGCCAGCCAGCTATCGATCCACGCGTTGTAGGCCTCTACGCTCTGCGGAAAGCCGCTCTCGCCGTGAGCCGCCAGCTTGAAGAGTTCCTGGATCCGCTGCCACTGCCAGTCCGGCATGCCCGGTGTGGGCTTGAACCGGTACTGTTCGATGAGTTCCTTGATCCGCGCCTCGGAGGGCATCACGGCTGTCGCCCGGCCGGCGGCCGGCAGTTTGGCCACATCCGCTGCGGGCGGCAGGCTTCCGCCCAGGTCGGCCTTGCCCGGCTCCAGGGTGACGACCAGCTTCGGGGCCTTGACGCGGATGCCGCGGTGCCCGGGCGCGCCGCCGAACTCGTAACCGCCGTGATTGTAGAGCGCATCGTAGGTCTCCCACTTGCGCACGATGAGACCGCAGTCGGCGAAGGCACGCAGGCGCTCGCCCAGTGTCTTGCCGTAGACGCTGTTGGTGAAGCAGTCCGTCACATCCATTCCGTTCGTGCCGATCTTGAAGGAGAGTTCTGTCGGCCCGAACGATGCGGGAAATCGGTCGGCCGTCTCGTCCTGTGCCCCGAAATGCGTCCAGTAACGGGCGCCATTAACGCTGGCGTTGAAGGTCGGTCCGGCCTGGAAGTCCGCCTTCCACGGCTGGCGCAAGGCCCAGGCCACGGCGTGCCAGCGCGGCTGTTTGCGCACCCACAGATCGCCCATGAACGACATGCCGTCCGGCAGCACGTAGTCCATGGGGAAGTATTCCGTATCCACGAACTCGAACGAGACCTCGACCTTCTTGATGACCCGCCCGGGTTTGAGCGCGTCGGCGATCGTTTCCGCCGCATCCGGGAAGCGCACGAGCAGGCTGCGGTGAACCGCATCGAACACGGGTGCGCCCGGCCGGTTCGGCAGCGACCAGTCGCCCACCGGTCCCTTGCCGAAGGCGCCCTGGTCGACCGTGCGGACAGCGCCGGTTTCGACCAGCACGACCGGACGATCCCAGTAAGCGCGGAAGCCGCTGATCCCCGCCATCTCGGCGCGGTCAACCACCAGTGTCTGCGCCTGCCCGATGGCTAGGCTTCCTGCCGCCGCCAGCGTCACCGCGCCGGCGAAAAATATTCGTTCCATTTTATTTTTCATTCGGTCCCCTCGAAGTTCAACCGCCGCGACAACTCGTGAGTGTCATATGTCCTGCCGTACTTCCTGGCCCATTGTTTACTGTATACTCAGGGACGCGGCAAGGTGCTATGCACGGTGCGTTCGCTAGGAGCCCGGTGAAGCACCCGGCTC
>CAITUY010000021.1 GCA_903895695.1 uncultured bacterium
CGCCGGCCAACGGTCCCCGCTCAGGCGGCCAGGCAACGGCCCCCGTTGGGGGCCTCGCCTGGCTTCAGTCGTCTCTCTATGGGTTATAATTCGCATGTCGAGTAACAACAAAAAGTGTCAAACGGAAATCAGGACGTGACAATCATGAACACTGAAACCCAAACTATGGGACCTGACTGTTTGCCGTTCACTGTTAACTGTTCACCGTTCACTGTTCACTATATTTGAAATACGCGGAGCAGGTGCCCTCGGAACTGACCATGCACGGGCCGACGGCATGGTCGGGCGTGCAGGCCGTGCCAAACAGGGGGCATTCGGGCGGCCGGAGCTTGCCCTTGAGCACGTCACCGCAACGGCAGGCAGGGTTCTCGCGGCCAAGGGCGACGGTCACCCCGTGGCGCCGCTCGGCATCATAGGCGGCGAACGCCTCACGCAGACCGAGCCCGCTGGCCGGGATCGTGCCGATGCCGCGCCAGGCCGCATCGACCGGCCGCAGGTAGCGATCCATGAGCGCGAGGGCCTGCGCGTTGCCGCCGTGGGTCACAACCCGGGCATAGCGGTTGTCCACGCGCGCCTCGCCGGCCGCGACCTGGCCGAGCACGCCTTCGATGCCGTAGAGGATGTCGAGCGGCTCGAAACCACAGATCACGCAAGGAACACGGTACTGCGCGGCAAACGGCAGGTAGGCGTCGGCCCCGATGATGGCGCTCACGTGGGCCGGGCACAGAAACGCATCGATCCGGATTTCCGGGTCAGTCAGCAGGGCGTGGAGCGCGGGCGGCACGAGTTTGAAGGCGGTCAGGAGCGACACGTTCCGCAGCCCGCGCTGCACGGCGACGTCGAGCATGCTGACCACGGGGGCGATGGTGGTTTCGAACCCGATGGCCAGGAACACGATCTCACGGCCGGGCTCGGCGGCGGCCAGTTCGAGAGTCCGGGCGGGGCTGTAGCACACCTCGATGCGGCCGCCTTTCGAACGACAGGCGGCCAGCGTGCTCTGCGAACCGGGTACGTGGAGCATATCGCCGAAGGTCACAATCGTCATGCCGCGCTCCGCCAATTCGATGGCGGCGTCGACATATTGCGTGGGCGTCACGCAGACCGGGCAACCCGGCCCGCTGATCAGCGAGACGCCCGCGGGCAGGAGGTCGCGGATGCCGTAGCGCGCAATAGCCATGGTGTGGCTCCCGCACACCTCCATGATCGCCACGCGCCGGCCCGCCGCGGCCAGCGTTTTGCCCCAGGCGTCAATCTGCCCGCGAATGGCGGCAGCCGCGGCCGGATTTCTGAAACCATCAATGTACTTCATGATGACGCCTGTGCAAAGCATGCTACAGGAATTGCGGCCATCATGCCACGCCGTTTCAGCGTCACCGTATCCGTACGTCACGGGATTCCAAAATGTGCCACTCCAGCGGCACAAGGCCGCTGGGCGCACGACAGGCCGCCTTAAAAAACCATTGCGTCCGCCAGACGGTTGGCCGACACTTTGCGGCATGGAACCCGTGACCGAACCCAGTACAACAACGCAGCCCGAAGCCGCCCCGCGGGTCGCCCGCCTCGAGCGGAATGGACTCGGCCAGTTGGTCGCCCACCTGGAAGGCGTGCCCGAACCGACCATCGACGTCGTGGCGGCGCGTTGCTTTCCTTGGACACTCCCCGACACGTACGTCACGCTCCGCACCCGGGAAGGCAAGGAGATCGCCTTGCTGAAGACGCTGACGGATCTGGACGAGGGGAGCCGCACGCTGCTTGAAATGGAACTTCATGACAAGGTTTTCAACCCGCGGATCCGCCGCATCATCGCCCATGCCCGTGAGTTCGGCATCACGTCGATCACGGCCGACACCGATCGCGGGACCGTCACGTTCGAGATCCGCACCCGCGACGACATCCGCATGCTCTCGTCCACGCGCATCGTTTTCCGCGACGCCGACGGCATCACCTATGAGGTCGCCGATCTGGCCGACCTCGACCCGGTCAGCCGCGGGTTCGTGGAAGAGTACCTGTGACCCTGCGGGCTACTTCAACGGCGGTGGGGCAGGCGCCATTTCGCGGCTGGAACGTCCGGTCGCGGGCGGGCGTTCCGCGGCGGGCGGCCCGGCCGCCAGGAGGTCGGCGATCAAAGCGTGCTGGGGCGACCGCACGAGCGTGAGGTTCGCCTGGCCCTCCACGATGCGCTGCGTCTCCAGCAACTCGAACAGGGTGTCGCCCACTTTCGCGTCACTGCCGATCTCCGCCATCGCCTTGCCGACAATGGCCGGCCGCACGGCCGCCGCCTTGCCGAACTCGACCGCGGCCTGGCGCTCCGCCGTGCTCGTGATGATGCTCACCTGGTTCACGCCGTCCTGCTTGATCGCGGCCGTGACCTGGCGCAGGCGGTTGACCACCTTGCTCTCGATCTGTCGGATCATTTCCGGATCGCGGAAATGGACCTTGCGAATGTAGATGGACCCGAGCTGGTACCCCCACTCGTTCGACTTGGGCGTGACCTCGTCGCGCACCGTCTTGCTCATGGCATGGCGGTCGACCAGCATTTTCGCCAAAGGAAGATTACTCAGGCACCGCACCGTGGAGTTGCTGACATTGGCCGCCAGCGATCCCCGCGGGTCGATGTTCTTGAACAAGTAAGCCACCGGGTCGCTGATGTACATCTCGTACCAGATCCCGATGCCCATGGGCGCGCCTTCCTCGGAGTTCACCGGCTGACTGCGCAGGTACTCCTGGTCCAGGCGCATATCCGTGATCTGGCACCGGCCCAATGACTGGACAAAGAGCGCTTTCCAGCCCAGGCGCGGCCACAGGAAACAAAGTCCCGGTTCGTTCAGAATGCCGATGACCTTGCCAAAAAGCACGTAGACGTGGCATTGCCGTTCCCGGACGATCGCATAGATGCCCAGCAGGCGCGCCACGCCTAACAAAATCGGCACGCCTATCAGGAACGCCACAAAGGAAATGACCGTTGCCGCTAATAAGGGGTGATTCACGGCCGCACCTCCGTGATGACGCGGTTGGCTTGGACATACAGCGCGAGCTTGGCGTTGCGCAGGTACGCGTTCATCGCCGCCTCGCCACCATTGCGCTTGAGTTCCCCGAGCTCGGCGGCCAGCCGCCGCAGCGGCTCCACCTCGGCTTCCGCCTTGAGCGTTTCAATCTCCACCGCGCGCCGGGATTCGACGATGCGCTGGTCGGCGGCAGCCGTCGCCAGGCTGATGTCGGAAGACACCTGGTTATGCGCCGTGTTGATCGCGGCCAGGGCCGACTCGACCTCCGACGGCGGATCGATACCGGTGATGAGTGAGGCGTCGAGGCGAATGCCGTAGCGGGCCTGGGAACACTGGCACTCCTGATCCATGTGCTCGTTCAGGTCCCGCAGATTCTTGCGGAGGTCGTTGATCGAGATACCCTCGACCGAAACCGCATCGGAAGCCGCATCCGCCTCCGATTTGCCCGGCGCCTCGAACGTCGCGATTCGTTCCCGCAACACGGAGACAAAATAGCCCATGACGTGCGCGATCGGGTTGGTCACGCCGAATAGGTAGGCGTAAAGATTCTTCTCGGACGCCTGGAATCGGATCTGGCCCGACAGGCCCGTGTTCAACTGGTCCTTGGTGACGGCCTCCAGGACAGTTCCGTCCTGGTTGGCATGCGGGGATTGCGGATCGAACGCCATGTTGGCCGTCTCGGTCGCGACCGATACCTTGTAGACTTTTTCCCACGGCCACTTGAAGTAAGGCCCACCCGGTCCGATGACCCTGACTTGCGGGAAACAATACCGCTCCCGTTCGTCGTCGCGCAGCGCCTCGGCGATCGGATCGTTGAGCGTCGTCAGGTTGCCCACGCGCTGCGCCCGGCCGAAGACGGTCTTCACGGCGCGCTGGTTCTGGTCGACCGTATAAAATCCCGCCAGGACACAGCGCACCAGCACCCACGCCGCAAACCCGAGAATTATTCCGATTACGATGTCCATCGCTACCTCCCGGTTTCCATCACCGTTCTGCTCCATCATGCGGACAGAGGCGCGAGGGCACAAGCGGCAAGTCAGGGCCAAAACAAAGCTCCGGTGCGAGACCGGAGCGCAATCGTCATCACTCGTCTGGATGGTCAGGCTGCCTTCCTAAGCGCCTCCCTGGCGTAGTTCGTGGCGCCAAACCAATCTATCAACACGACGGGTTCGTTACCGACCACCCATGCGTCGTGGCCGGAGGGCAGATTCGAAACCGCACCGGGGCCTACCTCGAACTCTGTCCCGTCGCGCATCCGTACATGAAGGCGACCGGATACGTGGTATTGGAAGTGCGGAGCTTCGCACCAGTCAGTTTTGGCCAATGGTTTCACATGCGTGGACCACCGCCACCCGGGCTCCAGGATTAGACGGCCCACAACGCCTTCGCCTATCTTGACCAGTTCGACCCTGCCCTTTTCGAATGTTCGCACTTCATCAGCAGCCCGGAATTCCTTGATTTCCTGTGTGTTCATGGTCGGTTTCTCCTCTCCTCCCGCCTCCGCAAGTTATGCTGAGCATTCCCCTTAAAGATCCTGACCCATTTGTGAATGAACAGCTTCATCCCACGAGAATGGAGTAAGCACAAACAGTACCGAGTGCCTCATCGGTGGAGCGCCCAAGCACAATTGAGTTCGTGCTGGTCTATTTGACCCGCGAAACGCCTGTGAGGCGCCTGAAGAGCGCGTCGCGTATCAGGCCCGCGGGAGTCTCAGAGACAGTCTGAGACAATCACGCGTCACTATGTAGCAACCCGCCTCGCCAATCTTAGAGCCTATCTAGAACCTCTCTGCCTTCTGTTGGAGCGGCGCGGCTTCCCGCGCCGGTCTGCCCTCAGCGCCATCGAAGGGCCGGAGCCGGAAGCGGCTCCGCTCCGTGTCGCAAGCAGGTCTTCAGACAGAATCTTAGGCCGACGCCCCGTGAACGATCCTGACCCGGTGCCCCCGGGTCACGGCGAGCACAGTGAACTCAGCGCGGGTACCGTCGAGACGGTACAACACTTCGGCCACACCGCTCGGACCGGACAATGCCTGCGGGACAGTTGACTCAACCCAGATTTCGAAGTGGCGGGTCACCACATAGCCCGGGACGATCAGCTTGCCGAATGGCGGGAGGCTCGGCTCGGGCACGCGACGTTGCAGAATCTCCGGCACGAAGAGGGCCTCCGACTCGATCAACTCCGGCCAGGTTGGCGTGTAGCCATGGTGCCAGCGTACGCGGTCACGGCGGCGGCTGCGATGCGCGATGCAATTGCGGTGCCCGGCAGCCCGGCTGGCACGGATGAACTCCTCGTCCATCGAACCAGGACAGGCGGTTTCCTCCTCGTCCCAGAAGATGTGCAGACGGGTCCGGCCGTTGTTGCCGGCGGCGCGAGTCGCGTCGCGGGCGGCGTACAGGGCGGGCAACCGGCCGGGCGCTCCGCCCAGCGTCTCGACCATGATCTTGTTGCAGTCGGGCCGACCCTTCAGCCGGTGGAACGCGGCGTAATCGGGGATGCCGAAGTAACTGACCGCCACGCGGAACAGGTCGGGGAACCGGACGAAGCACGCAAATGCATTGCCCCCGCCGCCGCTGTAACCCAGGACATTCAGGTTCGAGTCATCGATCCAGCCGGGGAAATACCTTAGGCAGTGTCGCACCGCATCGCGGATGTCCATGACATCGAGGCCGCCACTGTCCCAGCGGCCGGCCGAGCCGCCTCGTCCCCGCATATCGGGGGCAACGGCGAACAAGCCTTTCTGGGCCAGCCGGACAATATCGGCTCTGACGGCATCGCGTCCGCCGGAGTAGCCGTGCATGACGACGACCAACGGGATGTGCTTTGCGGAAGACTTGAAACAGACATCCATGAGCAGCGGGTTCGTGCCGTCCACGCTGCTCTGATATCGAACCGTGCGGAAAACGGTTGCGGGTGCAGTATTGGCGCTATAGAGTCGTTTCATTGGAGCCCTTCATGTATCCAACAATGTGCCGACCTTGTTCAGCACATGATGCACGGTCGATTCCGGAAGCGAACAGAGTAACGAGGCCTGGCGCGCCTTCCAGTCCATGCTCTTGACTTGATCGGACAGAATGACACCCTCCACTTGGAGGCCAGTCGGCACGCTAACCTCGAACGGGTATCCCTTGACCTGGCTCGTGATAGGACAAAGGAGCGCCACCCCCACCTTGCGATTGTACGGCTCCGGCGAGAGAACAAGCGCCGGCCGGCGGCCAGCCTGCTCATGCCCGGCCTAGGGGTTGAAAGCGATCCAGACGACATCACCCCGCTTCGGACAATACGCGGCGGACATCACCACACCTCCCGCCCGACGGCCTGGCCGGTGGGAACTTCGGTATGAATATTCTTCCGGGTAACGCCCTTCAACAAATCCTCAAGCTTGTATTCCGGTTCCGGATGAGGGGCGATGACGATCTTACCGTCCTCGACTGAGAGATCGACGGCCGATCCATACGCAATTTGCGCCTCTTTCACGAAGGGCGCAGGGATTCGCACCGCCAGACTGTTACCCCATTTCTGAATCTTTGTTTGCATGACGGCGTCCTATTTGTATCTACAAAGAAGATACGGCGGCGGCGAGAGAGTTGCAAGTCTTGTCCCGCCGTGCGGCGGCGGGACGGGAGGTTGGCGGAGTAACGGGATGACGGAACCAGTGGCGGGGCAGAGGACCCGTCAGGCACCGGCGCGGCGAGGACGCCGTCGCCCTACCAATACATGGCTCTGCATCGTCTGTTTTGTCGCTAACTACGTCGAATTCGGAGTTCACGACAGAGGGAACGAGATAGTGAAGCCGAGGTGGTATTGGGTAGGGCGAGGGCGTCCCGCCCCGCCGATAATGAGGCGTGTCAGGGCGCCCTACGAAATCGCCATGACCGATTGCATCTCGGTTTGCAGGCGGATCAGTTTGGCGTAGACGCCGCCGTCCTTGTGACCCAGTTCCTCGTGGGTGCCCAGTTCCGCGATCTTGCCCTTGTCGAGGATCACGAGCCGGTTGGCTTTGCGAAGCGTGGACAGACGATGCGCAATGGCGATGGTCGTGCGGTGCGCCACCAGCCGGTCAAGGGCCTGCTGGATGAGCTTCTCGGTCTCGGTGTCGACCGAACTCGTGGCCTCGTCGAGGATCAAGATGGGCGGATTGTTCAGGATCGCCCGGGCAATGCTGATGCGCTGGCGCTCGCCGCCGGACAGCGTGTGTCCGCGCTCGCCCACGAGCGTGTCGTAGCCGTCGGGGAAGCGCACGATGAACTCATGGGCGTTGGCCACCCGGGCCGCGGCGATAATCTCATCGGTCGTGGCCTCGGGTTGACCGTAGGCGATGTTGGCCGCCACCGTACCGTGGAACAGAAACGGCTCCTGCAACACCATGCCGATTCGCCGCCGCAACGCGCCCACGTCGTACTCGCGCACGTCGATGCCGTCCACCAGGATCTGGCCCTCCAGCACGTCGTAGAAACGGCTGACCAGGTTCACCAGCGTGGTCTTGCCGCCGCCGCTGGGCCCGGCCAGACCGATCATCTCGCCCGGCTCGATCGTGAGGTCCACGTTTTCGAGCACCTTGCGCACGCCGTCGTAGGAAAAGCTCACGCCGCGCAACTCGATCTTCCCTTCCACCCGTTCGGGCTGGCGCGCCCCGGTCTTGGAGAAGATGACGGGCGCGGTGTCCAGGATCTCGAAGATACGCTGCACGCTCGCCGCCGCGCGGTTGAACATGCGGTCCATGTGCGCGATCATGTGGATGGGGCCGTAGAACATCCACATGTACCCGATGAAGGCCATGAGCGTGCCCGCGCTCATGCGGCCGTGCACGACCCAGTATCCGCCCACCACCCAGACCAACAGCGTGCCGATCTGGCTGCAGAACTGCATGACCGGCCCGAACAGGGTCCAGAGCGTGATCATGCTCACTTCACCCTCGTAGAAGTCCTGGTTGCGCCGGCCGAAATGCCGGATCTCGCGCGTCTCTTGGTTGAACGCCTTGATCACGCGCACGCCGGGCAGGGCGTCGGCCACAGCCGCAGTCACCAGGCTCCACTTGTGGAATAGATGATCGAACCCGCGGTGCAGCTTGCGGTGAAAATAAAATGTGAGCCCGAACATGAGCGGCACGGGCAGCACCACGATGCAGGCAAGCCGCCAGTCCATGAGGAAGATCGCCACGCCCACGCCCACGATGGTGATGAACGCCATCGAGACCTCGATGAGCGTGAAGGCCACGAAATCCCAGATGCGGTCACTGTCGCTGGTGACGCGCGTGACCAGGGACCCGGTCGGCCGCTTGGAAAAAAAACTCAGGCTGAGGCTGTGCAGGTGTGCATACGTGCGGTCGCGGATGTCGCGGCTCATGCGCGAGCCCAGGGTCGCCATGAGCCGTTCGCGCACGGCATCGGCTACGGCGGAAAAGAGCATGAGGCCCGCGAAAAGGCCCACGTAGAGGAGCAGCGTGGGGTAGTCGGGCGTGTGCCCGGGGCCCAGCCCCAGGCCGCGATCCATCATCGGCTTTGTCAGCGCGGGCCGCACCAGGCCCGAGAGTGTGCCGAACAGGGCCATGAAGAAACCAACCAGGGCCTGCCAGCGGTAAGGTTTGACGAAATCGAGCAGGCGACTCAGGACGCGCCGTTTGGACAGGCACGCCGGACACGTCTCGCTCCATGGCGGGATTACGCGGCCGCAGGTGTCGCAGCGGAGCTTCTTCTCGTCCTTGCGCGGCGGCTCGGGAGCCTCGGTGGCGGTCTTGCCGTCGATAAGCCGTTCCAGGTGGCGATGCAGCTTGGCCACGTCGCGGGCATGACGCAGGGTGAAGCGCACCTCGCCGGCGATGCGTTCGCCCTGCTGCAGGCGCAGCAGGCTCGCGCCGAGCCCATCCACGATGGTCGCCTTGGTGACGGAAGGCACGGGCGTCCAGTCGCCGGTCCACTCGGTGTCGAGGTCCCGAAAAATACCGAGGCGGTCGGCCGTCAGCACGAGCCAACCCCCGGCGTAACGGCCTTTCTCGTCCAAGTCGAAGGCCGCCACGGCGAGGACGCCTGCCAGCGCCCCCTCGCCCTTCAGGCGTTCGGCCAGGCCGGGCGGCAGACGCTGGACCGGCTGCGTTTCGTTGTTGTTATTCGTGCCGTTCACCGCGGATTCCCTCTCAATGGGGCACTCACCCTACCGAAAGCAGGACGGCCTGACCATCAGGTTCTTGGTTCATGGTCCATGGACACAGCCGGATAGGTAGGGCGTGGGCGTCCCGCCCCGCCGTAACAGGGATGCGACGGTCACGGCGCGGCGAGGACGCCGTCGCCCTACCAAAGACGAGACACAAATGCGTCGCATCCTTTTGGTAGAACGCCGGGCGCTACACCCCGCTGACAAGCGTGCAGGGCTGGCCCGTGGCGCGCTGTGCCGCAAGATGCGCCAGCGAACCGGCCACGAGGGCCGTCCAGCCGGTCTGGTGCGCGGCACCCAGGCCACGCCCGGTGTCGCCGTCGAAGTACTCGTGGAAACACACGATGTCGCGCCAGTGCGGGTCGGCGGCAAAGCGCGGATCATCCCCGTGATAGACGCAGCGTCCCGTCGCGTCCGGCGTGAAAAGTCCCGCCAGCCGCCGGTGCAGATCGAGCGCCACGGCACCCAGAGTCACGCGGCGCCCGGACCCCGTGGGATACTCGACGGTCAGGCGCTCCCCGTAGAAATGGTGATAGCGCTCCAAGGCCTCCGCCAGGAGGTAGTTCACAGGAAACCAGACCGGCCCGCGCCAGTTGGAGTTGCCCCCGAAGAGCCAGGTGTCCGATTCGCCCGGCACATACGCGACCGTCTGCGTACCACTACCGCACTGCAGCACGTACGGCTCGGCCGCATGCGCCTTGGACAACGACCGGATGCCGAACGGCGAAAGAAATTCCTTCTCATCCAGCATCCGGGCCAGCAACCGCTCCAACCGGCCGCGACAAGGAATCGCCAACAGAAGGTGTTCCCTGGGCTGGCCGCCCGTGTCGCTGGCCATGAAGGAAATATTCGCCGCCAAGTCCGGCCGGTAGCGCAGAAACCAGTCCAGACGTTTCTTGAACCCCGGCAGCCGGTCGATGGTCTCGGCGTGCAGGACCTCGACAGCCAGCAGCGGGATGAGTCCTACCAACGACCGGATGCGCAGCGGCAGCGACTGCCCGTCGCGCGCCAGGCGGTCGTAGTAGAACCCGTCCTCCTCGTGCCACAACCCCGAGCCGCCGAGATTGTTCATGGCGTCGGCAATGGCCACGTAATGCTCGAAAAACTTGCTGGCCATGTCCTCGTAGATGGGATCTCCCAGGGCCAATTCCAGGGCGATGGACAGCATGGTGCCGGCATAGAACGCCATCCAGGCCGTGGCGTCGGCCTGTTCGAGTTGTCCGCCCTCCGGCAAGGGCTTGGAGCGGTCGAACACGCCGATGTTATCGAGCCCCAGAAAGCCGCCCGAAAAGAGGTGGCGACCGGAGGTATCCTTGCGATTCACCCACCACGTAAAGTTCACCAGCAGTTTCTGGAAGGCCGAAGCCAGGAAGGCGCGGTCGCGCGCGCCAGCGGCCGCCGCGATCTTGTACACGCGCCAGCAGGCCCAGGCATGCACCGGCGGGTTCACGTCGTTGAGGTTATACTCATACGCCGGCAACTGCCCGTTGGGATGCTGGTACCACTCACGCAGCAACAGCCCGAGCTGCTGCTTGGCGAAGTCGGGATCCACCCTCGCCATGGCAACCATGTGAAAGCCCAGGTCCCAGGCCGCAAACCACGGGTATTCCCATTTGTCGGGCATACACAGGACGTCGCGGCAAAAGAGGTGCGGCCAGTCGGCGTTGCGCACAGCGGCCCGTTCGGGCGGCGGCGGCGGCATGCCGGGATCACCCGCAAGCCAATCCGTCACGACCCAGTGGTAGAACTGCCGGTTCCACATCAAGCCGGCATAGGCCTGCCGCGCGATCGCGCGCTCCTCCGTTGTCGCGGCCCGCGGCAGGCGTTCGTCATAGAATTCGTCGCACTCCCCGCGGCGCGCCGTAACGATCTCATCGAAGCCTTGGCCGAACGGCTCCGTCACGCCCCGGCCGGCCGAGAGCCGCATCCTTAGCACCGCACTCTGTCCGGCCTCCAGCGCGAGCCGGTAGTACGCCGCGACCTTCGTGCCGGCCTGCCGGGGATTCACCGCGCCGCGGTCGCCCCGGATAACGTAGTCATGGAACGCATCCTTGACGTAGGGCGTGTAGGTTTCGCCCCCTGTAAACCGCCGGGTGTTGGTTTCGTTTTCGGTGAAAATCAATTCCGGCAGTGCACCCGCGGGATCGGGCGCCACCTGCCACGCGACATCACCCAGCGTCTCATGGGTGGTCGCAACGAGGTCCGGACCGGCAGCCTGCATCAGCGGCTTGAGCGTGCAGCCCTCATGCCGACAGCCCCAGATCCACGTATTCCGGAACCACAGCGTGGGCAGCATGTGCAGCACGGCCGCGCGGTCGCCGCGATTGGTCACGGTGATGCGAATCAGGACGTCGTCCGCGTCCGCCTTGGCGTATTCGGCGACCACGTCGACATAGCGTCCGTCGTCGAACACACCCGTATCAGCCAGTTCGAACTCGCGCTCGTGCCGGTCACGGCCCCGGTTCTCCGCCACGAGTTCGTCATAGGGAAACGGCGCCAGCGGATAACGATAGATCGCCCGCATGTAGGAATGCGTCGGCGTGGAATCGAGGTAGGCGTAAAGTTCCTTCACGTCCTCGCCGTGATTGCCTTCCTCGTTGGTCAGGCCGAATAGCCGTTCCTTGAGAATCGGGTCCTGGCCGTTCCAGAGGGCGACCGCGAAGCACAGGCGGCATTCGCGATCGGTTATGCCCAGCAGTCCGTCCTCGCCCCAGCGATAGGCCCGGCTGCGGGCGTGATCGTGCGGAAAGTAGGTCCACGCGCTGCCGTCGGCGGAGTAGTCCTCGCGGACGGTCCCCCATTGACGTTCGGAAAGATAGGGGCCCCAGCGCTTCCAGTTCTTCTCGCGCCGTTCGTCCTGCAGAAGCCTGCTGCGTTCCGCATTCATGCGCCCTCGCCCGCTACGCTAGCGACTCAACTCGTCAAACAGTTGAAGGATGGCATCAGCCTCGGTCTGGTTCAGTTTCTCGATCGCATACCCCGCATGCACGATCACGTAGGTCCCCAGGGTTGTCCCGGGCACGAGCGAGAGGTCGACATCGTGGCGGCTGCCATCGAGTTCCGCTACACCGGTCCCGTCCGCGCGGAGTTCGACAATCTTCATGGGCACGGCAAGACACATCGGCATCACCCTCCGGCCACCACGGCCTGTCCCAACGCGATACACCCGTCGCCCGGCGGCACCATCCGGTGCACCAGCGCTTCGACTCCCTGGCGTCCAAGTTCTTCTGTCAGCAGATCGTTCAAAATCCGGTTCATCATCACACCGCCCGTCAAGGCCACGTGGCGATTTTCGCAAGAATGACACCGAAAGCGTATCATTTGAAGAATGGCGGCGCCAACACTTTTGTGGAATGCCAGGGCCCAGGCGGCCTCCCGTCCGGTCACGGCGCCGGGTTCGGCCAGCGCGCGAAACGCCGGGCTCCAATCGATCACCAGCATCCCCTGCTGCTCGCCAGCCAGAAAGGGCACCTCGGGCAGGTTGGTCTCACGACACTCGCGGGCCAGAGCCTCCAGTCGGATAGCGGGTTGGCCTTCGTACGTGATCGCGCGGGGCGCGACCCCAAGCACGGCGGCAAACGCGTCGAACAGGCGGCCCGCGGCGCGGCTGGCCGGCGCATTCGGTCCACGCCGCGCCTGCTGCGCCCAGGCCGCAGCTTCGATTTCGGTGATGCCGAGGCGTGGCCACCAGGCTGCCGGGACCTCGACGCCGGCGGCGGCCCACCGGGCCACGAGCTGACGCGCGGGCTGCCGGATCGCCGCCTCGCCGCCCGGCAGCGGCGCCGGCGCAAACGTCGCCACGCGCCGGAAGCCCGATTCGCCGACATCCAGCAATTCGGCGCCCCAGATGGTTTCGTCATCCCCCCAGCCCGTTCCATCCATGACCAGGGCCAGCCCGGTGCGCAGCCCGTGCTCGGCCAGACAGGCTGCCGCATGGGCGTGGTGATGCTGCACTTCGACCACCGGCAACCCCTGCTCCGCGGCGAGACGCCGGCCGAGAGCCGCGGATCGCATGTCCGGATGCCGGTCGATGGCAATCGCCTCGGGCGTCTTCGCCAGAAAAGCGGGCAGCGTTCGTACCACCTGCTCAAGCCCGTCCAGCGCTTCCGGCGTATCGAGATCGCCGACGTGCGGCGAGAGGACCACGCGGTCACCAAAGCCCAGTGCGACGGCGTTCTTCATGTCGGCCCCCAGCGCCAGGACCGTCCGTCCGAGCGGCCGGCCCAATGCTACGGCGTTCGGCGCGAAGCCGCGGGCGCGCCTCCACACTTGGGGGATGCCGCGCCGGATGACGGCCACCGAGTCGTCGTTGCGCAACATGATCTCACGGTTGTGCGTTACCCAAACGTCCGCGATCCCGTCGAGCCGTTCGCGCGCCTCGGCGTTGGTCAGGGCGATCGGCTCGCCGCGCCGGTTGCCGCTGGTCATCACCAGTAGGTCGAAGGGCGGCAGGGCGTCGCCGGCCAGCGGTTCGGTGAGCAGACGATGCAGCGGCGTCGTGGGCAGCATGACGCCCAGCGTGTGGGTGTCAGGCGAAAGCAGCTCGAGCGGCAACCGGCCCGCGGCAAGGGCCAGCGGCAACACGTCGAGGATCACGATGGGCGCCTGGGCCGACTCCAACAACGCCGCCGCGGCGTCGGAGACCTCGCAGAACTGGCGCACCACGGCCAGGTCGCGCGCCATGACAGCGAAGGGCTTGTGCGGACGCTGTTTGCGGTCGCGCAGGCGCCGCAAAGACTCGCGGTTGAAGGCATCGACGGCCAGCAGGTAGCCGCCCAACCCGCGCACGGCAACGATCCGACCGGCCGCCAGCGCGGCCCGAGCCGCCCGGAGGGCAGCGCCGCCTTCGACCGTCGGACTCCTCGGCGCAATCGTTTCGAGGCGCGGACCGCAGACGGGGCAGGCGATACTTTCGGCATGAAACCGCCGGTCCGCCGGGTTCTCGTATTCAGCCTGGCACGCGGGGCACAGCGGAAAGGCCGTCAAGGTCGTGCGTTCGCGGTCGTACGGCATGGCGGTGACGACCGTGTAGCGGGGGCCGCAGCGCGTGCAGGTGGTAAACGGGTAGCCGTAGCGCCGGTCGGCCGGGTCGAGCACCTCGCGTTGGCAGTCATCGCACAGCCGCAAATCGGCGGGAATCGTAACGTCGACGGAGTCCGGGCTCCCGCTTTCGACGATGTGAAACGGTTCGCCGGTTGGCCTGTCCAGTGGCGCTGTCGACACGGACACGATGCGCTCGAGGCGCGCGTTGGGCGGCAGCCGGGCGGGCAGCGACTCCATAAACGCGGCGACGGCCGCTTCAGGTCCCTCCAACACCAACCGGACCACACCGGAACGGTTCTGAACCCAGCCGCTCAGGCCCGCGGCCTGGGCCAGGCGATAGACGGCAGGACGGAACCCAACGCCCTGCACGATGCCGTGCAGATCGTAGACTGCTCTGACGTGTGGTTCTGTCACGTGGTTCATCCCACCAGCACATTCACCAACTCCGACGACAGACGCCGCATCCGTTCGTAATCGGGAAAGCGACGTTCCCAATGACGGTATCCCGCGTGGTGAGGGCGATGGCGTAGGCCCGACTCGGAAGGTACGACGGCATGGAGCATCTCGTGGAACACGATGTAAGCCACGAAATCTGCCGGTACCCTGGGGTCGTCCAGTATCGGATTGATGCGTACCAAGTCCTGGGCCTTGATGTACGACCCGTACCGGATCGTACGGGACCACGCACGGCGCCGGCGCCGGCCGCGCGTGCCCCACCCGATCCGGCACGCCAGCCGCCCCTCGAAGAAGTCGTGGTTCACGCGATCGCGAATTGCGGCCAGGTCATATACGCGACCCCGGGTCAGGAGTTGCCGCGGGGCGGGAGCGCGCGGCGTGGGCTGGAGATTGCCGGCAAAACGGGCCACGACTTCCCAGTCGACCCGCCGTCGGCCCTTGAGATACCGGCCGAGCGCCTGGATCACCGGCTCCGGCGCCTGCCCGAAACCCCGGTCCAGCCGAAGGCGGACCGCGCCATCCGGGTCTGCCCGCACAGACGCCATGGCGACCCGGTTGCGGGTCAAAGCGACGCGCACGCGGTGGCCGCTGTCCGCCGTCAGCCGCGCTTCCAGTCGCTCAGCCGTCCAGTGCGGCGCGAACAGTTCGAGCTGCGGCGCCGCGCCGTCTTGGGAGGAATGGTTGATAGGGGCACCCGGGTTCCAACTACGAAACACGCGAAACACACGAAAAGGATTGGTTCACAAATCGTTCATGTTCGATCTTCGGATAATGCCCGAAGTTCACCAGTATGCCCAACTGCTTGCCCGTGGCTTTTTCGAAACATGCCCCCATAATCCTGTAACTCTCTTCCCTGAACACAATCTCCGTTCCCATTTTCGCGCCTTTCGCGTGTTTCGTAGTTCCGGATCCCGTGCCCCGTGCAATGACTCATTAGAAGGAGTGTTCTACTCCAGATCCCGTTCGATCAGGCCTTCCTCGTCGAGTCCCAGGTAATGGCCGATTTCGTGGAGCAGCGTAATACGCACCTGGCGGCGGTACTCATCCTCGTCGCCATCGGCCTCATCCATGATGTTGACGAGAAAGAGCAGAATTTCAGGCGGGATCGGGTCGCAACCGGGCTCGGCGTACGCATCGCCCACGAACAACCCGAGCAAGTCGGGGTCGAGTCCATCCTCGACCAAGGCCCGGCCGGGCACGCGTTCAAAGACGACGGGAACGTCCTCGATCTGACGCCGGATCGCGGCCGGCAACTCGCGAAGCAGTCGCTTGGCCACCTCGTCGGCCACGCTCTGCAATCGGTTCCACAGCGCCTTGTCCATGGGGATTACTCGAGCGGAATCCGGCCCTTGCTGGCGCCCGGCACCGGCAGCGAGGCCGGGAGCCAGACCGGAGGGGAATCCACGGTGATCCACGTCCCCGCGTACGTTCCGGTCTCGGGCGACGGCGGGATTTCGACGAGGAGCCGCTCGCCTCGATACACGGCACGTTCGCCCAGCGCTCGCGCGAAGTACTCGTCATTGTGGCGGGCCTTGGTGCACCAAGCCCGCACCTTAAGCGCCGGCATGCCATCGCGCAGCACTTCGAACACGGCCTGACGTCGCCCTGTCGCCGGGTCCGGCCCCAGGCGCACCAGGCGCAGCCACGGGTAGATTGTCAGGGCGGGCGCGGCGCCGTCCTTCAGCCGATCGCAGAGCGCCTTTGCCTTCGCGTCGCCTGCCGCCAGCGCGGCCAGGGCGGGCGCATACTTCGGGGCGCTGCGCAGGATGCGTTGCGCGACGGCAGTGATATTCGTCGCCGCCGGCCCTTCCGTGGCGAGCAAGTCGAGATCGAGCCGGTCCAACCCGAGATCATCGCGACTCAACGCCGCTCGTGCCTGGGCGAGGAGCGCTGCCGCGCCGGCCCGGTCGCCGGCCTGGAGCGTCCGACGGATCAGCGCACGTTGCAGGGCGAGCCGCTCGACCTCGAACAAATCGGCGCCGCCCCATTCGACATCAAGGTCGGATACATCCACGGCGCCACCCGCGGCCGAGCTGACGTGCAACGCATAGTCCTGTTCGGCGGCCGCCACCCACTCGCGCACGACACGTTGCCGTCCGTCGGCCGTCAACGTTATCGACTCCGCGGGAAGCGGCGAGGAATCGTTCACCGCGAGCGTCCAGGACTCCGCGTTGCCGCGGCGAGGCGCACTCAAGGTGAAGGCCACCCGGCAAGGCCCGGGCGGCAGGCGGACGGGCAAGGCCAAACTCGCTTCGAACGGCTGCTTGACGCCTTCCTCGCGATCCAGATTGAGGCGTTGCGGCGGCGACGGCAGCGCGGCCCACGCCTCATCGTACTCGATCTGGGGCAGCCGGATACGGCGATGGTCGGCCAGGGACCTGCCCGTGTGCCCATTGACCATGACACGCTCCGGCGGCAGACCGCGCGCCCGTTCGAGCTCGGCTAGCAGCGCGCGCGCCGCGGGCTCCGCCGACGCGGCCAGCGCCCAGTCTTCCGCCCCCACGGCACACACATAGGTCAACCACACGTTGGAGGCGCCAGTCGCGGACGCGTCCTTGAGGAAGGCCAGGGCCCGGTCGGCGTAGCCCTTCTGGTAGAGGAGAAACGCGGCCTCCTCGGGGCTGAACGCCACGGTCCCGTAGCAGGGATGACTGCCAAGGTTCTTGACCGGCTGGACCGAAAGGGCGAGCACGTCGTACTCCGTCCAGCGCGGCAACCAGGCGGGGCGCCGGACGGGCACCACCGCGACGTCGTAGGACGCCAGCGCGGCCCGGCGGCTCACCCCCAGGCCGCTCACCAACGCGTCGGCCGGGCGGTCCAGCGTTTGGAGCACGACGTACAGGGTGCGGTGGTCGTCAGCCGGGCCATTGACCAGCACCCGCCGCGCCCGACTGCCCAAATCCAGGGCGGGGAGGCTGCCAAGATCGCACCCGGCGGCTGGCACAGGGACCACGCGGGCGGGGTCGAGCAGCAACGGACGGAACAGCGGCAACTTGACATCGATTTCGGCGGGCGCTTGCCGGACTTCCCACCATTCCATGCGATGCCCAACGAACGAATAGGGCGCGTCGCCCAGGGCACCCCAGGTCGCCAGACACGAGGCCCGGGATTCGAAGTCAAGCAGGTTGGCCTCGTATTCCGGGTAGAGCCGGTGAGTCCGGGGATCGATCGAGCCACGGCCCGTGGAGGTGGCGTTTCGCAGCAGGTAGTCCAGCTTGAGCGCATCGACCTTCTTGTGGCTGGTCCATTCAATCTGGCCGAGGTCACGGGCATTGCCGAAGATGCGTTCGGTCGGGACGCAATAACTCTCGGTGCCCGTGACGGCATCCAGCGGCGCGTGGGTCGTCAGCCAGGTCATGGCCTGCAGGCGGGGGTCGGCATAGCCGAACTGGCTGGCCAGGCGGCTGGCCTGCAGCCAGCTCCCGGCCAGCGCCCAGGCCAGAACGAGGCTTGCGAGCGCCGTCAGGCCGCGGGGATACGGCGTCCGCCGGGCCGCGCGTATCACTTCCCGCACGCCGATCGCCGCCCAGACCGCGAGGACGGGGTAGAACCCCATGAACTCCTGGCCGCGGACCCACGGCGCGATCCACAAAACATAAACGCCGTAAAGGATCGGGAACAGCCAGGTTACCGGCCAGAAGCGGCGATAGGCCGGCGCGAGCGATACCCCAAGGCCGACGAGCATGAAGCCGCCCCACGCCCACCCGATTTCGGCCAGCCCCATGCGCACCGTGTTCCAGTTCGACAACCAGGCGGCGTGCGGATCGACCGCTGCCTGGCTGAGCAGGCCGCTGCGTTCGGCATAGACCGACGACAGGCCGCGGGACATGTGGGGCAGGAACCATTTCACATCGAGGATGCCGCGGTTGGTGTAGAGGATGCCCGCGATGCACACGACGAGCCCGACGCCGATCCACGCCGCCGCGCGCAAGGCCCCCTTGGGCCGGCCCACCCTGCGGGCCACGACCACCGCCCCCACCACGACGTTCGCCACGAGCATCGTGGTAGTGAACTTGGTTCCGATGGCCCACCCGGTGACAAAAGCCGCCGCCAGAAACACCGCGAAGCGTCCGCCGTCGTGAAGGCGCGCCCACAGGGCCAGCGCCAGGGCAACGGTCAGTAGCATGGCGATATCGGTTTCCGCATAGTGAGAATGGTCGATATGCAGGCGGGACAGCGCCAGGAACGCCGCCGCCGCCAGGGCTGCGCCGCGTGACCCGGTCACCCGCCGCGCCAGGGCGTAGAACACGATGACCGTGAGCGCCGCCAGCCAGACGTTGAGCGTGCGCAGGAAGAGGGTCATCGAAGCCATCGGCGGGGGCGCTTCCGGGTCCGCGCCCTCGAAGACCTGCCACGAGACATCCTCGTCGCGCAGCCAGTTCCGCAGCATTACCGCGGGTTTGACGAGTTCAAAGAACCCCTCGGCGTAAAACCGACCCTCGATGTGCGGGTGTTCGGAGGTCCACGACGCCCAGCCGGCAATGGTGGGTTCATCGGGGTGCAACGCGGGCCAGGCGATCCCGCGATACC
Organism: uncultured bacterium; assembly: GCA_903895695.1. Lineage (GTDB taxonomy): Bacteria > Verrucomicrobiota > Kiritimatiellia > CAIKKV01 > CAITUY01 > CAITUY01. The sequence goes on from CAITUY010000021.1 coordinate 19,182, forward strand.
GGAAGCCGAGCGCGGCGATCACCAGCGCGGCGAGCGCCAGCAGCGCCCAGCGGCGGGCACGCGCCTGGGGGAAGGCCGGCGTCATGACGCTGCCCCCGCTCGGCCGCCCTTGATCCACCCGTGCTCGACGTACCAGCGGGTGGTCTCGCGCAGGCCCTGTTCCGTGGTCCGGCGGTATCGGTACCCCAACCGGGTGCGCAGCTTGCCGGTGTCGAAGGAGCGATCCTTGGTGAAGAACGCGACCCGCCGCCGGTAGATCGGCGGGGCAACGCGCAGCGGCCGACATACGGCCTCGCACAGGTCCGCAAGCAGGAAAAACGGCCAGGCCGGCAGCCGGACAAATCGCGGCGTCCGGCCAAGTTCGGCGGCGATCGTGCGGACGATTTCGGCCAGGGTCAGGGCGGCCGGATCGCCCGCAATGAACGCCTCGCCCGCCGCGGCCGGATGAACGGCGGCCAGCAGCAGGATCTCCGTCAGGTCGTCGACGTGAATCAAGTGGTACAGCCCCCGCGAATGACCGATCAAGGGAACCACGGGAGCGGTCGCCATTTTGAAAATCTTGAGCAGGCGCCGGTCACCCGGGCCATAGATCGCCGCGGGCCGGATCACCGTGAATGGCAATGCGTGCCGCGGCGCGTACTCCCGCAGCCAGAGTTCGGCCTCGGCCTTGGTCCGCTGGTAAGCGTCGCCCGGGCTGAAGCGATAAGTTTCGTCGGCAGGTGGCGTCTCGATATGGCCATGCACGCCCACCGTGGACACGTGCACAAAGCGTCGGAAGCCCGCCGTCCGCGCGGCCGCCTCGGCCAGGAGGCGTGTGCTGTCGACATGCACGCGGTGATAGACCTCATCGGCCAGGCCGGACTCGCGATACGCGGCGGCGACATGGAAAACGGTGTCCACGCCGGCCATGGCCGTCGCGACCGTGGCCGGATCGAACACATCGCCGCGGACCCACTCGACGGGCAGCCCCGCCAGCGCGTCCATGTTCGACGAGGCCCGCGCAATGGCCCGCACCCGGGCTCCGCGCTCACAAAGCTTGCGGGTGAGCGCCGAACCGGTAAACCCCGTGGCGCCCGTGACCAGCACGCGGTTTCCCTGCGGCCATACCTGCTCTTCTGACATGCTCCCGACTGTCGGGCATTCGCGGGCGCGTTTCAATGATGAAGTCAGACGACCTCAAGCGGGCACTTGACGTCTTCCCTCGCCCGGTCACCATGTCCCGCCGTGAGCGACGAGTCTGCCCAAACACCAAGAGATGTCACCGGTCCGGCGAAGCGGCGGCCTTCCGGCTGGACGATCCCACGCGCCCTTCATGGCTGACGCCGATCCCCCGGGTCTGGAGTGATTGCGAGGCGGCGGGAGCGGGTGCTGGCGGGATGAAAGTGAAAAGGGAAGAGGTGAGTTCGCTCGCAGGGCGACAGGAATCATGCTCCCCACGGTCGGCTTTGCACCTTATAACAGGTGGGGAAGACTAGGCGAGCCGCCCAACCCCGCCGTAACGGCCTCGATCCGTTACGACGGCATTGGCAAAAGACAGAAATCGTACGATGGATGGGACTGGGGACTCTTCATGGCCATAGCGCGGGAATCAAGGCCGTCTTCACCAAGTTCAATTCGGGAACCGCGTACGGTCATAAAGTGGGCGACAACATCTACATGCCCAGCGCAGGCGGCACAATACGATGACGGTAGATCCTGTAGACCAATGCCTGCCCCACTAGGAATCCAAGCATCCCACTACAAAACATCGCGACGTCCAAGAATTGAGGTCGCGTCTGGCTTGGCAACCGCATCATTCCACCAAAAGAGAAAGCCACCATGTTGCATGTCGAGATGGCTAAGCACTGAAGCGGATCGTTCCTCCAGTTTATCGACAGTCTGTTCCATGATGGCCGCGTGAGAGTATTGCATTTTGAGAATGCAATAGCATACCAGACGCTGATGAAGGCAAACAAAGATGCCAAAACAAAAAGGAAGGGGCAGGCGAGCCAATCTTCGATTGGATGCTGCTGCGCGTCGAAACCTACCAGCACGTAACCTCCCCAAATACAGCATGCGACCAATCCGAGGTTCAAAATGCGCCATAAGTATTTCACGGAGCACCTCATGATGGCTGCCAATGTCGTCTCACTTTTTCCCAAAATAATGCGTGAAGCCCATTCCACCAATCATTGCCTCGCCAAAAGATAGAACAGGAATTTTGACTCCTTCTGAACCTCGGGAAGCACCCAATGGCGTATGTGGAATTCCAAGGGAGAGTTCGTACGTGCCATCTGCGCCATTCCATGGCAGGTCCTCAGAACCCGTAAGAGCCGGTCCAAGTCCAAATTCGCCTTCAAAATGACTAGCCCATTCCGTACGGCTTTTGCGAGGACAAGTATCTCCAGAGTTCTCCTTTGATGAACTTGTGGGATCAGGAGAAATGGTTATAGCCAAACCGTCTCCCGCTACGATCTGTGCGCCTAATGTCCATTGGCCGTTGAACCATCCTGATCCACCGGTGTTGCCAAAAGTTACCCTTCCCCCAAGAATGTAAGCACCGACTATATCTATTTCCCACCGCCCTAGTGGATCAACGAAGTTGACGGGATTGTTCCCGCAGAAGACGAACTGGTTGAGCCCGCCGCTGATGCCGATGGTGTCGTTGGAGAGCCAGCGCCCCTCAATCGGTGAGTACCATCTTGCCCTGAAGTAGTAGAGCCCCGACTTCCACGAGTATTCCCGGCCCTGCCAGCCGTACCGGTTGCCGTAGGCGGACTGGACGAGGTCGTTCCCCAAGGCGTCATAGACGGTCGTCCTGCCCCAGGCGTCGTAGCGGTACGACTCGACCACGTTGCCGTTCTTGTCGGCCAGGGCTATAACAGAGCCCAGATGATCCTTCAGGTAGTAGTATGTGTTCGTGGCCGTGCCGTAGGCGGTCATCGAAAGGATGTTGTCGATGCCGGGACCGTAGGTATAGGCCCGCAGCAGAGCGCCCGTTGCGTTGAGGTCGGCGATGACGTGCGGCCCGTCATAGACCATCCAGTTGGTCCCATTGGCGGCGTCCCATGTCCAGAGCCGCCTGCCTGCGGCGTCATAACCGTGGCGTTCGGCAACCATCCCGTTGGTCGCGGCCGCCGTCAACTGGTACCGTCCATCCCACGTCAGGCCAATGGTGCTGCCGTAGCTCTTGCCGCTGTAGGCGATGTTGGTGACGCACCCGGCAAGGCTGTATTGATACGCGCCGTTGGTCACCACCGTCAGGAACACCTGGTTCGTGACCCGCGTGGTGTTCCCGGCGGCGTCGCGGATGGCGGCCACGATCCTCTGCGTGCCCAGCCCAACCGTCAGGTCGTAGGCCCAGAAATTAGTGCCGGAGATGTAGGGCTCGGTCGATGCCACGCCGTTGAGGTTGCTGACGTAGAGCCAGCCGAACCTGTCGTCTGTGCCGATGGCCTCGCTGGACATGCCCGCGACGTCCATCTGGCCCACAAGGTTGGTTTGGGCCACCGACCACGACGCCAGCCTGTTCCCCGAGCCCAAGGCATAGTTGACCGTCATGAGCGGGGTCGCCCCCGACCAAACAGTCTTGTTGGTGCGGTTGCCCGCCAGGTCGAACCCGTAGGTCTCCTGGGACGTGGCCTGCCCGGCGGCGTTGAAGTGCGTCTCCCCCGTCACCCTGTCGCGGGAGTCATAAGAATAGGCGACCTGCTCGCCTGTTTCGTAGCCGATCTGGGCGATCATTCCTGCCGAGTTGTACGCATAGGAGCGGCTCCTGACCACCTGGTTCGAGGCGTTCTTCCAGACCAACGCTGCGGTGCGGTCCATTGTGTCGTAACTGACCACGCAGGTTACGCCGGTGGGATAGGCCACGGTCGAGACGGCCCCGTTGAACGGGTTGTAGCCGTACTGGAAGGACGCGGCGGCCATCCCTTTGCGGGAGGCGGTCACGGTAGTCAACCGTTCCGCCGCGTCAAGGGCGTAGCTGTTCGTTCCCGCGACGCTCACTACGTTCGACACTTGGCCTGCGGGATAAAGCGCGTAACTCACGGCGCCATTCGGCACGGGCGATGACTGGGAGATGAGCCGGTTTGCTCCGTCAAAGGCATTCGAAATCACGCCCCACTGGTTGGAGGCGGTCACCATGAGCCCATTCTTGAGATAGCCGAACGCCACGGTCTGGTCGGGATAGGTGACCTGGTTGACCCTGCCGCCCGAATCATAAGCGAACGCATTGGTCGTGCCGTCGAAACGCACGATGCTCTTCACGAAATTCGCCAGCCCCCAGGCGATGCTCATCTGCTGGCTGTCAATGTTGGTGACTTGGATCGGCCGATCCTGGAGGTCGAGTTGGTAAGTCTCCACCGGGCGGGTCCGCTCGTCGGTGATCTTGAGGGCGTTGAACTGCTGGTCGTAATTGAGGCCCACCGTGCCCTTTTCGTTCCCGCTCCCGCGGGTCACGGAGGCCAACTTGCGGGTCGGCAGCCAGGTGTAGGTGGTGGGACGGCCTGCCGTGTCGATGTGGTTCGTGACGTTCCCGATGGCGTCGAAGCCGAAAGTCTCGAACGAGTTGTCGGGCCATGTGACCTGCCGAACCCGCCCCAACTCGTCTGGGTTGAAGACGATGGCGCGGGGCACCGTCTGCGGCGGATTGACGCTCGTCATCTCTGAGCTGGGCAGGTCTATTTCGGTCAGATGCCCGAGGCTGTCCCAGACCATGCAGTTCGTCGGCCCGGCCTGTGGGATCGTGGATGTCGGATAACCGTATCCGTTGTACAGGTACCGCACCCAGTGTCCGTTGGCGTTGGTCACCGCCGCCAGCAGGCCGTTGGTCGTGTAAGCATAGTCGGTTTCCGACTGCTGGTTGGTCGAGGGAAAGACCCGCTCGGCACGGACCAAGCCATTGGTGTAATCCCATGTGGCCATTCGCGCTTCGGGGTCGGTCATGGAAGCCAGCGTGGTCCAGTTTGTGTTCCACGCAAATGAATACACCGAACTGGAGTTCGTCCCATAGCAAAAGCAGGAGTTCGTGACATTCAGAAGGGCGTCGTATTGGCGGCGCACCTCCATCCATTCCCCCGTCGTTCCGGTCTCCCAATGCTCATTCGTCAGCATCAGGGTTGCCGGGTCATAGCCAAATCGGTGCGACAGCGTCGTGCTTCCAGGCCCGACTATGTTGGTGACGCAAAGGCTGTCGGAGGCCGGATTGAAGCAGTAAGTGTAGACCTCATCGGTGCTGTCCCGCCGGTAGTCGACCGTGGATGCAGCCCCCGTCGTGTTATAGGACACGGAATGCTGGTAATAGTTGGAGACTATCGACATGCCAGTGCAAACGCCCGAAACGGCCCCAAAGGCGTTCGTTTGGTAGAGGTAGTTAGCCGTTTCCCCGTTGGCCTTCACCTTCATGACCAAACTGTGCTGTCGGTTGGTTCCCGCCGCGTCATAGGCGTAGAAGGTGCTGACATCGCCGGACGGAATCCGCTGGATGGCGTTAGTCAGTTCACCTGCCGAGTTATATTGATAAACCAAGGCTAGGTTGGTGGAGGGAGTATTGACCTGCGCGAGCCTGTTGCTTGTGTAAGTGAAACCAAGGGAGCGGCCGTCCGAATGCGCCACGCCAGACAGTTGCAATGTCCCCGCGAGGTTCGTGTAGGACAGCGTCAACCCGCAGCCCCATGCGTTCGACACCGCCGCCATCAGGCCGTTGGTGCCGAGATGACAAAAAATACCTTGCGGCATGCAAAGGTCGTAGCCATTGGTCGTGCCCGTGACAACAAGGTACCTCACCCGTGTGGTTCTCCACGTCTGGCTGGTATCGTCCTTTATTAGACTCATGGCGGTGTCCCCGCCCATCGCCAGTACCATTCCGGCGTGGGATACCGCGACGCCCTGTACCGTCGTCACCAGCGTGGTCTCCATCACCTGCCAGTCGTAGTTGTGGCTCCAACGCGGCCCCAAAGGTCCGGCGGAAACGGCACTCATGCTATTGTAGGAGCGCCTCCATTCAAGGTCGAAGCCAGCCCCAGGCACGTTCATGTCAGAAGCGTCAAAGTACATACCCCCATTGACCGTGTCGATCGGTTCGCGCGTGGCCCCACTTGGACCCCCAGGGCGACCGCAAACTACGGCCTCCACCGAATACCGCTGAATCGTCGTGGCGGCGCTGCCTTGCGGTTCTTCACCCGTGCCTATGTTGGTGTCCGTAAAGCCGCCGACTCCATTCGCTAACACCCAATTTGTCACCACCCCATCAAGGCTCTCCCACTGAATAGAAGGATTGCCTCCCTCACCTTTGAAATTCTGCATCGTATAGACACCCCTGTTGTTGCCCATCGTGCTGTAGGTATACACACCGGTGTCATAGCCGTTTTGCGAGACAACACCAAAACACAAGGTATCCCACTGTGGGTCGGCATGCGCAGACCACAACGCTCCGCTCATGACGAATACGGCAAACGCCGCAACCAAGGGCCATCGTTTTGTCGTTCTGTTCATGGCAGCCACACCTTTGCGTAATTGTTCGACGGAAACACGATCCACACCGTCGGCGGGTTGGTGTCGCTGTTGTTGGGGTCGGTATGCAGGTTGAACACCTCGTTGGAATCGGTCAAGCCGTCGTGGTCGGTGTCGTTGGTCGTGGCCGAGGTGTGGTACATGAACTTCTCCCTGTCGTCGGGCAAGTTGTCATGGTCCGCGTCCACGTCGGCATTGCCCGCCGCGTAGAACCTGAGGCCCGGCGGGGAGGTGTCGAGCCATTGGATGTAGTTGGTGGACGTGTTGACGTTCGTCGTCACGGCCAGGTTCCACCAGAAACTCACGAGATTAGTGCAGGTGAAGATGTCCACCCGGTTCGTGAAGCCCGCCGGATAAGACAGCGTCAGCAGCATCCCACCGTTCGTGTACGCGATGGCCGTGAACTGGAGGTTACTCACCTGCCCCGAAGGTTGCATGAGGGGGACGCCGCCAAAATCGGGGGACGCCGTCGCGCTCTCGTTCGCCATGGCGACGGCATACGCCGGGATGGACACGACGGGAAGCAGCGTAACCGTTATCTGGACATGGGCGGGGTCGTAGCACTTCTTCAGTATCGTGACTTGGGCGCTGTTGTACGGGCCTGTTCCCAAGTCGGGATAGAGCGTGTCCAGCAACCACCAGGGGTCGTAGCCCGCGACGGCGGGGACGGCGTGGATCTCATTGCCCTTGATGTTGGCGAAGACCGTTTCCCGTGTCGTGGGGTCTTCGGCGATCACCACCGTGTAGACCAGGCACCCCTTGTTCGTTTCCGCGACCAGCCCGTTCAAGAAGTCATCAGGGAAGCCATTGGGGTCGAAGGGGATCGTCCCGCAGGGCTGCCGTAGTACGAAGTCCGGGGCGGGCGGCGAGATTCGCAGGTAAAGGGCTTGCTGCGACTTAAATAGAGCCGCCAGGGCATCGACACCGGATACCGTGCGGGCAGTCAGCCCATCGGCATACCGCTTCGCACGGGCGGCGGTCGCATTTTCCGAGGTGATCGTGACGGCCGCAAAGGCAAGTGCGCCCAAGGATGCCAATACGATGGCGGCTACGGATGCCCGGGCGAGAGCTTTGCCGGGCCAGTGCGAGAGACGATCAGGACGCATGTGAGTTATCCTCCTGCCACCTGCCGCCCCCCGCACCGACAAGGACATATGAGGAACCTAGCAAGCCGAGACGCTGGGTACAAGCGAATACAGTAGTATTTTCGCCTTCGGAAAAGCGACCGGCAGGAACCTTTCTGGCGGGGGTATGCCTGCTGGGATACCTTTCTCTGAATACCACCGGATGAATCGGTCTTTTCGCCCCTCCCCACGTGTTACAAGGAGCAGTTACCACCGTGGGGGGCATGACTTCTGCGCCTATACAAGCCGCCGGAGGGGCGCTTTGCGTTGGTCCGTTCGTCCGCTGTAATCTGCTCTTGTCACAATACCTCTTGTATCTCCGACTTGCGGTGCGGTGTCAACAGTCTGCAGGCTAGATTACTAAATATTTAGACCCATTCGATTTTCCCGTCTGCACGGCGGCCCGATTGGGTCTCCCGCCCGGTCAGTAGAACCGCATGGGAAATTGCCCGGCCGGGCAAGCGGGCTCTTGACATCTTCCCGCGCCTGGTCACCATGTCCGGCCATGAGCGACGAGTCTGCCCGAACATCAAGCGATGCCAACGCGCCAGCGAACCGGCGGCTATCCGGCTGGACGGTCCTGGCCATCCTGGCGGTGGCGATCGGCCTGGGACTGCGGATTGCCAAGGCCTGGCTTGGCCGGTACACGCCGAATCCGGACTGGGAAATCGGGGCCCTGATGACCCGGCACATGGTCCAAGGCGTGGACTTCCCCGTTTTCTTCTACGGCCAGCCCTATATGGGAAGCGTGGAAGGCGTGCTCTCGGCCCTGATGTGCCGGCTCACCGGACTGGCGGTCACCGGTTTCATGGTCAATCTGGGCACGGTGCTGGTCGGCATCCTGCTCCTGCCCGTGCTCTACGTTTTCGGCCGGGACGCCGGCAGCCGCCGCGCGGGCTTCATGGCAGTCCTCTACTGCACGGTCGGCGCGGACACGTTCTTCCACTACGCCGTCAGCTCCCGACTGGCCTACATGACCCTGCTCACGTGCGGGCTTTTCACGGTGTGGATGGCCTGCCGGATTGCCGCGCGGCCGGCGGCGGCCGGCGACGCGCCGCGGCGCTGGTACCTGGGCCTGGGCCTGGCAGCCGGGGTCGGCTGGTGGGGCCATCAGTTGATCGTCGTCTTCTTCATCGCTGCGGCCGCGGTGCTCCTGCTGCGGTTTCGCTGGCGCCTGTTGCGCCGCGGCGTGGTGTACGCCCTGGCCGGATTCATCATCGGTGGGCTCCCGTGGTGGTGGTGGAACGCCGGGCACGACTGGGGAACATTCGACTTCGGCAACGCCCTGGGCAAAGTGCCGTTCCGCGAAGGCCTGGCCAGTTTCTGGGAACAATTCCTCTACATTGTGGAAGTGTGGCCCATGCGGGACCCGCTGAATGCGGTGCGACTGGCGCTGCTGGCGCTGGCGGCCGTCGTGTTCGCGGCCGTGCTGGTGCGGGACCGCCGGCGTGACCGGGCCGACGAACGCTTCTGGTTCCGCCTGACGATCCCTGTCATGCTCGCGGCCCTGGCGCTGGTCTATGCCACTTCGAACTACGCCCGCATCCACACCGGCCGCTACCTGCTGCCGGCCGTGCCCGCCGTGGCCCTCCTGGTCGGCGTGGGTTGCGACCGTCTGCCGCGTCTCCGCCGCCTGCCCTGGGAGTGGGCCGTGCTGGCGGCGCTGATCCCGCCCCACGTGTTCCACCTGGACAGGATGGGCGAGGACGTGGCGATGGATCGAAGCGCATGGCTGACGGCCCGAACCCTGGCGGACGCCGTCGCGCCGCTCTGTGATGACGGCGTGTGCATCGGCAACTACATGCAGCACTGGCTTAATTTCGCCTCTGACGAACGACTATGCGTAGCCTCCGCGCCCAACGAACGTTACGCCCCGTACGCGAAGCGGGCCGAACTCGCGAAGCGGCCGGCTTTCCTCGGTCAACACCGTGACCTGGCCGGGTTCCTGGGCGCGACCGCCGCGACGAGTTCGTTCCGGGTGATGGCCGGCCTGCGGGTGGACTACGGACTTACGCCTCCGCCGAACGCCTGGGACTACACGGCCACCGGTCTCGTGGCGTCCGTCCACGACGGCCAGGGACGGTCCCTCGGCGCCAGGCTGCAGAACGGAATCGTCGAGGACGGTTGGTCGGCGGATGCCTCCCGCAAGGCGCCGGCCAACCTCACGATCGAATTCACGCAGCCCCGGCCGGTCTGCGGCCTGCGGCTGCTGAGCGCCGACGAGCGCTACCCGCAGGTTGTGCGGGTCGAGGGCCAGGCCGATGCGGCGGCGCCCTGGACCCGGCTGATACCCGACACGGAATTCACGGACTACCTCTGGTCAGGTCCCTATCCCAAGCTGGGCCTGTTCCAGTACCACGAGGAGTTGCGCTGGAGCGCGCCGACGGGCGGCGTGCTGCGTCTGCGCATCACCTGCATGCCGGATCGCCGGACCGAAACGGCCCCCGTCAGCCTGGGCGAAGTGCTCGTGATGGAGCGAGCCGCGGCACCGGACGGGGCGTTGCCGACGGCGGAGGCCGTGGCCCGCCTGTTGCGCGAGCGGGGCGCTGGTCAGGCGTATGCGCCGCGCTGGCTCGCCGATGCCCTCACGGTGCGAACGGACAAGACCTGCCATGTGGCCGCGCCGCGGGTCTTCGACCGCGGCGTGCAGGATCTACCGGAGAAAGACTCGGGCCGGCCCTTGCCGGTGGTCCTCGGCACACCGACCGCCCTGATCATGGATTGTCGCGATGCGCCCCGCAGCCGGGCGGTGCTCGCCGCGCACGGAGTGGCCTGGCAGGAGACACCGATCGGCAATTGCACACTGCTGTTCGTGCCGGTACCGCCGGCGGGAAACGATACAGCGCGCTTCCCCGAGCTGGGCTGGACCGAGACGGGGTGCTACGGGCTTGAATCAGTCACCTACGCGAAACGCAAGGCGCAGACGCTTTACGAGGAGGGTGAGGCCCGCCTGAAGCAGGGCGCCGCCGATCGGGCGCGGGAGAGCTTTGCGCGGGCCCTGGTTGCATACCCGGCGCACCAGGCGGCCCGCCGGGCGCTGGCCCAGGCCTTGGCAGTGGACGGACGGAACGAAGCCGCGGACCGCGAACACGCCATGCTGGCCGAGCAGACTGTCCCCCGCTGTCCGGTCAGGGTCCGTTTCTCGGGCGGCATCGAATTCCTCGGCGTCAGCCTATCCACGCAACGGGTTGAGCGCGGACGGACGGTTGACGTGGCCGGGTACTGGTGCTGTCCACCCTCGGTCCGACTCGAGCAGCTCACGGCCTTCATGCACATTCTCCGAACGGAAAAGCCCTGTTTCCAGGACGATCACAGGCTGCTGGCCGGCATCGCAAGCGACGAATTCCAGTGTCAGCCATACGAAGGCGAGGTGTTCGTCGAACACCGCACCCTGACCGTGCCGGCCGACGCGGAACCCGGCGTCTACGGGATCCGGTTCGGGCTGGTGAACCGGAGAAGCGGGTACCGACTGCAGCCTTGGACCTGGCTCAGCCAGCGCCGGCGCGCCGTCACACTGCCGCTGACGCTGGAAGTCGTGCCGTGACAGCCGCACTCGGTATTTGAGCGTTTCACCGGCCTGTGGTATGAGTAAAGGCCTATGGGAGAAGCGTTCATCAGTGCCGAGAAGCAGGAAGCCTTGGCCGCCCGGATGGCCGGCCTGGGCATCCGCGAGGCCGACTTGGTGGAGCGTTTCGTGCTCGGATCGGGCAGCGGGGGCCAGAAAGTCAACAAGACGTCATCGTGCGTCTACCTTCGGCACGCGCCGAGCGGCATCGAGGTGAAGTGTCAGCGCGAGCGGTCGCGGGAGCTCAACCGCTATATCGCCCGGCGCGAGGTTTGCGAGAAGCTGGAGGAACGACGGCTCGGCCTGCGCAGCGCGCGCCAGCAGGAAGTCGAGCGCATCCGCCGCCAGAAACGGCGGCGGTCGCGGCGGCAGAAGGAACGGATGTTGGACGAGAAACGCCTGCATGGCGACAAGAAGCAGGCGAGGAGGCACGTTGCACTGGACTAATTCGGGAACGGGGAGCCCCGGCCAACGGCTCTGGGGCGTGGCGATCCGCTGGGTGGTACTGGCGGTGGCCGTGTGGGTGGCGACGCACCTGGTGCGGGGGCTTTCGTACGACGACTGGCCGAGCCTGCTGGTGGCGGCGTTGGTGCTGGGCATTTTGAACAGCATGGTCAAGCCGATCCTGGTGGCGTTGGCCCTGCCGTTCGTGGTGTTCACGTTCGGGCTGTTTCTGTTATTCATCAACGCGTTTCTGCTGATGCTGACGGCCAAGGTGGTCCCGGGGTTCCACGTGGCCGGCTTCTGGTCGGCCATGGGGGCTTCGCTGATCGTCAGCGTGCTCAGCATCATGCTGGGCATACCGCCCAATTTCCGGCGGCCGCAGCACCGGCGCACGACGATGGATACGACCGGCTTTACCGGTCGGCGCCCGCCGCCGGGCCAGGGGCCGATCATCGACGTCTGACGCACGGCCTTCTTTTTCGGCCTTCTTTTTCGTTGCAATGCGCCGGGGGCTTCGGCATGATTCGCGCCCGATTCCGTTACGGGGGCGTAGCTCAATTGGTTAGAGTCCCAGACTGTCGATCTGGTTGTTGCGGGTTCGAGTCCCGTCGCTCCCGCCAAATCTTCCAATGATTTGGCATGTTTTCTAGGGAATGCCCCGAATTTGCCCCGCCTTTAGGATACCTTCCTGAACTCGGAGAAGACATCCCCCTGCTGGATCGCCGCCGCATAGTGGAGCACCATCGAGGCGGAATCGTGGCCCGTCCACTTCATAATGGCAGGCACGGCGACCCCACTTTTCAGGCATCGGATGACGAAATAGTTCCGAAAACTGTGCCAGAAAAGCCGCCTCCCGCCGTTTATGCCGGCCGCAGGAAAGAGTCCCTTCAGTTTTTCAAGCGTCCAGCCCTCATGGACTTTGTTATCCACGGTATTCGTGAACAGGAATGCCTCCCCGTCCTGACGCCCATCCATCTTCCGCCGAATGACATCCTGCACCTCTGGCAGCATCGGGATGCTCTTGACCTCCCTGGCATCCTTGGGCGTCCACCCGTTCTGTGCCCGGACTACGATGGTTGGCACCGGCGTCTCCCAATGGATGTTCTTCAGCCGAAGGTGGGCAAGTTCCTCAAAACGCATCCCAGTCCCGGCGAAGACGACGATCAGGTCGCGGATAAGCAGCAAGTTCTGCCGTACCGCCTCATCGACCAAGGCTAGGTACTCCGTCTTCGTGTATACGTCGGCTTCGTCTCGGGAAAGCGTGTAGAGGTCAACGGTTCCTGTCTTGTCGGAATAGTCAAACGGGCTGAAGGCGACCAAGTGATCCCTCATTCCCCACTTGAAGATACTGTGCAAATTCTTGATGTCATTGTTCACGGTGCGGAAGCTGAGCCCAGAGGACTGTCTGTGATTCTGGAATTCCCTGACGATCTCGGTCGTGAGGTGCTTTGCCAGACGGACATCTGGATGGGTCTGTTCGAGCCACGCCGAGAACCTGACTTGAGTGGTCATCAACCGCTTGAATGACTTGATCTTGATCCGGCCCCTCTTGGCAGTGAAGTAGTTCCCGACGAGCAGGACCAAGGGGATCGTGCCGTCGGCGAGGCCCATCTTGCCGTTCGTCAGTTGGGCACTCAGGTTTGCCGCCATCTTTTCGGCTTCCTTCTTCAGGGGCGTGCCGAACGACTGCTCCCTCACCTTGCCCGTCCGAGGGTGCTTGTAGACGGCTTGCCAGATTCCAGAGTCGGCGCGTTTGCGAAGCCGCAGTTGACCGTAACGGAGCGATTCGGAGAATTTCCTGTCAGCCGCCTCATCGGCCGGTAAGAGCCGCAGGGGTTCCGCCGTGGGAACTGCCAAGGCAAGTTGCGGATCGCTATGTCCACTCAATCCCATACCGAACGCTCCACCATTTGCTGCCTTGGGGCTGACTGCCGACGCTTCAGGAACCTGTCCAAATCTTCTTTCTTGAACCGCCATTTCCCACGAATCGAACGGGGCGGATACTTGCAGCCAGGCAGGGTTCCCCTCGCAGCACCCTCCCTCACGGTTTTCGGCGTCAGGTCCAGGTACGACGCCGCGGTCTCAGTGTCCACCCAGTCATCGGGAGCCGTCTGTTGGGACGGTTCGCGACTCACTTCCTTCCCCCTATTGAGCAGCGATTCGGAGACGTTCAGAATCCTCAGGAGGACTTGATCTCGCCAGTCACGAAGTGCGCGTTCCTGCATTTCGACCTGATCATTAAACGCTTGCTCAGCATCGAGTCTGTGTTCAGGTTCTACGCTCGCCAGGAATTCATCACGATCTTCCGGCGTGAGAATCTCTGGCTTCTCCGCCGCCTGCCTCTTGATCTCGGCACGCACTGACGCTGGCAACTTCATGATTATCTGGCTCATCGCATCGTCCCTCCACCCTTACATTACCGATTCACGATCAGAATACGGCCGGACCCCACTTTTCTTTTCACGGCGACATCCAAAGCTGGTTCGACATATCCATTATACCCCTGGCACTCGAAAGTTTGACGGTTTGGAGCGAACTATCTTCAGATATCCGATTCATTTCCCCACACGCCACCCCAGGAAGAATGAAGAAATATCTGCACTCTTCTTTCCCCGATACCACGCCCCTCAAGCCCTTGGGCATTGACGCCGGGGAATGTCCAATAAGGTGAAACTCCCGGAGCCAAAATCCTGCGACACTCAATAGGCCCAACCCCGAGACTGACTGTTCGCCCATGTTCACAGTCGTCCTGTTTCTGGCTCTGGTTGCTCGTCGAAAATGAAGATTGGCCCGTCCAGACCCGCTTTTCTTAGGCAGGATTCTCGATGCCTGCATGGTTCTGTGCATATGGGATTGTCCAGTTCAATGCTGCCAAAGCAGACATATTCATCGACTTCAGGATCGGGCTCCTCCAGCTCATCCCTAACCCGAATGCAACCGGCCGTTTCCTCTGCTGATATTTGGCTGTGTGGAGATCGCAGGCCGTTGTCATTTCCCGGCGTCATATCTATCTCGGTGACTTTACGTCCGCCTTGGCGCGTTCTAGTCGTGCTCGTGGTCATGTTTTGCGCCTCATGTATGCCTTTCTCAATCTGGCTATCTCCTTAAGATACCTGTCGCCATCTGCCGTATCGTGTATCCATGGGTGCGATTCATAGTAAGCCTCTGCCTGATAGAGTTGCCCCGCCGTTGTGCAGAGTTGATGGGTCAGTACCCTTATCTGGTCTTCGTTGGTCAGGTCGTCTATCGTAATTGTCCTCGTCCATGTCATCTGTTTGTCCTCCTGTTTGGTCGCTGTTGCCATCCCCCTCTTTACGACTTTGACCGGTCAGGTTTCGGCAGATACGACCCCATCCCCCATTGACCGATCCTCTTTTGAAAACTGTACATTCTTCTCCACTTTCCTTGCCTGCCCCTGGGAAGACCTCACTCTTTCTTCAGATTTCTTCACGCCAGTCCCAGCCCATTCCAGAGACAGCCCGCCCCATTTGCCGTGATTCTTTTTTGATATTTGCCCCTCTATGGAGATCCCTGCTGAGGAGCGAAGTATGAACCTTGATCAATTCCTGAATCTGTCGTTGGAAGACC
>CAITUY010000022.1 GCA_903895695.1 uncultured bacterium
ACTTGCTCTCAACGCCATCAAGTCAAACAAATCCCAGCCGAAGCTCTCCGTCCGAAGCAGACGACTCATGGCCGCCTGGAACCATGAGTACCTCGCCTCCCTCCTCGGAGGCCTTTAAGATGCGTTTGCCCTGCGACAGCAGGTTAGTGCTGTTGACTATGACCCTCTGCCGTGGCAGCATCAAATGAATGGCTGAAATCGAAATCCTGAAACTGAAGGAGGCACTGGAGGCCGCCGACGCCCGCGCCTACACGGCCGCGCGCGCCTACGCCCGTGCCGACGACCACACCCCCGAACTGGCCGCCGCACGCGCCGCCTTCATTGTCGCCACGGACAAACTGAAAGCCGCCCGCGCCGCCTACGAAGCCGAACTCTTGCAGTTGAAAGAAAGGCTTGAAGCCGCCCGCGCTGAAGTTGAAGCCACGGCGGCAAAGTTTGATGCCTGCGCCTGCGACGACAGCCGCAGGCACGCCCGTGCTTATGCCGCCGCCGCTGCTGCCCACAGAGTCGCCACTGCCAAGCATCAAGCCGCCCGCGCCGCCTACGAGGCCGCCACAAAAGGCAAGACGTGAACCACCCGCCGGTAGCTTGTCCCTGCCGCCGTGAACGCAACCGACCGAGCGCGCCTACACCGTGAGATAGTCCGGCGCAAGACGCTCAGGGTCACTCCCGCCGCTCTGACGGGTGACGTCCTATTGTGTCGCGTTGGTGGCGGATGCGGCGGGGACGGAGCACGCCAGGGCGCATGCGACGATGGCGGGAAGCGTTTCTTTCATCATGGACCGAGCAAACAGCAGTTACCGTCACCGTCAAGCAGCCGCGGCCGTCGATGGCACACGTCTACCGGGAGTCGCGTCGCCCGGGAGTGACGCTGCCGCTGCTGTGGGAAGAATACCGGTCGACTTGGTGAAGAGCCTTCCAGACCTCTTTTGCAGCAAATCACCAGCCTCGCGCGAAGCATCGCATCCAAATTGTCCATATCTCATGCGTATGAGATTGACAGGCTGATCTCCCTGGGACATGCTGCTGGCCGACATGACGGAGTCGGCATGATCACACAAAAGGAAATCGCGAAACGGCTGGACGTCTCCCAGGCCCTTGTATCCCGCGTGCTGGCGGGCACGGCCGACCGCATTGGCGTGGCCCGGGGCACGGCGGAGCGGATTCGCGATCTCGCGGCGCGGCTTGACTATCGGCCCAGTGCCGCGGCGCAGAGCCTGCGGGGAGGACCCAGCCTGACGCTGGGCGTGATCGTCAAGGATTTCAGCGATCCGTTCTTCGGGCAGATGATCGCGGAGCTGCGGGGCGTGGCGCACCTGGCGCGCTACTCGATCGTACTGGCCTGCCATGATCCCGTCGCAGGTGAAGCCGAGGATGTGCGATCCCTATTGCGCTACCACGTCGACAAGATCGTGCTATGCGGCAGCAACTTCCCGGCCGCGCTGGTGCGCCGGTTCGTGGCGGGGGGGGCGCGCGTCGTGCAGATTGGCATGGGACCAGCGCCGCGCGGTGTCGGGTTGGTGAGCGTCGACGAGGCCTACGGCCTGGAGCGGCTGATTGCGCACCTCAAGAAGTTGGGGCACCGCGAGATCGGCTTCCTCGGCAACGCCGTGGCGGCCAACCGTCGGCGCGAGGAAACCGTCCGCCGTCTCCTTACGGCCGCCGGTCTGCGCGTGCGCCTGGAGTGGTGCGTGACCGTTGCCGCGAAGGCCGCCGAAGCCGGCCACCTGGCCGTGAACCGCCTGCTTTCGACAACGCGCCGGTTGCCGACGGCCCTCGTGGCCGCGGATGACATGATGGCGCTGGGCGCGCTGCGGGCGATTCACGAGAAGGGCCTGACGGTGCCGGGCGATTTTTCGGTGACTGGATTTGACGATGTGACTTTCGCGGCCTTGAGTGTCCCGGGACTCACAACGGTGCGGCAGCCGATCCGCGATATGGTGCGGGTGGCTTGCGAGTTGCTGAGCGATTCCGCGCCCGGCAGCATCGCGATGCCGCGTCTCGTCCGGCCCGAGCTGATCGTTCGCGAATCCGCCGCGGCCCCGCACAGGAGGACGGTATCATGATGGTGTCTCCCAAGTTCGTTCCGCCTTTGGACCCCCAGTTTCAACCCGCCGTGTTGGCCAACCGGGCCTATGAACGCCGCGTCGCGGCTTCGCCCCGCCGCGAACGCCTGGTGCTGGCAGTGGAGCGCGAGGATGGGCGCGTCAACCGGCTCACGCTGGAGACGGTCGATCCGTTGTCGGCCGACACCCGGCAGTACGTGGAGCGGCTGGCGAAATTCATGCTGTGGGGCTGGGGCGGCTGGCGGCTGTACGTGGGCGGGTCGGCGGAACTGGCCGGGTGGCTGGCGGCGGCGTACCGGCCGGGCGGCGCCCGGGCGTTTGACGCGGAACTCATGGGGCGCGTGTATGAACGCACGTTCGAGGTCGTGGCCTGCGCGCCGGACGAGGTGCCGGTTGAACGCGACGTGGGCATGCCGGTGGGCGGGCATCTCGACGGGTGCCGCCTGGGATTCGATCTCGGGGCCAGCGACTTCAAACTAGCGGCCGTCCGCAATGGCGAGGTTGTCCTTACGGAGGAAGTGCCCTGGGCGCCCAAGGACCAGGCCGATCCCGCCTATCACTATGGCATGCTCAACGAAGGGCTACGGCGTGCGGCGAGCCATCTGCCGCGTGTCGACGCCATCGGCGGCAGTTCGGCCGGCGTGATCGTCGGCAACCGCATCATGGTGGCGTCCCTGTTGCGCTCGGTGCCGCCGGAGCGGTTCGCCGAGGCGCGCGATCTGTTTCTGCGCATCGGCCGCGAGTGGGGTGTGCCGGTCGAGGTGGCGAACGACGGCGACGTGACGGCGCTGGCCGGAGCCATGGGACTCGGCGTCAAGGGCATCCTGGGCGTGGCCATGGGATCGAGCGAAGCGGGGGGCTATCTGGACCGCAACGGCCGGCTCAAGGGCTGGCTGACCGAATTGGCGTTCGCACCCGTGGACCATGCCGCCTCCGCGCCGGTCGACGAATGGTCGGGCGATCGCGGCGTGGGGGCGATGTATTTCTCGCAGCAGGCGGTCGGCCGGTTGCTGCAGCCGGCTGGAATTGAGGTGGCTGACGACGTGCCCTTGCCGGAGCGGCTCAAGCATCTGCAGGCCCTCATGGCCAAGGGCGACCCGCGGGCGTTGCCCGTCTATGAGACGATCGGCATCTATCTTGGGTACGCGCTGCCGCACTATGCGCGGTTTTACGATTTCGGACACGCGCTCGTGTTGGGCCGCGTGACGACGGGCGCCGGAGGTGAAGTGGTGGTGAACAAGGCCCGCGAGGTGCTGGCCGCCGAGTTCCCTGAACTGACCGGCCGCTTGAGCGTGGTTGTTCCGGACGAGAAGACGCGGCGGGTGGGCCAGGCCGTGGCAGCCGCCAGCCTGCCGGCCCTGGCCGCGATGCGAAAGGAGAAACGATGATGAAGCTACATCTGCCAACCGCTGATGTGTTCGTTCCTGATGCAATGGCGTTGCCCGCCGCGCTGGCGCGGACAACGCACCTGGGCATCGGGGCGCATCAGGACGATCTCGAGATCATGGCCTTCCACGGCATCGTGAGCTGCTATGGCGTGCCGGATAAGTGGTTTGCCGGGGTGACCTGTACGAACGGGGCAGGGAGCCCGCGGACCGGGGTTTACGCCGATTGCACGGACGAGGCGATGCAGGCGATCCGCCGCCGCGAACAACGGGACGCCGCCGAGGTCGGCCGGTACGGGGCCATGCTGCAGCTCGACCATCCCAGCAGCACCGTGAAGGATCCCTCGAAACTCGCGCTGGTCGATGACCTCGTCGCGATCCTCGAGATCGCCCAGCCGGACGTCGTCTACACCCACAACCCGGCCGACAAACATGATACGCACGTGGGCGTCACGGCCGCCACGATCCGCGCGCTGCGCCGCCTGCCCGCCGCGAAGCGGCCGGACCGCGTGTACGGGTGCGAAGTCTGGCGCTCGCTGGACTGGATGCCGGACAACGCGAAAGTCGCGCTGGACGTTAGCGCCCGCGAGAGCCTGGCCAATGCGCTTACGGGTCTGTTCGACTCGCAGGTGACCGGGGGCAAGCGCTATGACCTCGCCAGCCTGGGGCGCCGCCGCGCCAATGCCACCTACGCGGAGTCCCACGGCGTTGACCAAGCCGAGCAATTGAGCTTTGCCATGGACTTGACCCCGTTGATTCGCGACGACGCGCTCGACGTGGTCGAGTACGTCGCCGGCTTTGTGAAGGCTTTTGAAAATGATGTCAGGAAACGAATTGCCAGTCGCTGGCAGAAGTAAAAACAACAAGAAAACCGAAGAGAGAAAGGAAGAAGCGAATGCAGACCCCGTTTTATGGAAATGTCCGGCAGTACCTGAGTATCAAGGATGAGATCGACGGCAACATCCAGAAGGTTTTGATGAGTGGCTCCTTCGTCATGGGCCCGATGCTGACGCAGTTTGAGAAGGAGTTCGCGGCCTACACCGGCAGCACGTACGCGATTGGCGTCGGCAACGGTACGGACGCGATCTGGCTGGTGTTGATGGCGTTGGGCATCGGCCCCGGCGACGAGGTCATCACGCACGCGAACACGTTCTTCGCCACGGCGGAGGCCATCTGGATCGCGGGCGCGAAGGCCGTGCTGATCGATTGCGATCCCCGCACCAAGTGCATCGATCCCAAGAAGATCGAGGCCGCGATCACGCCCCGCACCAAGGCCATCATCCCCGTCCACCTGTACGGCCAGTGCGCCGACATGCGCGCCATCAAGGTCATTGCCGACAAGCACAAGCTGGCGGTGATCGAGGATAACGCCCAGGGCATCGACGGCCGCGGCGACACGTTCAAGCAGGGCGAGCTGAGTGATGCGGTGGCCACCAGCTTCATCATCCAGAAGAACCTCGGTTGCTTCGGCGACGGCGGCGCTGTCACGACGAACCGGGCCGACATCAACGAGAAGATCCGCAAGCTCCGCAACCATGGCTCGGCCAAGCGGGAACATCATTCGTTCGGGTTCAACAGCCGGCTCGACGACATCCAGGCGGGCGTGCTCAGCGCCAAGCTCAAGCACATCACGGCCTGGACCGACCTGCGCATCAAGTGGGCGGCGCGTTATTCGGCAGGGCTGAAGGGCGCCAAGACGTTCGATCTGCCGTACGTGACGCCGGGCTATCGCCACGTGTTCCACCTGTACGTGATCGAGACCAAGAACCCGGCCAAGCGCGAGTCGCTGCTGAAGTTCCTCAACGCCCAGGGCGTGGACGCCAAGACACACTACTCGATCGCGATCCACCAGCAGGAAGGGTATCCGTGGGGCAAGCAGGCCCAGATCGTCGGCTCGCTGACGAACGCCGAGCGCAATGCCGCGACGTGCATCTCTCTGCCGATGTTCCCGGAACTGACGACCGAGGAGGTCGACTACGTCATCGCGAAGGTGATGGAGTGGGACAAGGCGAACGCCTGATTATGACCCCAGCGACCTTGCATGCCACGGCGTAGCTTTTGAGCGAAGCCGGGCGTCGCTGGTGAATCCGATTGGCAGGAAGGGCGGGCTCTTCCTGCCAATCGGCCGTGCCTGCCGCTCAAGGCGGCAGGGGACGGAAACCAAAGAAGAACGGAGAAGGCAATATGGCATCCAAGTATCGAGTCATGGTCGTGGGCATGGGCAAGCGCGGCATGCATCACGCGACGACGTTTCGCGCCAACCCGAAGTTCGAGGTGGTGGGCCTGTGCGACATCGACGACGCGCGGTTGAGCGCGGCGGCGGCGAAGCTGGGCAACCCGCAGACAGGCAAGGACGCGGCGGCGCTGGCCAAGGCCGTTAAGCCGGACGTGTTCTGCTTCTGCACGCTGCCGGCCTTGCGCCTGCCCATGATCCAGGCGGGGGTTGAGTCGGGCGCGCGCCTGATCGCTTTCGAGAAACCCGTGGCGCTCACGAGCCGCGAGGGCATGGCGGTCAAGGCCATGCTGGACGCCAAGGGCGTGAAGGCGGTGGTCAGCCACCAGCACCGGTACGGTGTGCACTACCGCAAGGTCCAGGAGATCGTGGCCAGCGGGGCGCTGGGCCGGATTCATACGGTCTATGGAAGTTCGACGGGCTGGATGACGCACATGCTGTCGCACCTGATCGATTACACGCGCGAGTATGCCGGCGGCGCCGACGCCCAGTGGGCCATGGCCCAGGCCGCCGGCCGCAGCAAGCTCAAGGATAATCACCCGTCGCCCGACTACCTGATGGGCGTCGTGCAGTACGCCAACGGCGTGCGCGGCGTGTACGAGACGGGCGCCGGCGCGCCGGATCAGCCCGAGGTGGCCAAGTGGTGGGGCAAGTGCCGCATGGGCGCGCAGGGCACCGAGGGTTTCGCCGAAGTGCTGACCAACGGGGGTTGGCGCGCGGTTACGCGCAACGGCGGCTTCCAGAGTGGCGAAGGGGCCATGAACTACGAACTCGACATGCCGCCCTATATCCAGGACATGGCCGACTGGCTGGACGGCGTCAAGGTGCATCCTTGCAATTTCACCACTGCCTATAAGGGATTTGAGATCATGATGGCGTTGTGCCGCTCGGCGGCTCAGGGCGGGCAGGTTGCCTTGCCGCTGACCGACGGTGTCGACGAGCAGGCGCTGTTGGCCGGGGCCATTCCCGATCGGCCGGTCCTGTTCTCCAGTCCCGTCAACGCGCCGGAGTACAAGTAGGCGTGGATGTCATCATCCAACCGACTGCAGCGCGGGCCGAACAGTTGGCCGCCGCCATCATCGCCAAGGCCCTGCGGGCCAAGCCCCACCTCGTGTTGGGCCTGGCCACGGGCCGCACGATGGAAGGCGTCTACGGCCACCTGGCCCGGCTGCACCGGGAGGAAGGACTTGATTTCGCGCAATGCCGGACGTTCAACCTCGACGAGTATATCGGGTTGGGCTCCGGCGATCCGGGGTCGTACCGCCACTACATGCGGGAGCAGTTGTTCCGGCACGTGAACCTGCTGCCGGAGAACACGCATCTCCCGGATGGCCTGGCGGTCGAACTGGATGCCGAGTGCGAGGCGTACGAGGCCCGTATCCGGGCGTGCGGCGGCATTGACCTGCAATTGCTGGGGATCGGCCGGGACGGACACATCGGGTTCAACGAACCCCTGTCAGCGCTGCGTTCCAGGACTCGCGAAAAAGGTCTGACCCGGGCGACCCGGGAGCAGAACGCCGCCATGTTCGGGGGCAATGCGAACAAGGTGCCGGCCCGGGCCATCACCATGGGGGTTGGGACTATTTTGGATTCGCGCCGTTGTCTGCTGCTGGCTGACGGCGCCGAGAAGGCGCGCATCCTGGCCCTCGCCGTCGAAGGACCGATCACCTCCATGATTTCGGCCTCGGCGCTTCAGCTCCACGCGCACTGCACCATCATCGTCGACGAAGCCGCGGCGTCCGAGCTTGAGGGGACCGAGTACTACCGATGGATCCTTGCAAACGAGCCTGAATGGGCGGAGTTTCGCTGAGCATCACGCCATGTGCCTGATTGCGGCGGCCCAGGCCGAGAAGACGGCCAGCACGCACACCCATTCCAGCACGCGTTGTACCCACTCCGGAAATCGGCGGATTCCAGGCAGGCAGAAGGGCGCGGCCAGAGCCAGGCCCAGGATGAACCCGAACAAGTGCGCGGCCAGGTCGCTTTGTGGGCCCGTCCCGAGCAGGGCCAGCAGTGCCAGCCCGGTTCCGAGCGGGAGCCATACCGGGCTCCAGAGGCTGCGCCATTCATGCCAGCGCCGGAGGCTCGCCAGTGACTGCTGGGCGACCAGGATGCCGATGGCGCCGAAACTGGCGGTGGACGCGCCGATGCTCACGTGCCCTGAGCGCACCAGCCACGCAACGGCGAAGTTTCCCGCAACCCCCGAGGTCAGGATAAGCAGCCAGCCGAGTCCACCGCCAAACAGGCTGCACACGGCGTGCCCCAGAAACAGGAGGCACAGGGCGTTGCCGGCGACGTGCGAGAAATCGGCATGCAGGGTCAGCGCCGTGATCGGCCGCCACCACTGCCCCGCCATGATCGCCTCGGCGTCGGCGCTGGCATTCTGCAGAAGTGGATCCTGCGTATTGAATGGACCGCACCACGCATAGAAGGCGAGGAGCAGCCCCACGCCCCACAGGGCCGCCAGCGTGTGGTGCGAGGGTTGCCGGAGATCGGCGATCCGCAGGAATCCCGGGGGCCGACTGCTGAGATCCCTCTCGTAGGCGACCAGCTCCGCGCGGGCTGCCGCCGCCTGGGAAACGGGAACGTGAAGGATCCACCGGTGTTCGTTCTGTTCGAGGCGATAGTCCAGCCCTGCGGCCGCCAGTACGGCAATCCATTCCAGCGTCTTCTGCTCGTCCGGCGGAACAAGCGTGTCTTCCGGTTCGTCGGCGTCGGACGGTACGCTGGGTTGTGTCATTACCGACCGCCGTGCACCCTGATCCGACAGAGCATGGCATCGGCCGTCCAGTTCGACGGCCACTTCTGCCCGAACTCTTTGGCAAAGAAACGGGTCAGGTGCAGTAACAGGTCGCCGGTCTCACGATCCTCGCGCACGAGGAAGTTAGACAGCGTCAGGTTCTGGCTTTCCCCGGCCTGGCAGTCATCGATCGCGGTCACGGACCGCCGGACCAGCAACCCGGTCTTGCGATCCACTTCGCCGATCACGAGGGGATGGCGCGGGAGGTTGCCGTCCGTGTTGCGGGGCGAGATGTTGCCGACCCAAAAGAGCCGCCCGTCCGAGTAGGGCACCAGTTGCGAACACGAACTGGGAGAGAAGAAGGCCTCACCGTCGTCGTAGGTCCAGGCAATGGGATCCGTCCACGTCTCGCCGCCGTCGCGGGACCGCGCAATCCACCGTCGGCCCGGGAGGCTGGGGTTCGATTCGTTGGAACCCCGCATGACCATGAGCAAGGAGCCGTCGGCGATTTCGCCCAGGGTGGGTTCGATCCAGCCGCGTGTGGAACGAGCTGTGTCCCCGAGCACGCGTTGGGATGCCCGCCAGGCCAGCCGGCCATCCTTCTGCCAGCGCCCCATGAGCACCAGGCAGTCGGTGAACGTGTAGACGTGCGTCGTCCTCAGTATCTCTGCCACCGATGGGGGCGAGCTCTGGACCGGCACCAGGATCACGCCGTCTTTGCGGGCCAGGGGCCGACAAGTGAGATCGCCAAACATGACGCAGTTCGTTCCGACCGTGACGCCGGGCAGATGGTGGATCGCGTCATAGCCGGGTCCCTCGTGGATGATCTGCTCGGGGGCCGTCCAGGTCCGGCCGCCATCTTGGGAGACCTTGTAACAAATGGTACCGTTTCGCATGCATTCGGTATAGGAATCCGACGCGAGCACAGCCTCGTTCCAGAGGAGCACGAAACGGCCCGTGCCCGGATCCGCGAATCCGATGTAGGTGTCGCGTTGCCCTTTGCCCTTGGGGTGAGTGAACTGCGGCGACCATTGGACCGGTTCACCCCAGTGGCGACCGTTGTCGGTCGAAAGCCTGGCATAGCCGTCATGAAGGATGTCACTGCGGCTGATGTAGTGATGGAGGCTGATCAGGTCTCCGCCCGTCTGGCGCGTGTAGTAACTGGCGGCCAGAACGCCGACTCCCGACGTCGGCGAGGAGACGAATACTTCCTGTGTGACAACGTTGAACCCAGTCTGGTGAGGGGCCGCCGCTGCCGCGTTGGTCCCGGGTGATGCGCTCACAGGCAGTGTTGACATGAGTAGCCCTCCGTTCATCAAGAGTACGATCCCGATCCGAATCGCATCACACAACGGCATCGTTGCCTTCCTCCCACACCGCCTCGACCATGGCGCGAAAGTTTTCCGGCGGGATCGGCGGGTTGATCTCGCTCGAGCTGGCCACAAACATGCCGCCGGTCTCGAGGGCGTTAGTCGAACGGATGTGGCGCTGCACCTCGGCCCTGACCTGCTCCGGCGTGCCGCGCTCCAGCAGGTCGACGCCGTCCACACCGCCGGCCCAGACCAACCCCGGCCACGTGTTCTTTAGTTCCACGACGTCCATGCCGCAATTCGGCTCAAGGCAGTAGAAGCCGTCCACGTTGCAGGCCTTGAGATCGGGGATGACCTTCTTCCAGTTACCGTCGCTGTGGTAGAGCGCTGTAATGCCGTGCTCGTGCCAGGCGTCGGCAAGTTGCCTGACGTACGGGTAGTGGTATTCATGCAGGAACTCCGGCGGAAAGATCGGTCCCTGCTTGGTGGCGAAATCCTCCGGGATGAGGATCACCGGCGAGAGCGCGGGGTCCGCCACAGCGTGTACGCGTCGCAGTTCGTACGCGACCGACGCCTCCATATAGGCCTTCAGCACCTCAGGGTAATCGAGTTGGAAATAGGTGAAGAGCTCCAACCCCATCCTGTCAAAGGAGGTGCAGAACCCGGTGCCGGAGAAGTTCAGGATGACGGTGTCACCGATCCTGGACTGGAGGTCGAGCATGTATCGGCGGTAGTCATCCCGGGCGCGGGCCGGGTCGAAGGTGGCTGCCCGGATTCCGGCGGTGCGGGCGAGGAGCCAATCCCGTGCGCCTTCCTCATCCCCGAACGGCCGTGAAACATGCCAGGCGGTCCAATTGTCATTCTGGATCACGAAGCCGTCGGACGAAGTGACACGGGCGGTTCCGCGCGGCGCTGCCGGCGGCATCACCAGATCACAGGTCTGGCGGATCACTGCGCAGATATCATCCACGGTATACTCGAATCCGTCAACGGGCTTGCCGGTCCAGTCGGCAATCACGCGCGGGTTGAAACTGAGTTGCTCGAGCAGCGCGCACCGGTCCACCGGTTGGTGGTTGAGCGTGGCGACGACGCGTTCGCGCCTGGTCATAGCCTTCATCGGGTACCGGACTCCTTCAGGGTCATAAGGGCTCCCACCATAGACCATGCCCGCCTTCTTTCCGAGCAGATAACGGCTTCTCCGTGGCATCTTTCGGATTGATGCGTTATCCTGTCGTTCAACCAGACCATGAAAAAGACACCACGAAATGCCGGCAAGATGAACAGGGCGGCCGCTGCAGCACGAACACGTGAAGATGGGTTGACGGAGTTGAGGTTCGCGGGCAGCCCCACGGCCTGGCAGTGGCTTCCGGACGAAGCCTCTGTGTCGGTGGAGAAGGCGCCCGGCGGGTACCGGGTCGGCTCGGCATCGGGGCTTGCGCTCGACCTGCGGATCGAGCGGCAGAGCAAAACAATCACCCTGGTGAGGGGGACGCTCCATGGTCTGGGCGAGGCCACGCCTGCGCCCGTGACCGCACCGGACGCCATGGTACGCGACTATCGGGCCGGTGGCGTGCGGTTGGCCGGCCTGCACGTTGCCGCGGCGTCGGCCGATGCGTTTCAGCGGCCCCGCTGGCGCCTGGGCGCCCGGCTGGCAGAAGCCGTGACTCTGGATCCCGGAGTGGCCTGCGTTCGGCGCCCCGAAGGGGAAAAGCGCGACGGCGTGCATCATTGGCAGTGGGGCGTGCCCCAGACCGCCCGCCTCGGCCGCGCCGCGCGCTGCGATTCTCCCCCGGTGGATGTGCTGCTCTACCCCCCGCGGACCCGGCGCACGGAAGGCATTGATTTCGCCTTCGCCCTCGTGACCGCCCCCGAACCTGACTTCAACCCGGCTGTCCGCAAGCTGGCCGCCCGGGTCGGCATCCCCGGCGCCCACGCCGGCGCTGCGCGGAAACGCATGCTCGCGATTGCCCATCGCCCGACGCTGTTTCTGACGTGCTCTTCGAACCCGGTTCGGCACGATATTGTGGATTGGGCTGCCGCGGCCGGATTCGGTTCGATCCTGCTGGCGTCCACGGTCTGGACGGCCGCCGAAGGTCATTACCAGCCGAACCTGAAGGCTTGGCCAAAAGGTTGGGCATCGCTGGAGGCCTTCTTCCGCTACGCGCGGAGCCGGGGACTCGCCGTGGGTCTGCACACACACACGGCGGGCCTCAACGACAGCGATCCCTATGTCACGCCGGTACCCGACGATCGCCTGCTCTCGGTCTGGAACGGTCACCTGGCCAAAGCCGCCGGGCCGGCGGCGACCGAGTTGCGGTTGGCTGAAACGCCGGCCGGCTTCTCGCCGCGCGATGATTACATGAGCTTTGGAAAGGTCATCCGCATCGGTGACGAGTTCATCCGCTACGGAGGGGCTGACGAGCGGACCCGGACGCTTCACGGCTGCGAACGGGGCGCCTTCGGAACCCGGGCGGCGGCACATGGCGCTGGCGCCGGCGTACGCTATATGTTCCGCTGCTTCAATGAATTCACCGTGGACCCCGAAAGCACTCTGGCCGACGAGGTCGCCGGCCACATCGCCCGTGCATTTCATCGAACGGGCGCGGAGATGATCTACTTCGACTGCTCGGAGGCCGTCCCGGACCCGTATCCGGTCACTATTGGACGGTTTCACGAAAAGGTCTGGCGCGCCATCGGCTGGCCGCACCTGCACGTGCAGGCCTCGAGCACGGCGGCCTACGGCCTGCACATGGTGGCGCGGGCCGGCCAGCAGGACACGGCCATCCACAAACGCGCACTGCTGGATCACGTCACCATGGCCTTGGCACCCCAGTTTCGGGCAGCGGGCATCACACCGGATCTGGGCTGGTACGGCTTCGTGTTTGGCAGCGCCGATCACGATACGATGACCCTGGACGACATCGACTGCCTGATGGCCCGTGTGCTGGGCAGCGACAGCGGGGTGACCATCATGCTTGATCAGGACCCGGGCATGGCACCCGGTTTCCCGCTCTTCCAGCGGGTTGCCCGGCAGATGGGACTATGGCGGCGCGCCGCATCGGCCGGGATCTCAGTCTCAAGGCGCCGTGCTCTGGCAACGGTCGGTCGTGAATTCCGCCCTGTGCCACAGGGCCGCGGCGTGAGGATCGCCGAAACCTTGCCCTGGCGCCAGCGGTGCCGGGCCGATGAAAAGGGCGTGGTCCGTGTGTGTGTCCCGAACGCAGGACCTGCGCAGCCGATGGGGCTGCGAATGACCATGCGCTCGCCCGCGGCACCCAGGGGGGACACGGGCAACCTGCGGCTGTTCGCGCCGGGCGACTGCGCCCTGCGCGGGCTCGACGGCGCGACCGTCGCGGGGCGTGTCCCGGTG
Source organism: uncultured bacterium (assembly GCA_903895695.1). Taxonomy (GTDB): domain Bacteria; phylum Verrucomicrobiota; class Kiritimatiellia; order CAIKKV01; family CAITUY01; genus CAITUY01. The sequence continues at coordinate 13,105 of CAITUY010000022.1, forward strand.
GAAAGCGGTCATGCCATACTGCGCTGGCGGCATAACGGCGCCGGGGTGACATTCGCGCGCTGGCGGCTGATCTTCCCGGAGCCGCTCGACCTTACGGGGCATCGGCCGCTGTCCCTGCGCTACCGCCTCGACGGCACGTGCGCGGCGGCGGCCGTGCGCCTGATCTCCGGACTGTCAGGCTGGGTTCTTGGGCCGGAGTATGGCCTGCCCGTGGCGCGTGGTCGCTGGCTGACGGTGGAAAATCCGGTGGTCGATCCGGATACGCGGTTTGCCCACACCTTTCCCGACCCCTGGTTCTCAACCTACATCGGCATTCCGCTGCAGCGCGTCGAGGCGCTGGACATCATCCTTGCGGGTGTATCCGGGAACGGAAGCATGCGCCTCGATGCCATCGAGGGGCTGCGCGAACTCAGGCCGCCTGGCTCGTGGAACGTCAGCCAGAGAGCCGGCGACCGGTTCCTGCTTGGGCAGGCCATCCCGTGGGACGGTACATTCGAACTCACGCCCGACGCAGGGGGTGCGGCGGCGGAGTTGATGGAATTGTCCGGTGCCGTCCGATGGGCCGGCCGCTATGCAGCCGGCGACGTGCCCGTCCTGAGACATGGTGACAACCGGCTGGAGTGGATTGGACTGGCGCCGGGCGCCTGGGCCGATGTCAGGATAGACCGGTTGCTCTCGTAACGTCGTTCCTGCAGTTCCGCCTGTAACCGGCAAAATGCTCTTTCGCGGCATCTTTTCCGTGGCGTGGTCCGCCCCGGTGGGGTATCCTGCCGCCCAACCAGACCATGAAGAAAATGTTGACTGTTCGGAATGCCGGGTTTGCCGATGCGGAAGGCGTTTATGCGCTGATCAAGGCCTATCCGCGCGAACTGCTGCCGCGACCCTTGTCGGATATTGTCCAGAACGTGGACCGTTTCCTGGTCTGCGAGGAGAAGGGCGCGATCGTGGGCACCGTGGCGTGGTCCATCCTGCCGGAGATTGGGCACGCCAGCAGTCCGAGCGTAGAGATCAAGTCCCTGGCCGTGAAGAAGTCGCTGCGGCGCCACGGCGTGGGCAGCCGGCTGGTGAAGGCGGCGATCGAGCGCGTCAAGATCCTGCGCCCGGCACAGATCATCGTGCTGACGTTCACGCCGGATTTCTTTCGAAAGATGGGTTTTCACGAGGTTCCCAAGGCGACGCTGATGCACAAGCTCTACATGGGGTGCATCAACTGCGCCAAATACGACTCCCCGTTCACGTGCCCGGAAGTGGCGATGGCCATGGACTTAAGGCCGTCCGCCGACGGGGCGTAATCGGACGCGATCGGGCGGGGGCGCCCGGAGTCGTTCCTGCCGTTGAGTGAGCTATGACGCCATTTGTCCATCTGCACGTCCATTCCGAGTACAGCATGCTCGATGGCGCCTGCCGTGTGAACGACATGGTCGCGCGTGCCGTCGAGTTCGGCATGCCGGCCGTGGCCCAGACCGATCACGGGGTCATGTACGGTTCGGTCCCGTTTTACACCGCGGCCAAGGCGAAAGGCGTGAAGCCCATCATCGGGTGTGAGGTGTACGTCGCGAAGGGGAGCCGGCTGGAGCACAAGACCGAGGGATCCAAGCAGGGACATCACCACCTCGTCCTGCTGGCCACCAACGATCTCGGCTACCGCAACCTTGTGCGGCTGGTGAGCGCCGCGCATATCGAAGGGTTCTACTACAAGCCGCGCATCGACAAGGAACTGCTGGCCGCGCACAGCAAGGGCCTGATCGGGTTATCTTCGTGCCTCAAGGGTGAGATCCCTGAACTCCTGGTGGCCGACGACGAGAAGGGCGCCCTGGCGGTGGCGGGGCGCTACTCCGAGATCCTCGGCCCCGGGAATTTCTTTCTCGAGGTGCAGGACCACACGATCCCGGAGCAGCGCAAGGCCAACAAGGCCCTCGTGGCGCTGGCGGCCAAGGCGGGCCTTGGCCTCGTCGCCACGAACGACGTGCATTATCTCAAGCGCGAGCATTCGGCCGCCCACGAAGTGCTGCTGTGCCTGCAGACGCAGACCGTACTGAGCGATCCCAAGCGCATGCGGTATTACTCGGACGAATTCTATTTCAAGAGCGGCGACGAAATGGCGGCGCTCTTCCGCGATATTCCGGAGTCCATCACCAACACGCTTCGCATTGCCGAGCGCTGCAACTTTGACTTCGTCTTCGACCAACTGCATTTCCCGCAGTTCAAGGTGCCCGCGCCCTTCGATCAGAAGGAATACCTGATCCACCTCTGCAACGAGGGGATGCGGCACCGGTACGGCCTGCAGGATCCCGCGCACCCGAAAACCGAGCACGAGAAGCAGGTCATGGCCCGCTTCAAGCACGAAATTGCCGTCATCGAGACGACGGGCTTTATCAACTATTTCCTGGTGGTGTGGGATTTTGTCCATTTCGCCAAGACCCAGAACATCCCGGTCGGCCCGGGCCGCGGCTCGGGCGCGGGCAGCCTGGTGGCCTACCTGCTGGGCATCACGGGGCTCGACCCGCTGCGCTACGAGCTGATCTTCGAGCGTTTTTTGAATCCCGAGCGGGTATCGCCGCCCGATTTCGACATCGACTTCTGCCAGACGCGCCGCGGCGAGGTGATCGAGTACGTCAAGGAGAAGTACGGCCGCGCGAACTGCGCGCAGATCATCACGTTCGGTTCTCTAGGAGCGAAAACGGTTATCCGCGACGTGGGCCGGGTCCTGGAGATTCCCTTTTCCGAGTGCGACCGCCTGTCGAAGATGATCCCGGAGGACCCGAAGATCACACTCGAGAAGGCACTGGCGATGAACCCCGAGTTCAAGAAGGCCTCCGAGACCAATGAGAACTGCAGGCGGATCCTCTCCTATGCGACCGTGTTGGAGGGCTTGTTCCGCAACGCCGGCACGCATGCCGCCGGCGTCGTGATCGGCGAGAAGCCGCTGATCGAGATCGTCCCGCTGGCGCTTGATAAGGACAAGCAGATCATCACCCAGTACGCCATGGAGCCCATCGGCAAGATCGGCTTGCTCAAGATGGACTTCCTGGGATTGAAGACGCTGACCGTGATTCAGGAGGCGGTGGATCTGGTGAAGCAGACGCGGGGCGAGACGCTCGACATCGAGCGGATCCCCGTGGACGACAAAGCGTCGTTCGAGCTCCTGCAGCGGGGCGATGCGGTCGGCGTGTTCCAACTGGAAAGCGGCGGGATGCGCGACCTGCTGCGCCGGTTGAGCCCGACGGCGATCGAGGAACTGATCGCGCTCATCGCGCTCTACCGGCCCGGCCCGATGCAGTTCATCGACAGCTACATCAACCGCAAGCATGGTCGCGAGGCCATCGAGTACATGCATCCCCTGCTGGAGCCGCTCCTCAAGGAGACCTACGGGCACATGGTCTACCAGGAGCAGGTCCAGCGGGTCGCCAACGTGGTGGCAGGTTTCACGCTGGGCATGGGCGACATCCTGCGGCGCGCCATGGGCAAGAAGAAGGCCGAGGAAATGGCCAAGATGCGCGCGAAGTTCGTCGACGGCTGCGCCAAGACCAACAATATCCCGGCGAAGCAGGCCGAGGAGCTTTTCGATAACATCGAGAAGTTTGCCGGCTATGGGTTCAACAAGTCCCACAGCGCAGGCTATGGCATCGTGGCCTTCCAGACCGCCTACCTCAAGGCCCATTATCCCGAGGAGTTCATGGCGGCCCTGCTCTCCAGCGAAATGGGCAACCTGGACAAGATCCCCGTGTTCATCAACGAATCCCGCGCCATGGGCCTGGAGGTACTGGCCCCGCACGTCAACCACAGCGGCGTGCGGTTCCTGCCGGTGAAGGGCGGCATCCGTTACGGCCTGGCGGGAATCAAGAACGTGGGCGAGGGCGCGTCGCACGAGATCGTGGCCGAGCGCGAGCGTAATGGCCCGTACGGCGGGTTGATGGATGCCTGTGCGCGCCTGCAGAGCTCGCTCGTGAACCGTAAGACGCTGGAAAGCCTGGCGCGCTGCGGCGCCTTCGATCTCACGCCGCAGGTGGACCGTGCCAGCCTGTTCGCAGGCGTGGAGTTTGCGATGAACCGGGCCACGGCCGCTCAACGCGACCGCCAGTCCGGCCAGGGCAGCCTGTTTGATTTGATGGCGATCGAGACGCAGACGACGGTGTCGGACGCGCAGTTGCCCGTCGCGGTGCCCTGGACGGAGAGCGTCGTGCTGGCCGGCGAACGCGAACTGCTGGGCATTTACATGAGCGGCCACCCGCTCAGCCAGTACGAGCATCTCCTCAAACGGTACCAGTTGACCGACGTCCAGGGGCTCGCCAAACTGGAGCCGGGCGCCAACACCCGCTTGGGCGGCCTGATCTCGTCCCTGACGCAGCGCTTTACCAAGAAGAAGGAACCGATGGCCGTGTTCCGGCTGGAGGATCTCGACGGCAGCGTCGAGGTCGTCGTCTTCCCGGATGCCTACCGCGATTACCAGTCGGTCATGTCGCCGGACCGGCCGGTCATGGTTTGTGGCGAAATCCGACGCGACGAGTCCGAGACGACTCTGCTTGCCTACGAAGTCTACCCGCTCGAGGATGCCCCCAAGCTCTACGCAGAGCGCGTCAGCATCCATCTTTTGGGCGCCAACCTGAGCGACGGACTCCGGGACCAGATTCGCGACGTTCTGCGGCTGCACCCCGGGAAGACACCGGTGCACCTTTGCCTCGAGTTCCCGGGCGGGGAAAAAGTGTTTCTGGATACGGATGTTTCGTATAAAGTGACTGCTTCTGAGGCGCTTGTCGAGGCCGTCGAGCACCTCGTGGGGGAGGATACCGTGTACGTGGCCGTCAACTCGAATGCGCTCCGTAAACCGCGCGCGGCGTTCCGCCGCAAGGCGCCCAGTGACGGAGACGATCGCGAGGAGTGAGCCCAGCCAAAGCGTTTCACCATGGAAACCCGCCGCATTCCAGCCGATTCGCGCTACCTGAAGACCCCCGACGGGGCCGTCTACGGGCCTGTCGATTCCCTTACGCTTTGTGCGTGGGCGGCTGACGCGCGCGTCACGCCGGGTTGCCAGGTGTCGCGCGACGGTCGCACGTGGCGGGCCGCCACGGATTACCCCGAACTCCGCCTTCACTGGCAGGCCAGCCTTCCCGACGGCACGACGGTGGGGCCGCTGAATCTCTTCGCGCTTTGGGAGTTGATCCAGGACGGAAGCCTGCCGCGCGGCCTGCCCGTGCGGCATTGCGTGACCGGGGAGGAAGTGCCGCTGGACGAACGGCTGCTACCCGTGGCGCTCAAGGAATCGCGCGACCTGATCAAGGTACTGGCGACCCAGATGGCCGGGGGCGCGGCTGCTGCTGCGCCGGCGCCCGAGGCAGACGCCTTGCGGGCGCGCCTGGCGCAGGCGGAGAAGGACCTGGCGGAGAATCTGCGCCTGATGGGTGAAACGCAACGGCTCCTGGTGGCGCGCGACCGGCAGATCAAGACGCTGGAAGAACGCGCGGCGGCAGGAGCCGTCCGGCCCGCCCCGAGTGCGACGGCCGCCGATGCGGAAGTCCTGCAGGGACGGTTGGAGCAGGCGGATCGCAATCGCGATGTGGCCCTCCAACAGACGGCCGTTGCGCAGCATCTGGTCGAGGAGCGCGACCGGCAGGTGCGGGCGCTGGAACAACGCGTTGAGCAGAGCGAAGCCCGACTGACGGCACTTCAGCGCACGCTTGAGGCGGAGCGCGCGAGTCGATCGGGCGCCGTGCTGGCCGCGGGCGCGCCGGACGCGGTGAAGGCGCGGCTGGCTGAACTCGAACGGGACCTGGCCGACGCGCAGCGGGAACGGGACGCCGCGCAACAGGCGGTCGCAGAGCGCGAGCGCGAGGTGCAGTCGCTGACGGCACGCCTGGCCGAAGGGAGCGAACGGCAATCGGCAGCGGAGCGTGAAACCGAGAACGCCCGCGCCGAGGGGGCGGCCGCAGTGCGCGGCATCGGCGACGAACTGGCGCGGGTGCGCGGCGACGCGGCGACGCTGCGGGATTCTCTCGACCGGGATACGGCCGCGTGGCAGGCCGAGCGGATAGGGTTGGAGCGGCGCTGCGACGAGGCCGAGAGTCTTGCACGGACCCGCGCTGAGGCTGCTGAGGCGGCTGAAGGCCGGGCCCAGGCCACTGCCCGACAACTGGAGGCCGAGCGCAAGGCGGCCGGAACGCTGCAGGCCGACTGGGAAAGGCGGCTGGTCGAGGCCGGGCAGGCGGCATCCGAAGCGGCCTCCCAGGCCTTGGCCGAGCGGCGTCTCCTTGAACAACGCCTTGAGGTCGCCGAGCACGCCCGCGAGGCAATGGTTGCGGAACGCACGGCCTTGCAGGCGGCCGTGGCGGCTTCCGAGGGAGAAAAAGCCCAGGCCGGCGCGCGCATCACTGAGCTCGAACGCGCTGCCCACGAGGCGTTGGCCGAACGCGAACTGGCAGGCCGCCGTCTCGCCGAGGTGGAGCAGGCGGGCCGCGATGCGCTGGCCCGCGAAGCCGCCGCCCGCGCAACGGTCGAAGCCGAAGCGGCGGCAGGGCGCGAACGGTGTGCGGGCCAGGAGGCCGCCTTGGAGCAGATGGCCGCCGCCAGCACGGAAGCCGAGGAGGGTTGGGCCCGCGAAAGGGATGCCCTGCAGGCGCGCTTGGCCGAGCTGGAGCAGAACCTTGCGGCAGCACACGACGCCGCCGCGGCGAACGATGCCCTGCAAGCGCGGGTAGCCGAGCTCGGTCAGACGCTCACCGCGGCGCAGGACGACGTTGCGGCGCGCGACGCCCGCCTGGCCGAACAGGCTGCGGCCCACATGGCCGCCTTGGTTGCGGCCAGCCAGAACGAGGCCGGCTTGCGGGAGCGTAGCTCCCGGCTCGAGCGCGAACTGGACCAGACGATCCGGCGCCTGAACGAAACCAAGGGCGAAGCGACCGCGCTGCGTCAGTCCCTCGCGGACGAACGCACCCGGTCCGTCGAGACGGCCAAGCGCCTGCAGGTTGAGCTCAAGGGCGTGCAGCGCGACCTGCATGCCCTGGACATGGTCAAGACGGTCGCCCGGCAGATCCATGACGACCGGCGGCCCACCGCGGCCGGTGCGACGATCGACTGGCTGTCCGTGGGCACGGCGCCGAAGCCGGCCGCGCCGCCGGCGAAAGAGCCGCAGGACATGTTTGCCGGGCTCGACCTGCACGATCAGGTGGGCGTGCTGCACGAGGAACTCAAGGCCTCGGTGAGCGCCAAGGAACTTCTGCGCTTCGAGCTTGATAAGCTGCGGACAGAACACGAGAACTTGCGCCGCAGGGGCGAGGATACTGAACGCGACCTTGGCGCAAAGGTCGCGCAACTCCAGAACGAGATCCAGTCGGGCGGCGCGGTGCTGCATCAGACCATGGAGGAACTGGAGAAACGCGAAGGAGCCTGGCGCCTGGCCCGGAAGAAGTCCGAGGAGCGCGAGAAGGAACTCGCGGATCGCGTCGCGGCCTTGGAGGCCGACATCGCGAAGCAGGGGGCGGAGCCCCCGGTCGTGGTCCAAGGCGAGTGGCAGTCGCCGCCCAAGGGGGCGGCTCCGTCGGCAGCCGGGGAATCCGTGCCGGGGGAGGGCGTAGTTCTGGGGAGCGTTGAAGCGCAACTCCAGACCGAGCTCCATAAATGGGATTCGCTCAACCGGGACAAGGACCGGAAGGCGGACAAAACACGCAGTTGGTTCCGGTGGAAAAAGCCATGAGTGACGACACACAGAAAACGAGTGGGGACAACCGGGGAATGGAGAACCTGACCGAGGTGCTGCGCTTGCAGGCCGAGGCCCTGTCCCGTATTTCCGAACGTATGGCGAGTATGCCCGGGCCCGGGGGTGGGGGCGGTGCCCCGCTCATGGCCCTTCCGCCCCGGCATGAGCCGGGAGGATCCCATGGCCTGCCTGTGCTGGCGGAAGACCCGGTCCTGTCCGACGAATCGTTGCCGGTGCTCACGGCATTCCGCAAGTTCATCGATGCCGAACGTCGGCGGGCGCGCATCCGGCTGATCTGGGCCTCGATCGCCTTCGTCATCCTGCTGACGGGCGTGCTGGCGGCCGTCGCGGTGGTGGGACGCGCGAAGACCAGGGAGCTCAAGGCCGATATCCAGGCCGCCCGGGAGCAGGCCGACCAGGTGCGCGTATCGGCGGATACCGAGCTCAAGAAAGTGTCGGACGTTACTGTCAATTTGAAGACTGACCTCAGCCGGGGATTGCAGGCAGCGCAGTCGAACGTCGTCAACCAGATGGGCACACGGGACGCGGAACTCGAGAAGCTCAAGGACACGATCTCGACGCTAGAAATCGACAATGCGATGCTGGTGGGCAAGCTTAAGGACATCGGCGAGCGCACCGAAAAACTGAACACGGCCTACGAAACGCAGGCCCAGCAAATGCAGTCGTTTAGCGATGCCATGCAGCCGCCGCCACCCACAGTCGGGCCGGTGGCGACGCCGCCGGCCTCCGCGGCGGCGCCCACGGGCATCAGCGTGCCCGTCACGCCCCAAGTCCAGTTCCGGCTGCCCGCGGTCCCGTAAAGACGGGCTGAATCATCCCACTCAAGAACGCGATCACGGCACGATACACGGATGTCAACGGCGGTTGATGCCCGCCCAGCAGGCCGGGATTATCCTCGACCGACAGGCGCCCATCGTATCCGGCCTTGCGCAGAGCCGCGAAAAACCCTCGGAAATCATAGATCGTTCCTTTACCGGTTTCCGGAATCGCCGGCGTAGCCAGGTGGATGTGCCCCAAGCGGGGGCCGGCTTCGGCGACGTTTGCCAGCGGCTCTGCTTCGGCGTGCATATGGTACTGGTCGGCCAGAAGCCTAAGTCGTGGATGCGCGGCCCGGTCGACAAGTGCGATGCCCTGATCGACCCGATTGAAGAAGTTGCAGGCAGGCTTGAGCAAGGGCTCCATAACAACCGTGACCCCGTAGCGGTCGCCGATCTCGGCCGCCAGCCGCGCGACCTCCGTCAACTGCTCCCAGCCCCGTTCCACCGGAAAGCCGTCCGGCAACCGGCGCGCGCCCCCACTGCCGAACACGACGACCGACACGCCGACCATCCCTGCGCGCTGCAGGACCTTTTCCATATGTCGCCGCAGAGCGGTTGCGTTCACATCAGGGCCGGTTACCTTGAGTGTGCCCGGAATAAAGCAGTTGGCCGCTTCGACCGGCAATGGCGCCGCACGGATCCGCGCGGCAGTCTGCGCGAAGGCATCGTCATCCTGTGCCGGCATAAGCTCACCGATCGAGATCTCGGCAAACACGAACCCGGCCTCCGCCGCCTCGTGAAGGCGGTCAAGTCCTGCACATATTCCCAATCGCATTCTGGTCTCCCTGCAGCGTTCCAGCGGGGGCGCTGTGTCCAGTCGCCTTTCGCCGGCAGTTCGCACTCATTGAGTATTCTTTGCTTTTTCGGCGAAACCCGCCGACACGCCTGACCAGTAGTCTGTCATCCGTTGGGCCGAATTGGTAAGACCGTCAACCCTGACAAACGGGTCAAAGGCGGCGAGCCAGCGGACGCCATTTCTCTGCAGGCCCTCCAATGTGAAAGCGTATTCCTTGGTTGATGGGGTAACACCTGGAGGCAGCAACTGTAGGTGCAAGAAGAGGCAGAATCCCTGAAAATGGTAGATCCTTGCCTCACCATTAGGGTAATTCGTATAGCCTTTCGACCAAGGCACCCCCTGCAACGCAAGTAGCGCAGTTGCATCGTCTAACGACAGCCCAAGCAGATGGTTTGTGCTGCTGTTGATGATCTCTTTTATTCGTTGGTACCTGAGATGATCGTGCGCAGGTTCTGCCGACGCGTTGCCCCACGGCGACCAAGAACCAATCGACAAAAGGATGCCAGCGACAAGTGGCGCCGCCCAAGCGTACGCGTGTCGCCTCACACTCGCCAGTTTGCGATCTAGGTTGTCTGCCTTCATGGTATCTGTGCGAACGTCAGCACGGCAGGCGCGAGCTATTGCGAGTCGCCTGCCTTCGGCTTGTTCGGCAGGCTTTTGATCCTGAAGCTGGTCAACGGCACTCTGCTCACCCATTGGGGCAACCTAGCCGTCGGACCTTTGATCCGCACCAGCGGGGGTGTGCGGTCTGCGAGGCCGTTGATCTTTGCCCACAAAGTGGTGTCTCCCCAAAACTGCGGAGGAGCGTCCGCCGCTGCTACGCTCGAGAAGATGGCGCCCGGCGTTTCGCAGCCGTCACGGATAGCCGCCAAGGCGAGGCGCTCAAGCCGGCCCAGCCCCGTTGCCGGGTCCGGCTGTTCCTGCAACCAGCGTTTCACCGCGGCGGGAATCCACGGCAGGGGCGCGTCGGTACTTTGCGACAAGTCGGGAAGCAGGGCTGAGTCCTTAGTGGCAAATGCCTTGTCCACGCGGGCGGCATAGCGGAACTGGGAAACCGTGACCCGGCGGCGATGGTCATACAGGGAAGCCAACTGAGCGGGCCGGAGTTGGCCGAGTCCGTGGAATGGTTCAATCCCGGCGAACGCGTCGACGCAAAGAAGCTCCACTTCTCGGATGCCTTGGTAACGCAGGCAAGCAAGGATGTGCACGAGCATTGACTGGTCGAACAGGCATGCATCAAACCAGAGGACGATGCGGTCGTAGCCGGCTGCTGCGGCGAGTTTTCGGTACTGGGCTCGTAACGTGCGCAGAACGCGCGCTCTATCCAGCCCGCCGGCGGTGGACTGCGCCAGGAACTCTGCGCGAGCCCGGAGGGTGACCTCATCGGGCCAGCCGGGGTTGCGGGGGCCGTCGTACAGTATGTCGTGCCACACGAAGACTTCGCCGGGAACGCCGGACTTCGCCAGACTGCCCCCTGCGCAGTCGCCGCTGGTGATGTGAAGCGTGTCGTTCATGCTACTCCATGGCAGGGTGATACACTTCTGGCGTGTCTTTCGTTCAGCGCCGGAATACGGCGATCTCGGAGAGTCCCACCCAGCCCGTTGTGGCCGATACGGACGTCACCACGAAGGTCAGCCACCGAATCTTGCGCGGCCGGAAATTCAGTTCCAGCGGTGTCTGTCCATCGGACGGCAACTCGCCGACCGGCATGACCGTCCCGTCGCTCAGCAGTATCTGGCCTGCCACAACATGATCGGCATAGTTTGGCCGGTCGAATAGCAGGATTCGGCCCACCGTCACAGGTTGCGACCAATCCAGCTTCAGCCAGGCGCCGGCCTTTTCCTGCCGGCTCGCCCATTCCCGCGATTGATCGCCGGGGATTCCGTCTACGATTCCGTCGATGGCGGCCGATGGGGGCTGGCCATCCATGGACGAACTGGCGGTTACCCGCGCACGCGGTGCGAGGTTGTCCCGGAAAGGCCAGTAGGGCTTGGCAAAGAAGACGGGCTGGGACGTGTCGACGCGCCGGCCGTTCACCTTCAGCCGGGCGGTCAAGGCGACTCCGTTACGGGGGAAGAGCAGTTCGTTTGTCGGCGCCGGAAGCAGGTCCGTCAGCTTTGCCATGTCCAGCGGCGTCTTCTCGCCGACGAGCTGCAGCGTTTGTCCGGTTCCCAGCAAGCCGACGTGGACCTGCCGGCCAATGGGGAGACCGGCCGGCGCGTAGAAGTAGTAAGCCGGTTTAGCCGGATGCCCGTACACGGCCTCCTTCTTGCCGAAGAGGCCGACGCCAAGGGCACGCAGGGCCAGTTCCCGCTGCTCGTTCGACCCGTGCGACATGACTTCTGCCAATAGCTCGCGCGTGGTTGCCTGGCGGCCAGGGCACGGCAGACCGGCTCGCTGCGCGAACGCGTTCACCTCTGCCGTAGCCGGATCTGCGTCGTGGACACGCACCACGACCGTGCAGCCCTTGCGGATCGAACGCGCCGGCACGTGGATGCGATTCGTGCGTGTGGCGCTGTCGTAGGTCGCGGTCACGGCGCGGCCGTCCACCGTCGCCTCGGACGCGGGTAGGGTGGCGGGTAGTTCGATGGTGCAGGCCCGTTTCGACAGTTGCCCGCTAAACGTGCCATGTGTCGGGCTGATCGTCACCGTTACCGCATCGCCGTTTCGCGCATAGGCGAGTGCCGTGAGGGCCTGCTGCCCGCGGCTGTACCCGTCAGTCTGGCCATCATCTTCATAGAGTTCCGTCCGGATGGCGGAACCGTCCGCACCAGGCCAGCAGCGCACGACCAGATCCCGGATCGGCGTGGTTGTCATACGGGAGGTGTAGGGCTGCATGGCGATCGGCGCCCCGCCGCGCGCGAAGAGGGGGAACTCGTCGATGTCGGCGGCAACCAGGCGCTCCACGCCCCCCGCGAACCGTTCGCCGGTGAAGAAATTGTACCACACGCCCGGCGGGAACCAGACGGCCTGCCGGCCCAGTTTGCGGGGACCGATGCCCGGTTCCGCAACCGGCGCCACAAGCAGGTGTTCGCCGAAGAGATACTGTTGCGGATTGCAGTATGCTTCATCCATGTCCGGGCAGGACAGGTACATCGGCCGGGTCAGGGGAATGGTTTCCGAACAAGACTGTGCCACGTTCGAATAGATGCAGGGGAACAGTTCCGATCGCAGGTGGAAGCTCCGGCGCATCGACGCCTCCGCCCATTTCGGGTACGTCCACGGCCGTCGGTCCATACTGGCCTCGCGCGTGGAGTGCGACCGCAGGGCTGCACTGAGGGCACCAAACTGGCACCAACGGGTGTAGGCCTCCTCGTTGCGTCCGCCCATGTGCCCGCCAATGTCATGCGACCAGAAGAAACACCCGACGTTCCCGGCGGTGGCCGTGAACGGCACTTCAAAGGCCAGCATATCCCACCCGGTGTTGGCATCGCCGGAAAAATGGATCGGATGACGGTGGTCGCCCCAACCGCCCCAACGGCTGAACGATTGCCCGCGGTTGCCGTCGCGCTGCGAGCAGCGGTAGTAGTAGTTGTTCAACCAGGCCAGGTTCTTGAGGGTGGGAACACTGGGAGTGAAACGGGATTGCTGCCAGTCGAGCCACCAGAAATCGACCCCCGCCTCTTCCATGGGTGTATGGGTGTGACGATAGAATGTTTCCAGATAGCGGCGGTTGCCGGCATCGAATGGCAGAGTCTGGCGCGATTTGGGGTCGGTGCCCATGTCGCGCATGAAAGCGCGGTACATGGCCTCATGCGGTTGGACGCCATCCGCCGGGTGGTCGTTGAGCGTCACGTGCACGCCCTCCCGGTGAAACCACTTCAGCAACTCCTCGGCATCGGGCAGGAGTTTGCGGTCCCAGGTAAAACCGGTCCACACCTGCCCGTCCGGCGGCGCGTCGGGTCCGAACGCTTCCCTCTGGTTCGTAATATGCCAGTCCATGTCCATCACGATCATATCGAGGGGGAAGTCCTTCTTTGTGTACTCCTCGACGATCTGGCGGAAATCGTCCGAGCTATAGGGCCAGTAACGGGAATACCAGGAACCCAGGGTGTAGCGCCGGGGCATTGGCGCCTTGCTGGCAATGGCGGCAAAAGCCTGGAACGCCGCCCGGTAGTCACGCCCGTAGCCGAAGAGATACCAATCGCGGCCCTGCTTGCTGCGACCGGCGACCCAGCCGTCAACCTGCAGCGGCCCCGTGGAGTCGTCGAGCAGATACCAGCCGTCGCGGGACAACAACCCATCATCCAAGGCGCGCGCGCCGGTCCATGCGTCCAGGGTTTCGGCCGTGCCGCCCAGGTTCGCCCGGTTGCGCAGACCCGGTTTCCACACAACCCACTGTTCGCCGCGCCGGATCCGTGCGCTGAGATTTCGAGGTCCCAATGCCTTGCCATCCTCAAGGTAGCGCAGCCGGATGGCCCCCGTGTCGATCACGACCTCACGACCGTCATCTGTCATCTGGAAATCGGGACAGCGGGCATTGCGATGAATGGCGAAGAGGGAGGGCTCGTCGACAAACGTGCCATCCGGGTTGTGTTCGATCCGGATGCAGTTCGGATGGATTACCGTGAAGCGCGTGCAGCCGCCAACGATCAAAGGGTTGGCTCGGCGCCCGGCATGGGTGGTTGCTGCTGTCATTATAGAGTTCCTCGATTAGCCCTGCAGTATGGATGGATCGGTTAACACGGCCAATAATGTCATCGCTTTGAAGAAAAGAAAGCCCGGACGGGGATTTCCCGGCCGGGCTTTCGCGTATCTGGTGTTCGTGTCAGGCTTGGGTCTCGGGCACCGCGGCCGCCTCGGGGGCCTTGTCGCGGTCGGCCATTGCCTGGCGGCGGCTGAGCTTCACGCGGCCCTTCTCGTCGACGCCGATGCACTTGACCCACATCTGGTCGCCGACCTTGCAGACGTCTTCCACGGTGCGAACGTGGCAGTCGGCCAGTTCGCTGATGTGGACGAGTCCGTCGCGGCCGGGGAAGATCTCGACAAAGCACCCGAACTTGGTGATGCCCACCACGGTGCCGTTGTAGATGGCGCCTTCCTCGGGCTCGGCCGTGATCATGCTGATCTCGCGCACGGCGATCTTGAGGCCCTCGATATTGGCGCTGAACACCTTCACGGTGCCGTCATCCTCGATATCGATCTGCGTGCCGCTGATCTCGGTGATGCGGCGGATGTTCTTGCCGCCGGGGCCGATGAGCTCGCCGATCTTGTCCGGCGGGATCTTCAGCGTCTCGATGCGCGGCGCATACGGCGACATTTCGGATCGCGGCGCGGCGAGCACGGTCTGCATGTACTCCAGAATGTGGAGACGGGCGATGCGGCACTTCTCGAATGTCTCCGTGACCACAGGCCACGGCAAGCCTCGGATCTTGAGGTCCAGCTGGAAGCCGGTGATGCCGTCACGCGTGCCGGCGACCTTGAAGTCCATGTCGCCGCAGTGATCCTCGTCGCCGAGGATGTCGACCACGGTGCAGGTCTTGCCCGCGCCGGTGAACAACCCGCAGGAGATGCCGGCCACCGGCTTCTGGATCGGAATGCCGGCATCCATTAGGGCCAGCGTCCCAACGCAGATGCTGGCCATGGAGGTCGAGCCGTTGGAGCCCATGACATCCGAGACCAACCGTACGGTGTAGGGGTAATCCTTGGGCATGACGCGTTCGATCGAGCGCTCGGCGAGCGCGCCGTGGCCGATTTCGCGGCGGCCGGGCGAGCCCATGCGACCCGTTTCACCCACGCTGTACGGCGGGAAGTTATAGTGCAGCATGAACGACTTCGAGGTCGCGCCGCCCGCGATGGCGTCCATATCCTGGGCGTCGCCGCTCGTGCCGAGGGTCACCGTGCCCAGGGCTTGCGTCTCGCCGCGCCCGAAGAAGGCGGAGCCGTGGACGCGGGGGAGCACGCCGACCTTGCCTTGGAGCGGGCGAACCGCGTCAAAGCTTCGGCCGTCGATGCGCTTGCCGTTCTCCAACACGTTCCGGCGGACGCATTCGATGCCCAGTTCGTCGGACGTGGCGCGGTACTGTTCCGCGGTCATGGCGGGGAACTTCTCGAGGAGTTTGGCCTTGAGGTCCTGCGTGGCTTTCGCCACGGCTTCGCGGCGCGCCAGTTTGCCGGGGATCAGGTAGGCCTGCCGGAGCGTGGCGCCGACGAGATCACGGGCTGCGTTGAGCAGAGCGTGATCGGCGGCCGGATCGGCCACGACCTTGTCGGGCAAGCCGAGCTTGCGTCGCAGTTCGAGCTGGGCGGCAATCAACTTGCGGCATTCCGCGTGCGCGAACTGCATGGCGGCCACGAGGTCGGCCTCCTGGAGTTCGTCGCAGCCGCCCTCGATCATGACCGGCATGTCCTGATTTCCGGCGTAGATGAGGTCGAGATCGCTTTCCTCGGATTCCTTGATCGTGGGGTTGGCCACGAATTTTCCGGCAATGCGGCCCACGCGCAAGCCGCCGATTGGCCCCATGAAGGGCAGATCGGAGAGCGTCAGCGCGGCGCTGGCGGCCAGGATCGAGAGGCTGTCGCAATCGTTCTCGCCATCGGCGGACAGGAGCGTCTGGACGATCTGAACGTCATTCCGGTAGCCGTCGGCGAAGAGCGCGCGGATCGGGCGATCCGTGAAGCGCGCCGTTAGGATTTCCTTCTCCGACGGGCGGCCTTCGCGCTTGAAGAATCCGCCCGGGAACTTGCCGGCTGCGGAGAACTTCTCGCGGTACTCAACCTGCAGCGGGAAGTAGTCGATGCCGTCGCGGGGCGCGGAAGCCGCGGTGGCGGTCGAGAGCAGGATCGTGTCGCCTTGACGGACGGTTACGGCGCCATTGGCCTGGAGGGCGAGGAGCCCCGTTTCAATAGTCAGCAGTTTATCGCCGACCTGTACTTGGACGGATACGGGATCGTTCATGGGTGTGAGGGGGGAGGAATGCGGGCGACGAAGAAACCCCTTGTGATGCAATCACAAGCAGACGGGCGTCCCGAAGCCGCGTATCCCGCCGGCTTAGCGGCGGAGTTTCAAACGCTTAATAATGTCCTGATAGCGGGCTTCGTCCGTGCTCTTGACGTAGTTGAGCAGTCGGCGCCGCGCGCTAACCATCTTCAGAAGACCGTAGCGCGAGCTATGGTCCTTCTTGTGGAGCTTGAGGTGCTCCGTGAGTTCTTCGATGCGGCGCGACAGGAGGGCAATCTGCACCTCCGAGGAACCGGTGTCCTTTTCGTGGCGCTGAAACTCATTCCGAATCGTGCTTTTAACTTGAGGGTCCATACTCGCCTGAGCCCTATCCCCTTTCCTTTATCTCTTCTTCTTTTTGTTTTGGACTATACTGTCGGGGTACCATGCCTGTAAAGCCTTGTTCCATTCTTTTTGCGCGGCCGGTGCGCGCAGCGTGCGGCGTGCGGCGTCGACGTCGCGTTCGATCTGCCGCACCAGTGCGTTCAGGGTCGCGAAGCGGCGTTCGGCGCGCAGGAAGGCGATGAAGAAAACCTCGATGTGCCGGCGATACAACTGCAGGCGGGCATCCATGACGTGCAGTTCCAGCAGCGGGGCCGGCGCCTGGGCGACCGTGGGATGGACGCCGAAGTTGACGATGCCTTCATAGGCTTTGCCGGCGATCAGGGCCTGCACGGCATAGATGCCGACCGGGGGGCTCACCTCATTGTGCGGGTCGAGGTTGGCCGTGGGATAGCCGAGTTCGCGGCCGATGCGGTTGCCGCGCACCACGGTGCCGAGAATGCTGAATGGGCGGCCCAGCAACCGGCGGGCGAGGCCAAGGCGGCCGGCGGCGATCGCTTCGCGGATGCGGGTGCTGGAGACTGCGACCCCCGCGTGGCGGACGGGCGGTACCCGGGTGAGCCCGATGCCGCGGGTCTTCGCCCAGGCGGCCAGCATGGCGGTATCGCCGCGGCCGAATCGGCCGAAGCGCCAATCTTCGCCCACGAAGATGTGCGCCAGGGTCGGGGCGGCTCGCTCCAGGCGGCGCAGGAATGCCTCGGGCTCCAAGGCCGCGAACCGCCGGGTGAAGGGGATCAACAGGCAGCCGTCCACCCCGAGGCGGCCCATGAGTTCCACCTTGTGGGCTGTGGAGGTCAACAGCAGGGGCGCAATCTCCGGCTTGAGCACCTTGAGAGGGTGCGTGTGGAAGGTCATGGCCCACGTCTCGCCGCCCATGGCCGTCGCCGCGGCTTCGGCGCGTCGCAGCACCGCCTGATGACCCGCATGGACCCCATCGAAGAAGCCGGCCGCCAGACAGATAGGCTTTTTGACGGTGCGCAGCCCCGTCATGGTGCGGATGATCTTCATCGGCCTCAGCCTTCGCCGGGGCCGCCGGCAACGGCATGCATGGGAATGACCACGTCCATGAGCTGGAGCGTCTCGCGCTGCAGCAGCGCATCCAACGGCGTGGCCTGGAGCACGGAGTACCCGCAGGATTCGGTCCGGCGCAACTGCTCCAGATGGGCGCCCACCCCGAGCTGTTCGCCGACATCGTGGCAAATGGTCCTGACATAGGTGCCCTTGGTGCAGCGCAGCACGAAAGACGCCCGGGGCGGCGTGAACTCCAGCAACCGGAATTCGTAGATGTGAATAAGCCGCGGGGCGCGCTCCACTTCCTGCCCCTTGCGGGCCAGCTTATACAGGGGCACGCCGGCTTGCTTGATCGCCGACACCATGGGCGGCGTCTGGTACAGGTCGCCCGCGAACGGCGCCATCGCGCCCAGCAACTGCTCGCGCGTAACGCCGGAGGGGATCGGCCTCGCGAAGGACCGCGCCATCGGCGTCCTGCGAGTCGGTCGTGACGCCCAGTTTCAGGGTCCCCTCGTAGGTCTTGTCCGACGACATGAAGCGCGCCGAGAGCCGGGTGCCGCGCCCCAGCATGATGATGAGCAGGCCGGTGGCGGCGGGGTCGAGCGTGCCGCCGTGGCCCACCTTCTTGAAATGGAAGTGACGGCGGATACGGGCGACAACGTCGTGGGACGTCAGGCCGGCAGGCTTGTCGACGAGTATGATACCGTCAAACGGGTCGGTCGGATTCATCGGGCTCGGGATCCTCGGGGGCTGGCGGCGAACCGTCGGGATCGGTCGGCGGCAGGGTGGAGAGAAGCGACAGAATGCGGTCGCCTGTTTCCAGCGACCGGTCGAGTTCGAACTGCAGGCGCGGGGTATACTTCAGGACGACCACCTTGGCGATCTCCTCCTGAATGGCGGCGTGCAGGGACTGAAGATGGTGGAGCACGCGGCGGTGCATCGCCTCGTCGCCCCGCACCGAGACCAGAACCCGGGCATGCCGCAGGTTGTCGCTGGCGATGACGTGCGTGACCGTCACGGCGGCCAGGTCCACGACCGAGCGATCTGTGACACGAAACAGGATTCCGCCGATCTCGCGGCGGAGCAACTCGTTCACGCGGGTAAGGCGGTCGACCTTCATGGCAGGCACCCCGGGACCGTTACAGGGTTTGGGCAATACGCTCGATTTCGTAGAACTCGAGAACGTCGCCCTCGGCAAACGTCGAGAAGTTGTCGAGGCGGATGCCGCATTCCTGGCCTTCGCGCACCTCGGCGGCATCGTTTTGGAATCGGCGCAGCGAATTCACGCCGCCTTCGAACAGAACGCTGCCCGCGCGCTTGACGCGCACCTTGAATTTCGGCGTCACGCGGCCATCGGTGACCATGCAGCCCGCAATGGTGCCGCCCTTGGAGATCTCGAAGACCTGCCTGACCTCGGCGTGGCCCGCAATCTTTTCCTTGAAGATCGGCGTCAACAGGCCGGCCATGGCTTCGCGGACCTGATCGAGCAATTCGTAGATGATGCTGTGCAGCCGGATCTCCACGCCTTCCTGCTTGGCCAGCTTGATGGCGGCCTCGTCCACGGAGACATGGAACCCGATGATGACGGCGTCCGACGCGCTGGCCAGCAGGATATCGTTGGCCGAGACATTGCCGACCGCGCACATCAGGATGTTGATGCTGACCTTGTCGCTGGCGATCTGCTTGAGCGAGTGCTCGATGGCTTCGATCGACCCCTGCACGTCGCCCTTGATGATGAGCTTCAGCTCGACGAGCTCGGAGGATTCCTTGAGCCGCTCGAAGAGGCTGCCCAGGGACGCGCGCTTGGGCGTCGAGAGCGAGGCGGCCTTGATCTCGGCCTGGCGCGCTTCGGCAACCACCCGCGCCTGCTTCTCGTTCGCACAAACCTCGAAGGCCGCCCCGGCCTCCGGGACGCCCGGAAGCCCAAGACATTTCACGGGCATGGACGGCCCGGCCGACTTGACTTTGACGCCGTGGTCGTCGATGAGGGCCCGGACCCGGCCGACATGAGGCCCGCACATCAGCACGTCGCCCAGCTTGAGCGTTCCGTCGGTGATCAGGATATTCGCGGTCGGGCCCATGCCCGACTCGAGCTGGGCCTCGATGACGAACCCCTTGGCCGGCAGGCTCGCGTTGGCCCTGAGTTCCATCATTTCGGCCTGCAGGAGGATCATGTCGAGCAGTTCGGGGACGCCTTGTCCGGTCAGCGCGCTGACCGGGACGCAGATGGTGGTTCCGCCCCAATCCTCGGGCGTCAGTTCGATGCCCGCGAGCTGCTTCTTGACGCGGTCGATATTGGCCGTAGGCAGATCGATCTTATTCAAGGCGATCATGATTTGGACGCCCGCCGCCTTGGCGTGTTTGATCGCCTCCTGTGTCTGGGGCATGATGCCGTCGCCCGCGTCGATCACGATGATCGCAATATCCGTCATCTGCGCGCCCCGGGCGCGCATGGCGGTGAAAGCTTCATGGCCGGGCGTGTCGAGGAAGGTGACGCTCTTTTCCTTCACCTTGACGGTTGCCGCACCGATGTGCTGCGTAATGCCGCCGGCTTCGCCCTTGGCCACCTGCGTGTTGCGGATGCGATCGAGCAGGGACGTCTTGCCGTGGTCGACATGACCGAGCACCGCCACGATCGGCGGGCGGGAAGTGGCCTGAAGAGGTTTGGCGACTTCAGCTACCGGTTTTTCCTTCTTTTTGGGTGGAGGAGGGGGCTCGGGCTTCTTCTCACGTTCCACCTTGAACCCGTGCTTTTCGGCCACCCGGGCGCAGTCCTTGATATCGATGTGTTCGCTGATCGACGCCAGGACGTTCAGGCGCATGAGTTCGGCGATGAGCTGGTTCGGGCGCACGCCGAGGATCAGGGCCAGATCGCGCACCGTGATGGGGCCCTTCAAATGAATGGTCTTGCCGTCGATCGTCGCGCCCGGGACCACAGGCCCGGCCGGCGCGGCGGGTTCCGGTGCCGACACGGCGGCCGGGGCCGCCGCAGCGGGGGCTGCTGCCGCCGGGACTGGAGCTGGAGTCGCCGGAGCCGCGGCTGCCGCCGCGGGCTTGGCGAAAGACGCCTTGACCTTCGCGACGGTCTCGGCGTCGAGCGCACCGATGGCCTGCCTGCCGGGGAAACCCAGAGCCGTCAGACGGTCGAGCACCTCTTTGTTCGTGAGACCCAGTTCCTTGGCTAATTCGTGGACTCTCATGCGGTCCCTTCGGTCTTCTCAACGTCGCGCGGTTGCGCGGCCGCCGCTGCTTCGTAGATGGCTTGTGCGGTGGTGGCATCGAACTCGCCGGTGGCCTCCAGGTCGGCCACCTCCGCCGCCAGGATACCCTCGATATTCAGGAAGCCGGCGTTCACCAGTTTCTTGGCATTTTCCTGCCCAATGCCCGGCACCTGGCCGAGACTCTCGATGGCGCGCGCGACCTTCTCTTCGAAGGTGACGTTGCCTTCTTCCTTCTGGACGTCGATCTTCCAGCCGATGAGTTTGGAGGTCAGGCGCACGTTCTGGCCGCGCTTCCCGATCGCCAGCGACAACTGGTCGGCCTCGGTGGTCACGTGCACCACCCTGGGCTTGTCCGGATCGATCTCCACCTTGCTCAATTTGGCGGGGGAGAGCGCGTTGGTGACGTAAGTCTTCACGTCATCGCTCCAGCGGACGATATCGATCTTCTCGCCGGACAGTTCGCGCACGATGTTTTTGACGCGCACGCCGCGCATGCCGACGCAGGCGCCCACGGGGTCCACTTTTCCGTCATGCGAGACCACGGCAATTTTCGAGCGGTACCCGGCTTCGCGGGCTATCCCCTTGATCTCGACGGTCTTGTCGGAGATCTCGGCAACTTCCAGTTCGAACAGGCGCCGGATGAAATCGGGGTGGCTGCGGGAGAGGATAACGCTCGGACCGGCCGCATTATCCTGCACGGCCACGATCAGGGCGCGGATCTGGTCGCCGACCTGATAGATCTCGGTCGAGATACGCTCCTTGGACGGCATAATGGCCTCGGCCCGGCCGAGGTCGACGACGATATCGCTGCGCTCGAACCGCCGGATGGTGCCGCTGACAATGTCGCCCGACCGGTCGCGGTACTCTTCGAACACGATGTTCCGCTCGGCCTGGCGGATCTTCTGCATGATGGCCTGCTTGGCCGTCTGGGCCGCGATTCGACCGAAGTTCTGGGGCGTGACCTCAACTTCGACCTGATCGCCGAGCTGGGCCGTGGGGTTGATGCGGCGCGCTTCCTGAAGGGTGACATGGTTATGCTTGTCGGTGACCTTTTCCACCACGTCCACAGTGGCGAACGCCTTGATATCGCACGACTTGCGATCGATATGGATGCGGAGATTCCGGGCCGGCCCCACGCTCTTCCGCGAGGCCGAAAGCAGGGCGCTCTCGACCGTCTGGAGCAACGTCTCCCGGTCGATGCCGCGTTCCTTTTCGAGGTAACTCAAGACCGCAGACAGTTCACCGTTCATAGTACACCTGACTGAATCAACGCGTAACAACGGAGGGCGTTTATACTGAAAAGAGTGGGAAAACCCCACTCTTCAGCGCCAGCGCTTTCCGTCAAAGGTAGGGACTATAGGGCTTGGCTCCGGGAGGGTCAAGCGGTTTCGCGGAGGAATGCGGACGCGTCCGGTTTCCCGGGGGATCAGCAAGGTGTAATTTTGTGTAACGCCCACGCAGCCAATGTCTTGCCATCCGTGATAGCGCCGTCGCGGACCTGCTGTTCGAACGCTTCGGGCGTCAGCCGCTCGAGGACGATGCGTTCGTCGCGATCGGTTCGCTGCGCGGCTGGAGCCGGGGCGAGTTCGGCCCGGAACAGGTGGATGATCTCATCGGTGTAACCCGGGGTGGGGTAGAGGGTTCCGAGAGGGCTCAGGGACCGGACGGTATACCCGGTTTCCTCCAGGACCTCGCGCGCGGCGCACTGGGCCGGCGTCTCGCCGCGTTCCAGGCAGCCGGCGATGATTTCGACGAGTTCGCGTTCGACCGGCTTACGAAACTGGCGCACGAAGACGAAGCGGCCGTCCGGGGCCCTGGCCAGCACGGCGGCGGCACCGGGGTGGCGGACGACCTCGCGGCGGGCGCGCACGCCCGGCTCAAGTTCGACCTCGAGTACGTCGAGCGTGAGGAGGCGCCCGGAAAACACCCGCTCGGTCGATAGGGTCTTTTCGATCATGGGGCTTTCCGGTCGCGCCAGCCGTAGAGCGTGTCATAGGCCTTGCGGTACTCGCCGCTCCGGACCCGCTCCCACCAGGCGCGATTCTGGACGTACCAGTCCACGGTGGCGCGCAGGGCGTCGTCGAACGGGTGGGCGGGTCGCCAGCCGAGCGTGCGCTGGAGCTTGGCGCTGTCCATGGCGTACCGGCGGTCGTGACCGGGCCGGTCTTTGACGTACTCGATCAGGCTCTCCGGCTTGTCGAGCAGGGCGAGAATGCGCTTCACGATCTGGAGGTTGGGGACATCGTAGCCGGCGCCGATGTTGTAGACCTCTCCCGCCGCGCCCTGCCGCAGCGCGACATCGATTCCCGCGCAGTGGTCGAGCACATAGATCCAGTCCCGCACGTGCAGGCCGTCCCCGTAAACGGGCAAACGTTCGTTGGCCAGCGCCTTGGCGATCATGAGCGGGATCAGTTTCTCGGGGAACTGGAAGGGGCCGAAGTTGTTCGAGCAGCGCGTGATGACGATGTCGAGGCCGTGCGAATGGCCGGCGGCGCGGACCAGGCAGTCGGCGCCGGCCTTGGTGGCGGCATAGGGGTTGTTCGGCTGCAAGGGCGTCTGTTCGGTGAACTGCCCCTCCGGGCCCAGGCTGCCGTAAACCTCATCGGTCGAGACCTGCAGAAAGCGCCTGACGCCGCGTTTGCGGGCTGCGTCCAGGAGAAGCTGCGTCCCAAGGATATTGGTGCGGATGAACTCGCGGGGCCCCATGTGGAGGCTGCGGTCCACGTGGCTTTCCGCGGCGAAGTTGACGACGGCGTCGAACGCGTGGGCGCGGAAGACGCGGGAGACGTCGCGCGACGAGGCAACGTCGCCCCTCACGAAGGTATGCCGGGGGTTGTCCTTGAGGTCGGCCAGGTTTTCCAGGTTGCCCGCGTAGGTCAGCTTGTCGAGGTTGACGATTTCATCGCCAGGGTGCTGCGCGAGCACCTGGCGGACGAAATTGCTGCCGATGAACCCGGCGCCGCCGGTGACCAGTAGTTTCATCTCGGGCTCCGCATGACGGGTGACCTTATATACCCGCGGGCGGAGTTCTGTCGAGCGGCATTGACCGCGCCGCGGGCTGTCGCTGGGCGGGGTTGACACCTGTCGGGCACCCAGCGTAAGGTATAACGCAGTTCGAGGGGTGCCCGCATGGGCTGAGATCATACCCGTTGAACCTGATCCGGGTCATGCCGGCGAAGGGACTGAACGACGGGAGGCGCCTCGATGGAGGCGCTTTTTTTGTCGGGGTGTTTGGGTGCGGGCGGCAGCGCCTGCTTTGGGAGCTTGGGGAACGCAGTGATAACGATACCGAAACTGAGACTGGGCGGGCATGAGTTCGAGTCGCGCCTGCTGGTCGGGACCGGCAAGTTCGCGTCTGTAAGCGTGATGTTCGACGCCATCCGGGCCTCGGGCGCGCAACTGGTGACCGTGGCCTTGCGGCGTTTCAACCGCGAACAGCCGGGCGACGATTTGATGGGGCCGCTCCTGAAGCTCGGCGTTACGCTCGTCCCCAATACGTCCGGCGCCCGCAACGCCAAGGAAGCCGTGCGAGCCGCCGAACTGGGGCGCGAACTCTCAGGAAGCCCGTTCGTCAAGGTCGAGATCCATCCGAACCCGCACCATCTCCTGCCCGACCCGATCGAGACCTATGAGGCGTGCCGGATCCTGGCTAAGGACGGCTTTGTGGTGCTGCCCTATATGCCGGCCGACCCCGTGCTGGCCAAACGTCTGGAGGATGTCGGCGTCGCCGCCGTGATGCCGCTTGGGTCGGCCATCGGAACGGGCCACGGGCTGGCCACGCTTGAAATGGTGAGGCTGATCATCGAGGATAGCCGGGTGCCCGTGATTATAGACGCCGGCTTGCGTTCGCCATCCGAGGCTGCCGCCGCGATCGAGCTGGGCTGCGAGGCAGTGCTGGTGAACAGCGCCATCGCCGCCGCCGGCGACCCGGCGGCCATGGCCGCCGCGTTCGCCCTGGCCGTGCAGGCCGGCTGTGCGGCCCGTTGCGCGGGCCTCATGTCGCGCAGCAACCGGGCCGTGGCAACCAGCCCGTTGACCGCATTTCTTGGGGAGGAACGCTGAAACCGGACAGCCCAGCGACGCCGGCCGGGGCCGGCTGCCTGCCCGATTGGGTCGATCCCGGGGCCTGGCTGGCCGCGGCCCTGTCGGCCACGGAGGCCGACGTGGATCGGGCACTCAACTCGGCCGCCCCGTATGAAGCCGAGCTGGCGGCCCTCCTGTCGCCCGTAGCCGGCCGGAACCTGGAGGCCTTGGCGCAGCGGGCCCAGGCCCTGACGCGCCGCCATTTCGGCCGGACGATCGCGCTTTACGTGCCGCTCTACCTCTCCGACTACTGCTCGGGCGGTTGCGTCTATTGTGGTTTTGCCGCCGACCGCACTCAGCCGCGCCACCGTCTCGATCCCGACCAGATCGTGCGCGAACTCGAGGCCATCAAGGCGATGGGGTTTGAGGAAGTTCTTCTGCTGACGGGCGAGCGAACGCCCCGGGCGGACTTTGCCTACCTGCGCGACGCGGTGGCCGAGGCGGCCCGGCAGTTCCACGCCGTGACCGTGGAAGCCTTCCCCATGACAACCGACGAGTACCGGCAACTCGCCGAGGCCGGCTGCGTGGGCGTGACGCTCTACCAGGAGACGTACGAGCCGGAACAATATGCGCGGCTGCACCGGTGGGGCCCCAAGCGCGACTATGCCGCCCGGCTCGATGCGCCGTCGCGCGCGCTGGCCGGCGGGATGCGCTGGGTGGGGCTGGGCGCCCTGCTCGGACTGAGCGATCCGCTCTTCGACACGCTGGCCCTTTACCGGCATGCGCGGGCCCTGCGGCACCGATTCTGGCAGGCGGGCGTCTCCCTCTCGTTCCCCCGCGTGTGTCCGCAGGAAGGCGGCTTCGTGCCACCCTACACGGTTTCGGAGGCCTTCCTGGCCCAGGTTATTTTCGCCTTTCGTATCGTGTGCCCGGATGTGCCGCTGGTCGTGTCCACGCGCGAGAACGCCCGATTCCGCGATGGCATCGCGGGTGTAGGCGTTAACAAGATGAGCATCGCGAGCCGGACCACCGTGGGCGGCTATCGCGACCATAACGATTCCCCGGACGGGCAGTTCCACGTCAACGACTCGCGCGATATCGCCACC
The DNA here is from genome assembly GCA_903895695.1 of uncultured bacterium. Classification (GTDB taxonomy): domain Bacteria; phylum Verrucomicrobiota; class Kiritimatiellia; order CAIKKV01; family CAITUY01; genus CAITUY01. The sequence continues at coordinate 39,073 of CAITUY010000022.1, forward strand.
TTCTGTGGGGCCCTGGCGGATAGGGGGCTGGAACCGGTGCTCAAGAACTGGGACAGGGCGTATAGGGATTGAATATCGAATGTTGAACATTGAAGATTGTCGGTTGACGACAGGAACTCACGCCCAACGAATGGCCCGCTTCGAGCACGCGGGCCTGTACCTGGTGACTTCGCAGGCGTTGTCCACAGGGCGGACGACGCTCGACATCGTGAAGGCGGCCCTGGACGCAGGCGTCACGTTGATCCAGCTCCGCGAGAAGGAAATGTCGTTGCGCGACTACGCGGCGCTGGCGGAACAGGTGCGCGATTTGACCGCCGCAGCCGGCGCATTGCTGATTGTAAACGACCGCGTCGACGTTGCGCTGGCCGTGGGCGCGGATGGTGTGCATCTCGGGCAGGACGATTTTCCGATTCCGCTGGCGCGACGGCTGAGCCCCGACCTGATTATCGGCGCATCAACCCACAACGTCGAGGAAGCGCTGAGGGCGCAGGACGAAGGCGCGTCCTACATCAACATCGGGCCGATCTACCCGACTGGTACGAAGCACTGGGAAGGCGCGTTCCTCGGCTTCGAGGGACTGCGGCGAGTGGCGGCAGTGGCGCGCGTGCCCTTCACGGTCATGGGCGGCATCAAGGAGTCGCACATTCCGGAACTCGTGCGCAATGGCGCGCGGACGATTGCCCTGGTAACGGCAGTTACGGCGGCGCCGGATCCTGCAGCCGCGGCGCAGGGACTGCTGGCGGTCATCCGGCAGGCGCCCAAAACTACCTCGACACCTTCTCCCCCGCGAGTATAGTTATTTTTATCGATTCGCTTAACCTCCCGACTTGAGGAGATGGCCCGTGAGAGAGTCCACCGCAAGAAAGACGGCCATGCACACGTGGTCGGACTATCGCGCCTGGGATGACGACCTGCGGTGGGAACTCATCGGCGGCGAAGCGTATGCCATGAGCCCGGCGCCGACGCCGCGGCACCAACTGATCCAGTTGGAGCTGGCGGTTCAGTTCGCCGCGTACTTTCGCGGCAAGACCTGCCAGGTGTACCCGGCACCGATCGACGTGAAGTTGTCGGAGACCGACGTCGTGCAACCGGATATCATCGTGGTGTGCGATCCTGGTCAGGTCAAACGCACTCACATCGAAGGCGCGCCGACGCTCTTGGTTGAGATACTTTCGCCTTCGACGCAGGCGCACGATCGTCTCCGTAAGCTTCCACTGTATGCGGCCAGCGGCGTTCGCGAAGTGTGGCTGATTACGCCTTACCCGTGGCTGGCGGAAGTGTACGTTCTGGACGGCGTCAGTTTTCGAGTCGACCAGGTCTATGGGAAGAGCGATACGTTACAGAGCCGAGCGTTTCCGGGTCTCAAAGTGCAACTGGCGACTGTTTTCAACTACCCCATCGACCCGGCCGAGAGTGTCGAGCTCATCAAGGAGGGCCGGCCGCCGCCCTATGCGACGCGTCGTCCCGCGACGCCGGGCAGACGCGCTCGAGGTCGTCGTAGTGCCAGGTGAACGGGAAGTCGCGGCATTGGCGCGGCTTGGCGAGTTGAACCCGGCAGGTAACCGGTGATTCCTCCAGGAAGACACACGCGCCGTCGGGGCGTTCCGTGAGGGCCAGACCCTGTCGATCTTCCCGCAAACGCGTGAACTTCCCTGTAAAGGTCGCCACGGGCAAGTCGAGGAATTGTGCGAGCGTTGCCGGCTCGTCATCCGATAGCCGGACCTCGCCGGAACGGCGGCAACAGTTGCCGCAGCGCTGGCAGGTGAAAGCGCTTGTCACGACTCTGCGGCGCCGACGTCCACGACGCTGGGATCGTAACCTTCGGGCGGCTCGAAACCCAGCAGGCGTAACGTGGTCGCCGCCAGGCTGCTGATGCCCAGTCCCTCGTGCTTCGACAGGCGGAAGCTGGCCGTCCCGGCGGGGTCATAGACGTACACCGGCACCGGGTTGAGCGAGTGGCTCGTCTTGACCTTGATCCTCCCGCTCTCCTTGTCGACCTTCGTCTTACCGGTCTTCTTGTCGTGCTCGTACATGTCGTCGGCATTCCCATGGTCGGCCGAGGCGATCAGGATGCCACCGGTCTCGCGGATCACCGGGAGCATGCGGCCAAGGCACAGGTCGACCGTTTCGACGGCGATCTGGGTCGCCTGGTAGACGCCTGTATGGCCGACCATGTCGCCGTTGGGAAAGTTGAGGCGGATGAACCGGTACTTGCCCGAGCGAATCGCCTCGATGACTTTGTCGGTGATTTCGGCCGCCTTCATCCACGGCCGCTGCTCGAACGGCAGAATGTCAGACAGGATCTCCACATAATCCTCGAGCTTGGCATCGAACTTCCCGGAGCGGTTGCCGTTGAAGAAATACGTCACGTGCCCAAATTTCTGGGTTTCGCTGATGGCCAGCATGTGCACGCCGCTTCTGGCTAGGTATTCGCCCATGGTATTGGCAATGGCCGGTGGCTCGACCAGGTAGCGCTTGGGCAGTTTCAGGTCACCGTCGTACTGCATCATGCCTGCGTAGAGCACCTTGGGGCGAGGGGAGCGCTCGAATTCCGTCACGGTGTCGTCTTCAAAGGCGCGCGTGATCTCGATGGCGCGGTCGCCGCGGAAGTTGAAGAACACCACGCTGTCGCCGTCACAGATCGGGCCAATGGGCTTGCCGGCCTCAGCGATCACGAACGGCGGCAGATCCTGGTCGATTACGCCGGGCATGGTCTTGCGGTGCGCTTCGATGGCCGCGTGGGCGGATGCGAATTGCGGGCCGACGCCGCGGACGTGCGTGTCCCAGCCTTTGCGGACCATGTCCCAATTGGCGTTGTAGCGGTCCATGGTGATAACCATGCGACCGCCGCCCGAGGCGATGCGGTAGTCCACGGCGCCGCCGGCGTTGAGACCGGCCAGGAATTGCTCGAAGGGGTCGACGTATTCCAGCGCCGACGTTTCGCCCACGTCGCGGCCGTCGAGCAGGATGTGGATGCGGGCGCGCTTGACACCCGCGGCTTTGGCCTCGGTCAGCATGGCCTTGAGGTGGTCGATGTGACTGTGAACGTTGCCATCGGAGAACAGGCCCAGGAAGTGGAGCGTGGACTGGTTCTTCACGACGTTGGCGATTTGCGAGCGCCACACTTCGCCGCGGAACAGGGATCCGTTGGCGATGGCCTCGCTGACGAGGCGGGCGCCCTGGGCGAAAACACGGCCGCAGCCGATGGCGTTGTGGCCGACTTCGCTGTTGCCCATGTCATCGTCGCTCGGGAGCCCGACGGCTTTCCCGTGTGCCTTGAGCTGGCTGTAGAGACCGTTGGCCTTCAGATAAGCCATGCTCGGCGTGAGGGCCGTTCGGACCGCGTCGCCTTCGGCGTACTCGCCGATGCCGACTCCGTCCATGATGACCATGACAACCGGTCCCTTGGGGCCGGTGAATTTCGTCTTCTTCAGTGCGTTCATCTGGCTGTGCTCCCAACGCGGGTTCCGCCCGCAATCCGAAAGGTAGGGCGTGGGCCTCCGGCCCCGCCGCGACAGTGGCGCAACAAGAACGCAACTGGCACGGCGCGGCGAGGACGCCGTCGCCCTACCCAAGATGCGACACAAATCCGGCGCCCATCTTGACGGACCGACTTGTACCGTCTGGCGGCGCGCGTGGGGGAAGAGTGTAGTATATGCGGGCTGGGTGCCGCAAGCGCGGGGAATGAGGATAAAGGTTGAATGGCGCGCGTCGGGGGCGTACAAGGCGCAGGAAGTCACGGCGGGTGAACCGCCGTTGGACCACCACGGAGAAAAGGTAGATCACATGAGTTTGCCCACGGTTGGCGCGCAGTTGCTGGTTTTCGGAAAAGGCTACGATCTTGAGAAGGATACGGATCTGATCCTGGACACGGTCAAGGCGGCGGGGTATGCGGCTGTTGAGGGAGGCGCCAAGGACCCGGTGCTTTACCGCCGCAAACTTGAAGAGCGCGGCCTCGTTTGTGGAAGCACTCATACGGGACTCAGTGCGCTTCTTGACGTGGCGCCGTCGATTCGGTACCTGCGTGCCGTGGGCGCGTCGGACCTGTGCATCTCGGGCCTGATGACCTGGGAAGGTCGCACGCTGGCCGATTACCGGACCGGGATCGAAGTGCTCAACAAAGCCGGCCGCGAGTTGCGCAAGGAAGGCATTCGTCTTCACTACCACAACCACGACTTCGAGTTTAAGCGCGTGGACGGCGACAAGACGGGCATGGACCTGTTGCTCGCCGGGATGGATCCGGCCGCGGTCGACCTGTGCGTTGACGTGGCTTGGGTGACGGTGGCGGGCCAAAATGTGGCGGACTTCCTGCGCACGCACAAGGCGCGCATCGGGTACCTGCATTTCAAGGATCATGACGGCAAGACCTGGATCGAACTTGGCCAGGGCCGCGTGGACTGGGCGGGCGTGATGAAGGTCCTGCCGGACATGCCCGGGGTACGCTGGGTGATGATTGAGCAGGACTCGACGGCCCTTGACCCGCGCGACAGCGTGGCCATCAGCCGGCGCTTCCTGAAGGACCGCTTCGGGTACTGAGGCCTAAGGAACCGAAGATCTTCTTGCCGCCTCCTTGCGGAACATCGCAGGCAAGGAGTTCGGTCGCATGTCGCCGGTTGCGCCTGGCGGGAGGACTGTGCTATTTATCCGTTGTTATTTAGATAGCGGTTAACTATGCACCCATATTCATCACGCGAAGCCTATATCATCCTCAACATGATGCAGGGCGTCGGCCCGGTCAGCGTCCGCACGCTGGCGGCGGCCGTGGGGTCGCCCGAGGGCATCCTGGCCGCGGGTTACGACGAACTGTGCGCCGTGCGCGGCGTGGGCGCCGAGATCGTCAAGCAGATCGTCCGGCAGCGCGAGCGGTTGGACGTGGCCCAGGAGGAACGGCGGGCCGCGGCGGCCGGCGCCCGGTTGGTGACGGCCGTCGATGCCGAGTACCCCAAGCGACTGCAGCACATTTACGATCCGCCGCTGGCGCTTTACGTTCAGGGCACGATTCTGCCCGGTGATTCCCAGAGCGTGGCCATCGTCGGGTCGCGCCGCACGACCCACTACGGGATGGAGACGGCGGAGCGGCTGGCCGCGCAGTTGTCCCGCAGCGGCGTGACCGTGATCAGCGGGTTGGCGCGGGGGATCGACACGGCCGCGCACAAGGGCACGCTCAAGGCGGGCGGGCGCACGGTGGCTGTGCTCGGGGGTGGGTTGGATTGTATGTTCCCACCGGAGAATGCCGAACTGGCGGCGCAGATCGCCGGCCAGGGCGCCGTGATCTCGGAGTACCCCTTCGGCCGCCAACCGGATAAGACCACCTTCCCGGTCCGTAACCGGATCGTGAGCGGCATATCGTTGGGTGTGATCGTCGTTGAGGCGGACGTAACGAGCGGCGCGATGATTACGGCACGGCAGGCCATGGAGCAGGGCCGCACAGTGTTTGCCGTGCCCGGGCGGATCGATTCGACAGGATCGCGCGGCCCGCACCAGTTGATTCGCGACGGGGCCCGCCTGGTGGAGAGCGTGGAGGATGTGCTCCAGGAGTTCGAACAGTTGATCCCGCGGCCAGTCAAAGGACGCGAGCCCGTCGTCGTGGCGCCCCGGCTTTCCGCCGATGAGGCCGCTCTGGTCGAACTGATGAAGGACGGCGACGAGTTGGAAATCGACCGGCTGATCCAGGCGTCGGGGAAGGCGGCAGCGGCGGTCAGTGTGCTGCTGCTGGGTCTTGAGATGAAGCGCGTCCTCAAGATGCTTCCCGGACAACGGGTGGCGCTGCGGCGGAGTTAGGCGCGGAACGGTGTCTTGCACACGGCGGGGCGGGACGCCCTCGCCCTATCGGTCCCCAATGCGTGTTTTGGTAGGGCGACGGCGTCCCCGCCGCGCCGCAACTGGGCTTTGCCTGGGCGAGAGACCGTCGTGACGCAGGCCGCCAACCGCAAAAACAGCAGTTGAAACCGACGCGGGTTTGTGAGATTGGGGAAAGCCGCGTGTCCTTGGGACACGGGTGGGTAAGGCAGAATAACGGCCTTGGGGGCCGTGTGGGGAGAACGGATGTCAAAGAACCTGGTCATCGTGGAATCGCCGGCCAAGGCGAAGACGATCAACAAGATCCTGGGCGCCGACTTCACGGTCAAAGCCTCGATGGGGCACGTGCGCGACCTGCCGGTGAAGAGTCTGGGAGTCGATCTGGAGCATGATTTCACGCCGGAGTATGTGGTCACCGACGACCGCAAGAAGGTGGTCAAGGAGCTGTGCGACGCCGCCGTGGGCTGCGACGCCATCTATCTGGCGCCTGATCCTGACCGCGAGGGGGAGGCCATCGCATGGCATCTCAAGGCGATCCTGGAAGACAAGGTGCCGGCCGACAAGTTCTTCCGGGTGACCTACAACGAGATCACGGCCCGCGCGGTGCGCGAGGCGTTCGCAAATCCTTCGGAGATCGATCAGAAACGCGTTAACGCCCAGCAGGCGCGCCGCGTGCTCGACCGCATCGTGGGCTACAAGGTCAGTCCGTTGCTCTGGAGCCGGATCCATCGCGGGCTCAGCGCCGGCCGCGTGCAGTCCGTGGCGCTGCGCCTGGTCTGCGAGCGCGAACTGGCGATCCTGGGCTTCAAGCCCGAAGCCTACTGGGTGTTCGGCGCCGAGGTGCGCAAGCAGATCGATCCGAAGGACCCGTTCACCGTGCGGCTGGCCCGCATCAAGGGCGAGAAGGCCGAGGTCAAGTCGCCGGAGCAGGCCGAGCAGATCGCGAAGGACCTGGAGACACGATCCCTGCGCGTCAGGGGCATCGTTCGCCGCGAGATCAACAAACGTGCGTACCCGCCCTTCATCACCAGTTCGTTGCAGCAGGCCGGCTCCCGCGTGTACGACTACCCGCCCGCCCGCACCATGAAGATTGCCCAGAAGCTGTATGAAGGCGTGGACTTGGGCGAAGGGCCCGTGGGTTTGATCACCTACATGCGTACCGACTCTTTCAATCTCTCACAGGACGCCCGGGCCGCGGCCACCCAGTTCATCACGTCGCAGTTCGGCCCCGAGTATCTGCCCGAGAAACCGAACTTTTTCAAGAGCCGCGGCGGCGCGCAGGAAGCGCACGAAGCCATCCGGCCGACGGATGTAAACCGCACTCCCGAGAGCCTTGCCAAGGCGCTGACGCCCGAGCAACTCAACCTGTACGGCTTGATCTGGCAGCGTTTTGTCGCCAGCCAGATGGCGCCGGCGAAGATCGAGCAACGCACGGCCGAGATCGAAACGATCACGCCTGAGGGCCAGGTGCCGGATTACCTGTTCCGCGCCACGGCCTCGCAGGTCGTGTTCCCGGGCTACATGAAGGTGTCGGGTGTGGAGCGCAAGGTTACCAAGGAGAAGGACGCGGCTGACAAGGCCGAAGGCGAAGCGGACGAGCCAGAGGTCGAGAAACTGCCGTCGCTGGAGCCGGGCGAGCCGTTGGACCTGCTCAAATGGCTGTCCGAGCGCAAGGAGACGCAGCCGCCGGGCCGGTACAGCGAAGCTTCGCTGATCAAGGCTCTGGAAGAGAATGGGGTGGGCCGGCCGAGCACCTATGCGTCGATCTTGGGCACGCTGTATGACCGCAAGTATGCCACTCGCGAGAAGAAGGCCGTCCAGCCAACCGACCTCGGCATGAAGGTCAACACGCTCCTGACGGAGAGCCTGAACGCGCTCTTCGACGTGCAGTTCACGGCCCACATGGAGGAACTGCTCGACGAGATCGAGGCGGGCAAAGTCGAGTGGCACCACATGCTGGCCGATTTCTACAAGCAGTTCCTCGCGTGGATGGTTCTGGCCAAGGGGCCGGCGGCCGACGCAGGCAAAGTGCTACGCGTGCTCACCGCGCTTGACCAGGTGAAAGAGTGGGGCCCCGAGACCAAGCGCGGAAAACGCACCTACAGCGACCACAAGTTCACGGTTTCGATCCGCAAGCAGCTCGACGAGGCCAAGAAGCCGTTGTCGATGCGGCAGCTCGAGTCGCTGGGCCGTCTGGTCTTGCGTTATCGCGAGCAGATTCCCGACTTGGGCGAGGCGCTGGCGGAGGCCGGCCTGCAGAAGCTGCTTGAGGAAACGCCGCCTGAGCCGCCGCGGGCCTCGACCGTGGCCAAGCTCGCCGCGCTGAGAGAGGTCGAGTTAGAGCCGCCAACCGAACGGCGCGGGCGGAAGTTCGACGACCGAGTCTTCGTCGAGTCGCTGCAGCGGCGCGTCGACCAGCAGCGCGAGCTTTCCCCGGCGCAACTCCAGGTGCTGGATCGGCTGGTCGGCAAATACAGTGAAAAGATTCCCAACTTTGAGGCGCTTCAGGAGTCGCTTGAACTCGGCCAGGCCAGCGGCACCGAGGACAACGAAAGCCAGGCCTTGCTCGACCAGCTCAAGAACGTGACCGACTGGAAGCAGAAGGCCGGACGCGACGGCAAGACCTACGACGACAAGGCGTTCTATGATTCGCTGTCGAAGCAGTTCGGCCAGCGCAAGTCGTTGTCGCCGCGGCAGCGTTCGGCGCTCAAGCGTATGGTCCGCCGCTATGCCGGCGGAGCGAAGGCCGACGAGAAGCCGGCGGATGGGTGAGACTCCAAAGACTCCGGGGGCGCCAGTCAAACCGTGGACCATCACGGAGGACCCGTGCGTGTCGCAGTACGTCGCGCACCTTGAGCATGAGCGCAACGCCTCACCCCACACGGTCAGCAACTACCTGCTGGACATCACCCAGTTTGCCGTGAGCAAGTGGGGCGAGGACGCCCTGCCGCCCTTTGCCTGGGGCAGCACCGACCGCTACACCGGCCGCAAGTTCCTCGTTGAGTCGCAGAAGGGGGGCGCGCAAGCCACGACCACGTCGCGGAAACTCTCCAGCCTGCGGAGTTTCTACCGTTTCATGGAACGTGAGGAGATGGTGCATTCCAATCCGTTCGCGGGACTCAAGGGCCCCAAGCGCGCCCGCACCTTGCCGCATTTCTTGTCGGTGCCGGAAGTCGTGCGGTTGCTGGACGCCCCGGCCAAGGTGTGGGACGAGAGCGAGAAGCCGGCGACTGACAAAGAACGGCGCAGGGCCGAATTCCTGGCGCGGCGCGACACGGCTTTGCTGGAGGTGCTCTACAGCACCGGCGGCCGCGTGAGCGAGGTGGCGGGACTGCAGGATAGTTCCGTGGACCTGCTGAGCGGCGTCGTGCAGGTGCGCGGCAAGGGCAAGAAGGAGCGGCTGTGCGCGCTCGGTCGGCCGGCAGTCAAGGCGGTGAAGGCGGCACTCGACCTGCGCAACGTCTTGTGGCCGGAAATCGGGCGCCGTCCGCGCGGAGAGAAGCCGGTGTTTGTCAATACGCGCGGCACGCGATTGACTACGCGCTCGATCGAGCGGCTGCTCAAACGATATCTGCGGGTGGCGGAGCTGAATCCGCTGCTGACGCCGCACGCCCTGCGGCATTCGTTTGCCACGCATTTGCTGGATGCCGGCGCCGATTTGCGGAGCGTACAGGAGATGCTCGGCCATGCCAGCCTGTCGACGACGCAGATCTACACGCATGTCACCGTGCAGAAACTGCGCGAGGTGTACCAGGACGCCCATCCGCGCGCTTTGGCGCGCGGGAGTGGTGAACAGTGAACGGTGAACAGTGATTCGTCTCATATACAACCTGTTGTTCCCGGTCGTGTTCGTGGTCATGCTGCCGTATTACCTGTGGCGCATGCTGCGGCGCGGCGGGTATGGCAAAGGATTCCTGCAGCGACTGGGTTGGTATGACGCCGACGTGAAGGCGCGGTTATCCAAAGGGCCCTGGTTTTGGGTGCATGCCGTCAGTGTCGGCGAGATGTATGTGGGCCTGCGGTTCATCGAGGGCTGGCGCGCGGCGCATCCCGGCGCGGCGTTCGTGGTTACCACGAATACGTCGACAGCCCACCGGCTGGCCGAGAAGTCTATGAATCCCGCGGATGTGCTTCTGTACTTCCCGGTCGATTTCCCCATCGTGGTGAGGTCCGTGCTCAATCGCATCAAGCCGGCGCGGTTGATCATGACCGAAGGCGAACTCTGGCCGAACCTGCTGCACATGGCGCGGGCGCGGGGGATCCCGATGGCGATCATCAACGGACGGGTTTCCGACCGCTCCTTCTCGCGTTACCGGCGGCTGCGCGGCGTGTTCGGCCCCGTGCTGCGCACCTTCAACGTCATCTGCGCGCAGGGCCGTCAGGATGCGGACCGCTATGCCGCCATTGGCGCCGACCCGGCGCGGGTGATCGTGACCGGCAGCGCGAAGTATGACGTTGCGTTGCAGACCCCCGGTGACCCGGCCAAGGGACGCGAGATCCTGGCACAGGCGGGTATCCCGGCGACGGCGCTGGTCCTGCTCGGCGGGTCGACGTGGGCGGGCGAGGAGGGAATATTGCTCGACGCCTACCAGTGGCTCAAGGCGGCGCATCCGGAGCTCGTGCTGGTCCTGGTGCCGCGGCATGCCGAGCGCCGCGACGAGGTCATGGCGGCGATCCGGGCGCGCGGGTTGAGCGTGGTGCAGCGCAGTGCCATGAGGGACAAGCCGACGCCACCGGTCGCGCCCGATGTCTTGCTGGCCGATACCACCGGCGAGTTGCGGCACATCTACACCGTTGGCGACGTGGTTTTCGTGGGCAAGAGTCTGACCCAGCATGGCGGGCAGAATGTCATTGAGCCGGCAGCCTGCGGCAGAGCCGTGGTAGTCGGTCCGAACATGGAGAATTTCCCGGATGTCATGCAGGACTTCCGTGCGGCCGGGGCGATCGTGCAGGTACCCGACGCGGCGCAGTTTGCGGTCGAGATTGAACGGTTGCTGGGTGACGCGGCCTACCGGCGGGCTTACGGCGACAAGGCGCGCGCCCTGGTGGATGCCCGCCGCGGCGGCATTCAACGCATGGTGGAAGCGATCGGGACATGACCAACGAGGAATGGCTGATCGTCGATACGGAGACGAACGGGTTGTACCCGCCCATTTGTGCCGTCGAGATTGCGGCCCAGCGCATGTGCGGATGGGAACCTGTGGGCGAGCCGTTTCGCATGCTGCTGAACCACGACGTCTATATTGACCCCATGGCGCAGGCGGTGCACGGGTATTCGCGCGAGTTCCTGCGCGCGCATGGCGAGTCGCCGCTCAAGGCGCATGCGGCCTTCCGCGAGTATGCGGGCGAACTCCCGATCGTGGCCTACAATCTGTCGTTCGACTGGGATCGCGTGTTGCTGCCGGAGTACCGCCGGCTGGGTGTCCCGGTCGCGGGCTCCAAGGGATTCTGCGCCATGACCCTGGCCCGCCGTGCGATCGCGGAGACCGGCAACCACAGGCTGGAGACGCTGAAGAATCATTTCCGGCTGTCGGATGCAGTATCGCATCGCGGCTTGAACGACGTGATCACGACCGTGCGCCTGTTCGAGACGGTGTTGCGCGAGCGATTGGAGTCGGCAGGTATCGTGGGATTCACGAAGATCGCCAAGTTCTCCCGCGCTACACCCGTGGCGAAGTGCCGGGCGCTGGTGGCGAAGGCGGTCGGCAATCCCCTTGCCGTTCAGGCGCCGAAAGTATCTAATATGGGTGTGCGAGGGTGAGTTGCTATGATCGCTGTCAAAGCAGAGTGTGACGGGAAGAGCATTATCCTTCCGCCCACCGGGCGGTTTCCAAAGGGGGCGGTGATCGTCGTCTTCGAGGAGGAAGAACCGTCGCGTGACGAGACCGCTTGGCGGGCGTTGGCTGCACGGGGACTTGAAGCTGCCTACGGCGAACGAGAACCAGAGTATCCACTGAGTCTGGTCAAAGAGCCCAACGCGGAGTACCTACCATCAAAGAAGGCGACGTAATTCTGGCCTCGTTGCCGCAGGCCGACGGCAGGATCAAGAACAGGCCGGCGTTGCTCCTTAGGGAAATGCCAGGATTCGGTGATGTTCTTGTCTGCGGCATCAGCACTCAGATTCGGCAGGTCGTGGACGGTTTTGACGAGCGGTTGATGCCGGTAGATCGAGACTACTCGTCGAGTGGTCTCGTAGAGCCCTCCTTAATACGCCTGGGTTTCCTTGCCGTCCTCCCACGAAGCAGCATACCCGGCACGATCGGGCGGATCGCGGAAGATCGTCATCGGCGACTGCTCAAGAGACTCAGCGATCACTTACTCGCCGCCCGCCCACGAGGCGTCTGATCGATTGGGCCACTTCGATCTTCTGGCGGGCGCCGCTCTGTCGACGCTGTGTGCCCGTATCGTCAAAGCCCGCCGCAGGTGTGACCTAAGGTCCATTCCCGGGCCGCGTTGCCAATTGTCTTGTCCCTCGGCCCTCAAAGGTATTCAATCGCCCTCGGTTCGGCTATTCACCCATGGAGACAATGCCATGACGCTGCTGCGGTTCGCGCTGGTCGGGTTCCTGATCGCCACGGTCGGTCGAGCGGACATCGAGACGAATGCTGTCCTGCGGCAACGCGCGTATCCGGCTATCGAACCGGCCATCATCGAACAGGCCGCAGCGCCGCAACATAAGGCCTCCAACGTTAAGGCAATGCCAAGTTCTTCAAATATTGCCGCAATCACCGTCGATGATATGCTGAAGACGAATCTGACCGTGTTGGGCGTGAAATGGCCGCGAGGCTCTGCCATCACTTACGATGCGGCTCGGCACCAGATTCTGGTCGTCAACACGGAAGAGAATCTGGCGCTCTTGGACAAGATGCTCATTGGCGAGCGAGACACTATTCCTGGTCAGATTGAGATCGATCTTCTCATCGTACAATTTGATGCGACGAATTTTCTCCATCAGGCGCCCGGCAGTGTTTCGGCTCGGTCATTGTTGCGGCTGTGGACGAACGGCTGCGGCCGCTTGTTGGGAGCCCCCAGGGTGGTCACACGGAGCGGTTCGGAAGCTTCGGTCCGTGGTGTGACCGAGGTGATCTACCCGACCACGTTCGAAAGCCAGGGCGGTGGTGGCCCATGCAATTCAAATGCGCCGGCGCCGGAAGCCTGCGCTGTGGTCAAGCCTCAGGACTTCCAGACGCGCGAAGTCGGCACCATTCTGACCGCGTTGCCCGAAGTGTCACCCGATGGGAACATGATCAACCTGACGTTGACGCCCACCTTCGTGGAGCCGCCGACCTGGAAGGACTATGGGTACGATCAGCCGGATGGCATCGGCAAGTTGCGTCACGTGCCGATTGAGCAGCCCTTCTTCCAGAACTTCACTGTGAAGACCCAGGTATCCGTACAAGATGGCGCAACGCTGCTGATCGGCGGCGGCACGCCGACCCGTGACGGGAAGGGACTGATCTACAGCTTCCTGACCGTCCGGCTAGTTGGGGCGGATGGCGAACCAGGCTGGGAGCGTGGGGGTGCATCCGGCGCGGCGGGTTACTGAGAGTTGGGCCTGGAACTGGGTGTCGCGCGTGCTGAGTTCTGTGGTACGATTCCAGAAGAGGTAACGAAACATGGCAAATACGTACACGGCAGTGACCAAGCAGGACGGCGGGCGGTGAATCGGGTGGATCGAAGAGGTCCCCGGCGCGAATTGTCAGGAGCCGACTCGGCAGAAGCTACTCGAAAGCCTGCGTGTCACGTTGGCCGAGGCGCTGGAATTCAATCGGACATAGGTTACAAATACGGGCTTGCGAACTGACTGAATTTGGAATAATACGGTCATCGTGAGTGACCAAAACTATATCCCGCAGGCACAACTCGCGCGCCTCAAGTCGTTGGCTTCTGTCGGCAAGGTGGTGGTCGTCTATGGCCCGCGCCGCGTCGGCAAGACGACCCTGATCCGCCACTACGCGGAGCAAGCCGACGAACCCGTCTTGATGGTAACGGGTGAGGACATCACCGTTCGCCACTATCTGGAGAGTCAGTCGCTGGCGGAATTGAAGTCTTTTGTCGGTAGTCGCCGCGTGCTGATCGTGGACGAGGCGCAGTATGTCAAGCAGATCGGGCTCAACCTGAAACTGATGGTTGACCACATTCCGGGCATCAAGATCATCGCCACCGGTTCCTCGTCGTTCGATTTGGCGCACCAAGCGGGCGAACCGCTCACCGGTCGCCAGTACACCTTGCTGATGCTGCCTCTGGCGCAGATGGAAATTGGTCCCACCGAGACCGCCCACGAGACCCACGCGCACCTTGAGCAGCGCCTAGTGTACGGCAGTTATCCCGAGGTGGTGCTGACGGACTCGAACGAGGGCAGGGAACTCTACTTGCGAGAATTGGTGGGCAGCTACCTTTTCAAGGACATCCTGCAGCTTGAGGGGATTCGGCACTCGGACAAACTGGTGCGTCTGCTTCAACTTCTTGCCTTTCAGATTGGCCACGAAGTCTCCGTGACCGAACTCGGTTCTCAATTGGGCATGAGCAAGAACACGGTGGATAGGTATCTCGACCTGCTTGAGAAGGTATTTGTCATCCACTGCCGGTCCGGCTTTGCACGTAACTTGCGCAAGGAGGTCACCAAGAGCCGGCGCTACTACTTCATCGACAACGGCATCCGGAATGCCCTGATCAACAATTTCAACCCGGTCGCGATGCGGGACGATGTCGGGGCCCTGTGGGAGAACTATGCCATCGGAGAGCGGATGAAGGCTAACCTGTACCACGGTCGGAACATCCAAAGTTATTTCTGGCGCACATACGACCAGAAGGAAATTGACCTGGTAGAGGACGTCGGCGGCGCATTGCATGGTTTCGAGATGAAATGGACACGTGCCCGGAGCGCGCCCCCCAAGGACTGGTCGGAGGGTTATCCCAAGGCATCATTCGAGATTATCCACCGAGACCATTACCTGGAGTTCATCACCTGATGCGGAGACTATTCCATGAGACTGCTGCAGTTCGCGTTCGCCTGTGCCCTGATCGCCACAACCTGTCGGGCGGATCAGTTCTTTCTTAAGGATGCCAAGGGCAAACAGTATGGACCGTTCGAGGTCCGGCAGGGCGTCAAGGTTCAGGCCGGCGGTCAGGACTTTGAAGTGGTCAAGATCACCACGCCGCGCGATGCCGTGATCCAGGCGATGCAGCGGATCGTGTTGCCGGAAGTCGAGTTCAAGCAGGCCAGCATTCAGGATGTGGTTGCGTTTCTGGCAAAGGCGAGCCGCGAAAACGATCCCGAGAAACAGGGCGTGAACATCGTGTTGATCCCCTGGACTGCTTCGACGAACGCGGCTGACGCGAAGCCGTTGATGACGAACGTCAGCCTTTCGGCGCGGAACATCCGGCTCTATTCGTTGGTCAAGACGCTGCGACAGGTCACGGGGCTGAAAGTGTGCGTGGATGCGTTGGGTGTGAAGTTCATGGCACCCGATGAGCCGGATGGGGCAATCTTGCACCGGGAGTATCCCGTGGAGCCGACGTACATCGAACGGGCCAGCGCGTGCAGGTACGTAGGCTACAAAGAGGAGTCCGGTCCGGCTGACTTGAAAAGCATCTTTGCCGCAATGGGCGTGGAGTGGCCGCGAGGGTCGTCGATCACGTACAACTCGGCCGTGGGGAAGGTCTTTGTCGCCAATACGGCTGAGAACCTGGCGTGTTTCGAGCGCCTGATGTCCGAGCTTAACGTGATTCCCATGCAGATTGAAGTTGAGGCGCAGTTCGTGCGCTTCGAGCGGACCAATCTGGTGCATCTGGCGCCGGGGCCGGCGAACCCGAAGATGCTGATGGGCCTGTGGACAAACGGGTGCGGACGTGTGCTGGCCGCGCCTAGACTGATCACCCGCAGCGGGTCCGAGGCGTCGGTCAGAGGAGTTACCGAGGTGATCTACCCGACGACGTTCAACACTAATGGCGTCGGGTGCGCGCCGACAAACGTTACGACCGAGGAGGTGGTTGCCCCATGCGACTTCCAGACCAGGGAGGTCGGCTCCATCTTTACGGTGCTGCCTGAAGTGGCGCCCGATGGCAATATGATTAACCTCACCCTCACGCCCAGTTTCGTCGACTCGCCTACGTGGCGGGACTATGGCTACGACGTGCCGGCGGGAACGGCGGGTACGCGGCATATCCCCGTTGAGCAGCCTTTCTTCCACGTGTTCACCTACAACTCGCAGATCTCGATGGCCGATGGAGCAACCGTACTGGCGGGCGGCGGTGTGCCCACGCAGGATGGTCTGGGCTTGGTCTATTGCTTTCTCACGGCGCGGCTCGTGGGGACTGATGGGGAACCGATCAGAAGGCCGGATGCCGTAGAGCCCCAGAACTTGAGTGAGTTTTGAGAAGGGGCGGCGGGAATGGTATACAGGCGTCTCGTCAAGACATGCACGACCTGTGCGTCTCTTATTCACACGGCGACGACAGAGCGGCGCCCTCCAGAATATGGTAGAGAGACTTGATCGCGGGTGCCCAATGGAGCGCCGTGCCCGCGGGTGTCGGCATCTTCCTTCGCCCAGGAGGCTACGGCAGACATGAGCGACGATCCTTCGAAGATGCGACCAGCAATGAACAACTCCGCGTTAGTCCCCGAAGTGTTGCCCGGCCAGGCCCGGTCGTGGCGTAGCGCGATGCCGTGGCTGCTGATGGTCGCGGTCATGGCGGTCGCGATTCTGCTGGAGCGTTACGAAGGACGGATCTGGTGGTGCGCCTGCGGGAAATGGAACGCTTGGGACGGCGATATCTGGAGCGCGCATAACTCGCAACACTGGCTCGACCCCTACAGCTTCACGCACGTGCTGCACGGGGTCCTGCTCTGTGGTGCGCTGGCCTGGCTGGCACCCCGTTGGCCGCTGGCATGGCGGCTGGCTACGGCGGTCGTGCTGGAAGCCGTGTGGGAAGTGCTCGAGAATTCGTCCTTCATTATCCAGCGCTACCGCGAGGCGACCATCGGCCAGGGCTATACCGGCGATTCCATCGCGAATTCAATGGCGGACATCGTCTGTTGCGCAGCGGGGTTCCTGCTGGCGCGGCACCTCGGCCTGAAAGGGTCGATCGTGCTATTCATTGTTGTCGAGGTCGGGCTGGCGCTTACCGTGCGCGACAACCTGACATTGAACGTGCTGATGCTGATTCACCCGATCGACGCGGTCAAGGCGTGGCAGATGGTGCACTGAGTTGGCCGGCATTCGTGGTAGGGCAGCGGCATCCCTGCCGCGCCTCTTTCCCGGCGGGGCCGGAGGCCCTCGCCCTACCTATTGATTTCGGGAGTCGGCGCTTTCGCACTCGGCGGTGGCGTCGTCAGTGCGCCAGCGCCTTGATCAACTCCGTGGTGACAGGGGCGCCGTTCTCCAGGTCCACCATCAGGCCGTAGACGACGATCGTGCCGACCGCGCCGGCCACATCGACTACGACCGTGACCGGGGCGCCCAGGGCGCGAAGCGAGTAATTCTTGAACCGGTCCGTCGCGGTTTCGGGGATGTAAAGAGTTCCCGCCGCATCCCGCCGGTAGGCGACGCCTTGCGCTCGCAGGGTCTGTTCGGTTATTCGCGACGTATCGACGCGGACCCAGCCATTCGAATGGGTGTCATCCCAGAGTTTCTGCGTCATGCAGGAAGTCGTGCCAAGCACCAGGCCGAGAGTCAGAACAAGTGCGCCGAGTCGGTTCATGCGGGGTTCCTTTCTTCCGTTATCCGTCGAGCTTCCGGGGCGGGCGCGCCTCCCATCAGCCGGGCAAAATGGGCGGGCACCTCGGCCTTGAACGTCATCCGTTGGCCGGTGACCGGGTGGTTGAACGCAATCGATTCGGCATGCAGGGCCAGTTGCCGGTGGGTATCGCCTTTTCGGCCATAGCGTCGGTCGCCGACCACGGGATGGCCCAGCTCGGCCAGGTGGACGCGGATCTGGTGTTTCCGACCGGTCAGCAGGCGGACTTCCAGCAGGCTGAAGCCTCTGGCTTCGCGGATCACTTTGTAGGCGGTTCGCGACAGCAGCCCCTTGGCCCGGTCGGGCGTCGAATAGACCCGATAGGCGGCGTTTTCGGTGAGATACGAGACGAGCGTGTCTTCCTTGCGGGCGAGGCGGCCGTGAACAATGGCCCGATAGGTCTTCTCGGTGTCGCCCCAGTGATCCTGCAACTGGCGTTTGGCCTGTTCTGTTTTGGCGAAAAGCAGGACGCCCGAGGTGTCGCGGTCCAGCCGGTGAACGATGAAGATACGGTTGGGCGAGCGCGCGTGGCCGCGGCGGACGTAGTCCGTCGCGAGCCGGTAGGCGGTTCGTTCCCGGTCGGTTTCCGTGGCGATCGTCAGCAAGCCAGCCGCTTTGTCGACCACGAGGATATCGTTGTCCTCGTAGAGGAGTGTCAGGCCTTGCGGCCCGAGCCGGTAGGTTCGGCGAGGGTGGCCGGTGGATGCACGGTTCATCGCGCACCTGCCGGTCGGTCGATGGGCGGCGGAGCCAGCCAGGAGCGGAGCCCCTTCGCGCGGGCGAACGCAAGCTCGGCGCCGTCGTAATCCATCAGCGCGAGGCGCACCTGTCCCAGTTGGTACCAGAGCCGGTAATTCTGCGCGTCGTAGAGGGCTGCCTGGCCGGCGAGGCGTGCGCCCAGGCGGCAACGCCGCGGGTTCGAGTGCTCGACGCCGTCGCGGGCGATGGCGTCGCCCAAGTAGTACCAGGCGTGCCAGGACGAAGGCGCGAGGACGAGAGCGTGCTGGAGATCGGGAATCGAAGCGGCCGCCAAATCGGTAGGATCGTCCAGCCGGCGCAAGTCGGGCAGGGCGCTGATTGCGAGCCAGCCCGCGGCGAACAGGCCGACCAGCGCCGGGGCGAGACACAGGGCATGCCGCACGCCCCGGTCAGGGCGCGGCGGCGGGAGCAGGAGTCCCACCAGAGTCGCCAGAACAACGGCGTAGGCGGGCACCAACACGGCGAAGTCCCACAGCGCATGGGCGCCGACCGTGAGGATCGCGCCTGCGATGCCGAGGCGGCAGGCGGCCGGGAGGGCCGCCGGTTCGGAGCGGGCCCGGCGCGCGATGGCGACCCCCAGCAAGGCTGCCAAGGCCAGGCCGACCAGTCCCCCTTCGGCCAGCAGCTCGATTGGCATATTCTCAGCATGCACCAGCCATTTTCCCGACGAGGTCTGGCGGACTTGCGGGTAGACCATGCGCAGGGCATTGGCGCCGGCGCCGATCACGGGATAGCGCACCCACACGCGCAGGCTCTCCCGCCATTCGGCCAGCCGGGTCTGCACGCTGAGGTCGCTTCCCGGGTGCCGCAGCGTGCGGAACCGGCTTTGGACGACGTCACTGGGGAAGAACACGATGCCCGCGGCGAGGAGTAGGGCGCAGACCAGAACGATCAGGCCGGCCCGCGGCCGCCGGCTCCAGAGAGCAGCCAGAACAGTTCCGGCCAAGCCGACCGCCAGGGCCAGTACGGCGCCCCGCGAGAGGGACATCAGCAGGGCAACGACCATCACCAGCGCGCCCGCGGCACAGGCGAGTGCCGCCACCCAGCGTCTCGCCATCCACGCCCACGCGGCGAGTCCGAGCGCGACCGGCACTAGCGGGGCCAGAAACCCGGCGAAGTGATTGCGGTTGATGAAGCCGCCCACAGGGCCAGGGAGCACGTGAGGGATCGGGAAGAACCACCAGAGTGTGTCGCCTTGGGGGAACCACCACTGGCCTAGATGGCCGGCTACGCCCACGGCGGTCCCCAACGCGACGAGCCAGCCCAGCCACGCCAGGCGGCCGCCGCGCGGTAGGCGCGAGGCCAGGGCGCCCGCCCCGAACACGGCGGCCAGCAACAGCAGCGCGCGCTCGGTGCCGACGCAGTTCCGGCTCAACGCGAACCACGGCGAGGCGTCGACGCCCAGGCCGCATTGGGCCATGTCCCGAAGGGCCTGCCGTACCGTCTCGTTTTGCGCCCGGCGGGTGGCGCCCACGAACCACTCCGAGACTTGCGGCAACGGCAGGACGGTGACGATGACGAATCCCAGCACGGCGAGGCACAGGGTCTCGACCCAGGGGAAGGGGGCCGAAGACCCCGGCGGCCGGAGGGCGGTGCGGCCCCGTCGTTCATGGATGGCGGCCAGTCCGCACGTGAGGGCGGCCGCGACGCAGACGCCGGCCGGGACGATGCCGCCGGCCCAGACAACGAGTAACAGGACGGCGCCGGCGAGAACAATGAAGGAGAGGGCGTTCATTCGGTTCCGGATGGGCTAAGCACGGCGTTATTGTTATCCAAGCCCGGAAGGTTGCGCCAGTGAAAACGGGCGCATTTTCGACCCGCCGCGCCCCGGGGCCTTGTGCCGTTGGAGCGGTCATTTCGGCGTCCCGCGACGCAAGGTCGCGGGGACGCGTAGTACCCGTCCGTTCCCATCGGGCTTGATTCGACCGCGATCCCCCGTATACTGCCTCGCGGGTGGTGAGACACGGGCAGTGGGCGTCCGTGGTCCGCCCGGCGAAGCAAGGAGGCCGCACGTGAAGAAGGTACTGATCCCGACCAAACTCGACAAGGTAGCGCAGGACATCCTCAAAGCCAACGGCAGCTACACTGTGGTCCAGGACGATGCCGGCGATGCGGTCGCCCTCTGCAAGCAGCACCCCGACGCCTACGCCCTGATCGTTCGGAGCGAACCGGTGACGCCGGAAGTGATCGATCTGCTGCCCAAACTGAAGGTCGTGATCCGGGCCGGGGCCGGCTTCAACACCATCGATACCAAGTACGCCCGCAAGAAGGGCATCGATGTGATGAACACGCCGGGCGCCAACTCGAACGGCGTCGCGGAAGAGGTCGTCGCCCTGATGCTGGCCGATGCCCGTCACCTGATCAAGGCGGACGCCTCGTGCCGCGCGGGCGACTGGGAGAAGAAGGCGTTCATGGGTCGCGAGGTGGCCGGCAAGACTGTGGGCATCGTGGGGTTGGGCAACATCGGCCGCCTGGTCGTGCGGCGCCTGTCCGGGTTCGACTGCAAGTTCCTGGGGTATGACCCCCTGATCTCGCGCGACCGGGCGGCTGAGATGGACGTCGAACTGGTCGACCTCGAGACGTTGTTCGCCAAGTCCGACTTCGTCACGCTGCACCTACCCGAGACAGCCGAGACCAAGAAGATGATCGGCGCCAAGCTGCTGGGCCTGATGAAGAAATCCGCCACGCTCATCAACTGCGCCCGGGCGGGCGTGATCGACGAGGCCGCCTTACGCGCCGTGAAGGCCGAGAAGGGCCTGCGGTTTCTCAACGACGTCTATCCCAAGGACGAGGCCGGGCCGAAGTCCGTGGCCGACATTGCCGACATCATGGTGCCGCATCTGGGCGCCAGCACCAAGGAAGCGAACGCCAAGGCCGCCCAGCGGTCGGCCGAGCAGTTGATCGAGTTCGACGAGAAGGGGGTCACATCCTACATCGTGAACCGCGATATTCCCGAAGGCCTTGATGAGGAATACTGCGTTTTGGCTAACACGATCGTGAAGGTCTGCCGGCACATGCTGGGCAAGGACGTCACGCTGAAGGGCATCGAGACCAGTTTCTACGGCACGCTCAAGCCGTTCGGCAACTGGTTGGTCGTGCCCGTCGTGGCGGGGCTCTGGGACGAATTCGACCGGTCGATCGATCCCAAGGCCGCGCTGAAGATTCTCGAGGGGCGAGGGATCGACTACGTGAACCGCGAGACGGACGACCGCAAGGGTTTTGCGAGTTCAATCACGGTTGACCTGACGGCCAGCGTTGATACGTCCACACTGCGCCAAGTCAGCGTCCGGGGGACGGTGACCGAGGGCATCGTGATGATCTCGCGCATCAACGACTTCGAGAAGCTCTACTTCGAGCCGACGGGCCACGTGGTGTGCTTCCAGTACAAGGACCGTCCCGGCGTCGTGGGCCGGATCGGCGCGGCGCTGGCGGAGGCGAACATCAATATCGAGGACGTGCGTCACTCGCATCACGTGCCGAGCGACCAGTCCATGGCGATCTGCCGGGTGAACGTGCCCGTGCCGGACGCGCTGGTGACGAAGATTGCCAAGGAAATCGGCGCAAACGTGTCGTTTGCCGCGACGTTCTAATCTTCGCCGCACCCGTCCAGTTCGTGGTCCGGCAGGATCATGGCTGAGCCGAATTCCATCTGGAATTCCGGGTCGAGCGACAGGTCCACGTGGCGGACAGCATCGACGAGGCGGGCCGCGTAGTTTTTTTCCTCCGTCGACAGCAGGGCGCGCTTGGCTCCAAACGAGGCCGTGTTGCCGACGAACCGGATACGGGAGCAGGGGATGGGCGGCAACATTCCGATGCGCCGGGCATGGTTGCGGCGGATGAAGTTGCCGAACGCCCCGGCCAGCAGGACCGAACCCAGGTCGGACGCCTGCAGGCCAGCCGTGCGCAAGAGGATGTTGATGCCCGCGCGGATCGCGCCGTTGGCGAGTTGCAGTTCGCGCAGGTCGCGCTGGTACAGGTACAGGGGCTCTTTCGTGGCCGACTCCGCGCCGGACACGAGCAGGAAGTTGACCTCTCCATTTTCGGCTTCCACGAGGCGGGCCTTCAGCGCGGCCGAGATGGTGTCGGGCACTTCGGCGGCGGACTGGATCCGGCCGGTGATATCCAGGATGCCCATGCGCAGCATCTCCGCCGCCACATCGATCAAGCCCGTGCCGCACAGGCCGGCCGGCTTGACGTTGCCGATGACGTTGATGCGGACGTCGCCGTCGAGCAGGATCTTTTCGATCGCACCGGCGGCAGCCCGCATACCATTGGCGATGCGCGCACCCTCGAACGCCGGACCCGCCGCCACGGAGGTGGCCCACAGGGTCCCGTTGGCGAAGAGGACGATCTCGCCGTTGGTGCCGATATCCACCAGCAGGCTGGGGGCAGACGACCGATCGAGCCGCGTGGCGACGATTCCCGCCACCGTGTCGCCGCCTACAAAACCGCCGATCTGTGGGAATACGTAAACCTTGGCCTGCGGGTTGACGTGCAGGTGGAGATCGGCGGCATGGCACTCGAGGGCCTCCCGGAAGGCCGGCACAAAGGGAAGCTCGCCGAGCGCCGAAGGGTCGATGCCGCACAGGATTTCCTGCATGGTGGTGTTGCCCGCAAACACGATTTCGTACACGCGGGAGCGATCGAGGGAGGTCTTGCGCAGAAGCTCGTCGACGATCTTGTTTACGCCGTCGAGGACCGCGGTCTGCAACTGCGCCAGCCCCTTCGGGTCAGTCCGGCACTTCTGGATGCGGGAGACCACGTCGTCGCCGAATGAGGTTTGGGGGTTAACGCGGGCCGCCACGGCGATGTCGACGCCCGTGGCCAGGTTAACGAGGGTGCCGACGAGGGTGGTGCTGCCGATATCGAACGCGATGCCGAAACAGGCCGCCATCGTATCGCCGGGTTCCACGCCGATCAGTTCGTCGTCGACGAGGACAGCGGTCACCTTGAAGTTGGCGGAACGAAGTGCGCCGGGGAGTTCGCGCACGGCTGGCAGACTGGCTTGGAACGGCCCGACGGCGGCCCGGAGGCGATCGAGATCGGTCCCGGCGTCGTGCTGGCCTGGGATGGGCAGTTGGACGTATTGTTTTCGGACGCGCGGCTGGAGGTGAAGCTCGCCGCCGGCATCCTGGGTCAGGATTTGTTGCTGGGCTTGAAACAGCGACGTGTCAGGTATCTCGACCGTGATGGGGCCGGTAATGCGGGCCTGGCAGGCCATGCGCCAGCCTTCGGCCACGCGCACTTCGCCGAGTGCCGCGGCTTCAGGCGCATTCGGCGCGCATTTTCCGGCCTGGACCCGAACCTGACACTTACCGCACTTTCCGGCGCCGCCGCAGGGCGAATGGATGATGAAACCGGCCCGGGCGGCGGCCTCGAGCATGATCGTTCCCGGCAGGACATGAACGGTGCGGCCCGACGGTTCAAAGATGACTTTGACTTCCTTCTCCATGGATACCCTCGCGAAATGGCCCGTAGGCTACACGAGAGAGCGGAGGGTTGTACAGCGCAGAGGAGGCGGGGCGAAGAGAGTGAACAGTGAACGGTGGAGAATCGTTAAGGTCGGGTTGAGAGACTTACCCCGGAGTAGCGCGTCTCGAAATGGCGTGGGATCACAACCCGCTCGGAGACGAGATGCCCCGACGTATCCCAGAGGGCCGGGACGATGGTGAATTCCGTCGGGTAGCTGTAGACGGTACCGATTCCCATTTGCGACGGCTGACCCCGAACACCGGTTATCTGGCGCGGGGGTGGAGCGGGCTCGATCACAGGCTGGAACGGCGAGGCTTCTGCCTCATCCTTCTGCGCCTGTACAGCGGCTGCAAGGGTCGCTTGCCGACGCCTGGCGTTTTCGGCCCAACGCTGGGCCAAAGCCGTACGCTCCGGATCGGAGAGACTGGGCACACGGGTTCGCTCGGGCGGCGCCGCTGCCACAGGACCAGCCGCGCAGATGGTGACCGAGGTAGCCGTGACGGTCGCTACCCGGGCGGTGGTGTCGGCGAGCGCGATGGCATCGGCTTCCCGGACTGCCCAGCCCGCGCCCGTGTCGAGCGACACGAGTCGGGCCGTCCATCCGGGCCAGGGAAGCCGTTCGCCTTGGACGAGCGTAAGGTTCGTGCCGGAGGGCGTGCCCAGCACGACGGATACGACGCGGCTTTCCAGTACCGCGTTTACGGCGCCGTTGAACGCGTGGTTCGTGCGGATCTCGAACGATTCGACGCGGTAGGGGCCGAGGTGCTCCCCGGGCCGTCGGAACCAGGTGCTGCCGGCTCGGTCGTTGAATGACAGTCGCGGAGCACCGTCCGCGTTGCGCGATAGCCCGGTCAGCAGATAGTCGAAGACCGAGGGCTGGATATCCACCACGCGCAAGCCGTCGATTGGGGCGGCGGACAAACGGGCTGTGGCGGCGCCCATGGCGCACGCCACAACCCACAACCCGAGTCTGTGCGATCGGGCGCTGACAGGGCGGTGGGGGCTGGCAGCGCGCGTCATGGTTGCACAGCCCTCGCAGGGCGCATCAGCCCGCCTTGCGGATCGCCTCCACGCACTTCTGCAGCGCGGGGATCGGATTCTGGACGTCACCCTCATACTCGAGAATCGTCTCGCCTTTGAAGCCCTTGGCCTTGAGCGTCTCCAGCAGTTTCGGCAGGTCCAGGTTGCCGGTGCCGACCACGACATCGGTGGACTGGCGGGCGCGGTCGAACACGAAATCTTTGATATGCACGGCATACAGCCGCGCGGCATAGCGTTCGGCCCACTTGATCGGGTCCTGCCTGGCATCCATGGCCCAGGCTGTATCCATGTTCAGGCCGATGCACGGGCGCGTGAACGAGAACACCCAGTCCAGGATCTCGCCGCTGCCGAGCCAGTGATAGCCGCCGTGATTGTGAATGGCCAGGTTGATGCCGAATTCCTCGCAGAGTCGGTAGACCACGGGCAAGGCGGCAAGGAACGTGGCGGGAGAGAAATTAGCCGAGATCACCTTGCAGCCGGCTTGCTTGGCGAATTCGAACCGTGTGCGCGCCGCGGCTTCGTCCGGACCGAAACCTTCAACGCCGATCGAGACGATCTGGATCCCGGCTGCTTTGTAGGCGCCGATGACGCCCGCGAAGATCTCGGGCTTGTTGAAGTCGCAATGGACGCCACAGAGTTCGATGCGTTTGAGTCCGAGCGCCTTGACCTGGTCGATGACCTTGGCCGACTCCTTCACATTCCTCAGGCACCAGCTCTGCACCGCCAACGTATTACTGACATCCGGCATGATCAATTCCTCTTCAGTTAGGGTTGTGGGAAAGGCCCCTTGTACACCAGGGGCACTGGACAATCAATGACGCGATAGCTGCAGCTCACGGCCGCCGGTAGCGGAGGTCCAGCCCGCTATCATCATTCATGGTCCCGAAACCCGTATCACCGGGTCGATCAAGACCTTCGCCTGGGGCGGGGTACGCCCCAGCATGAGACGCTCCAACATGTCAACCGCCGCCACGACCAACTGTTCCGGATCGAGTTCGATGAGGATGAGATCGCGGGCGTAGGGCGCCAGCGTCGGGGTGTTGCGGTTGGCGTGGGTGATGACGGTCAGGTCCTTGCCAACGGTCAGTCCGGCCTGGGCGATGGCCATGAGCGCGCCGCGAGTGAGGACGTCGTCCAAGCTCACCACCGTGTCGGCGTTCAACCCGCGGTCCAAGAGGTCGCGCATTACCCGGTAACCATATTCCTCGTGCGTCAGGCTCTCCCGTTTGAAGTCAAGCTCGGCCGCCGTAAACGGAATGCCGCGCTCACGCAATTGCGTTTCCAGCGGAATCCTCGTTGTGGGATTAGGAGCCAGTATCAGCACGTGCCTGGCGGCCCTTTTGGCCGCCACCTCGACGGCGAGCTTGATCAGCGAATCGTGGTTCGGCAACACGCGGTAGGGCACCTCGCTCCACTCGGTAAGAGCGACGAGTGGGACACCCTGGTTCTGCAACCAGGCGAGCTGTTCGAGATTACTCGGGGCGGCTACGATAAGACCGTCGATCTCGTGCGCGTGCAGCGCCACATCCAGTTCGTCGTGCGACGGAGTTTCCGACGAGTCAGCCCACCGGTCGACGAAGAACCGAAAACGGTCGCCGGCCGCTGTCACGCGTTCCCGGCACTTGCTCTCGATCTGGAGCCAGAACGGCGTGAACCCGCTGTCGTAACCACGGCCAAACACAAGGGCCACGGTCTTGCGGTTGATCGCGGCGGTCACGAAGAGACCACGCCCACGTTGCCGCGAGACCAACCCCTCCCGCTCGAGTCGCTCCAAGACACGATCCAACGTGCCGAGACTTACCTGCAGGCGGTCGCATAGTTCGGAAACTCTGGGCAGACGCCCCTCAGGCCCGGTTTCGCGCATGAGGGCGCGTAGCATCGTCTCGGCCTGTTCGGCTCGACTTCCGTTGACGCGTCTGCTCTTCATGACCCTTTCGATCGGTTGGCGTTTGCCACTACATCCCTTACAAGCGGTGAAAGCATCATCGCAGCGTCTCTCTCAATGCAAGGATAAACGTGCTGCTTTCCGGCTTCCTGAGCGACTCAGCCTCACTTACGCGCTTCCTCATGCTACTATATGGACGCCGCCAAACCGTTATATAACACAGCAAAATTATCGTAAAATCAAGTGATATGTCAAAAAAAGAGTAATATATTACTTGTGGCCTATCGACCTGTTGGCCTATGATATCGCTCCAAGAAGAGTTCCCGGAGCCGGCCGGCCCGTATGCCGGACTCGGCAGGGAAAAGAAATACTCGGCTTTGAGCGATGGGCTGAAGATCAGGCAGGCATGCAAACCATAGGGTGACACGATGAAAGCATTGGGAAGACTGGTTGTTGTGATCGGGGGCATGCTGATGCTGGCGTCGGCAGTTCGGGCGGGGAGCCCGGCTGACTTCAGTTCGTGGGCCAGAACAACCACACTCACATTCTCCGGATACTCGAAGTCGGAAACGTTGACCGACTTCCCGGCTCTGGTCGTGCTCGGCACCCACATTCCGGGGTTCAGCTATGCAGACTTCAAATCCGGCGCCCACGACGACTTGCGTTTTACCGATGCGACGAGCACCGAGCTGAGCTATGAAGTGGAGAGCTGGAATCCCGGGGGCAAATCTTATGTCTGGGTCAAAGTGCCCAGCTTGGTTGATAACACCACCAAGATTCATGCCTTCTGGGGAAAGGCGGGTCAGACGGCGTCTGCCTATACCTCTGACGGCTCCACATGGAACAGCCATTACCGTGGCGTCTGGCACATGCAGAGCGCGAATGCCCCGGATTCGACGGCCAACGGCTATAACGGCACGGCGGCAGGCGGGGTCTCGCAGGTGTCCGGTCCCATCGGTTCCGCTAATGCGTTTGACGGTACGTCGGGCAGCATCACGGTTACGACACCCGACCTCTACAATGGAAGCGACGATCTGACTATAGAGTTCTGGGCCAACGCCGCCGGCACTCAGTTGGCTCCCAACTATCCGGACATCATTGACTACGGTCATGCCTACGGGGGCGGCCAGAATTTCGTCCTACAGGGCCCTACTCCGTCCGGTTTAGACTTCGGCTGGGGGGTCAAGGGCACCGATGGTAGCTGGGGGCCGTATGGGGTACCTGGTGGAACAGTCATATTGATAGGCGGGCAATGGATGCACGTGACGCTGACGAAATCCGGAACCACCTATACGACTTACATCAATGGCATTGCAACGGGCAGCGGTGAATTCTATGGTTCCATTGCTAAAGACCTAACAAAGAACCTGCGATTCGGAAACAATGATGATGATGCTCTGGGGCGCCTCTATACCGGCACCTTGGATGAAGTGCGTGTGTCCAATACCGGTCGTTCCGCCAACTGGGTCTGGGCCACCTGGTTCAATACGGCGTCCAATGGCAGTTTCATCACCGTTGATCCTGTTCCTGGCGCTATTGCGGCGGGCGGGGACTCCGTCAACGACATTGACGGCTACCGTATCCACACGTTTACGAATGTTGGAACGGCCTCCTTCAACGTTGTGGCTCCGGTCGATGTCGATGTGCTGGTGGTTGCGGGTGGCGGGGGTGGCGGTTCACGCAATGCCGGCGGCGGCGGCGCGGGCGGGTTGATCTATGCGTCGTCATCTTCCGTCGCAGCGGGCAGCAACTATGCGGTGACGGTTGGAGCCGGTGGGCTTGGAAGCAGCGACTATCCGCAAAATGTAGACGGAACTCCCGGAAACAACTCGGTATTCGGCCCGCTGGTTGCCGTCGGCGGCGGATTCGGAGGGGGTGCCGGAACTGGTGGCACGGGCGGTTCTGGCGGCGGCGGTGCCGCCAAAGCTGCCGGTGGAACGGGGACAAGCAGCCAAGGTTGGGATGGCGGCAGCGGTGCAGGGGAATGGGCTGGTGGCGGCGGGGGTGGAGCGGGTGGTGCGGGAGTAGACGGCGCCGGAGTTGGCAATATCGGAACAGCCGGTGGCATCGGGATCACCAACTCCATCTCCGGAACATCGGTCTGGTATGCGGCTGGTGGCGGCGGCGGGTCGTACAATGGCACGCCTGGCGCAGGCGGGTCCGGGATTGGCGGTAACGGCGGAGTGACCCAAGACGGCTCCGGGGAAGGTAACGCCGCTGCCGCAGGCAATGGCGCCCCCAATACCGGTTCGGGTGGCGGCGGTGGTGGGAAAGGCGGCAATGGCGGCTCCGGCATTGTGATCGTCAGGTATCTCCTGGCAGGAGCGGCGCCGCGGATACAGAACCTTGTCGCGACAAACGTGACCCCGTCATCGGCCTGGCTGAGCGGCTTCATTGCCGCTACAGGCGCGGCACCGGTTACCGCGGTCACCGTGTACTGGGGCGACGCGGATCAGGGTGATCCGGCAGGCGGGTTGTGGGCTCATGCCGATACCGTGTCGGGCGGCCCATGGACCAACGGAGCGACCGTGACGTTTCAGGCTGCGCCGCTCACCCCGAACATGACGTATTATTATCGTTACTCGGCCGTGAACTCGTCGGGCACCGGCGTGGCGGCATCAGCGGAACACTTCCTGGCAGGTTACGTGACCGTAACCAACACGGACGCCTCGGCGGTGTGGGATCCCGCAACGCCCGACACGGGGACGTTCACGATTTCGCGCGATGCTTCGGCGACCAACGACGCACTGACGGTATACTATGCATGGGGCGGGTCCGCGGTCCAGAACTCGGACTACGCGCCATCGTCGGCGGGGCCGAGCGTTACGCTGCCGGCGGGCGTGGCCAGCACGAACATCACGATCACGCCCTTGTACGGCCCCAACATCAGCGTGGGTTCGACGGTTTCACTGGCGCTGCTTCCCGGCAAGTACGCCATCGGCACGCCTGCAAGCAACGACGTGGCGATCGCGGCCTATGTCTACACGCCCGGCGAGAATCAGGCGATAGCGGATGGAGACTGGAGCAATGGCGCGATCTGGAGCCTGCACCGGCGGCCGCTGCCAGGCGATAGCGTTATCCTCAACGCGAACGTCACGATGAGCAAGTCTTCGGAGAACTTGAGTTCGTATGTTCTGAATCATGGCTTTACGAATACGTTCCAAGGAACGAACACCGCCCTCATTGCAACCACCGTGACCGTCCACGGCGTCATCACGCACGATCCCAACACGGCCACCGCGGCGCCATGGACGCCGGACAACCGCATCTGGATCCAGTGCACGAACCTGTCGATCGCGGCCGATGGCGCGATCAATGTTGCGGGCAAGGGTTACCGCGGTGGTGGAGCGGGTGCGAACGGGTACGGTCCGGGCGGCGGCACAGCAGGCAACGAAGGCACGGGCGGCGGTTACGGTGGCAACGGTGGTTACGGTGGCAACACGGGGTACCATCCTCCGGGAGCCGCGTATGGTTCTGTCGCGTTGCCGGCGGACCCCGGCAGCGGTGGCGGTGCCCCCGGCTCGGGATTGGGCGGCAGCGGCAATGGTGGCGGCGCGGTATGGTTGGAGGTCGCGACTAGCGCCACGGTGGATGGCATGATCCTCGCCGACGGGGCTGATTCCTGGGTTTACGGAGGCGCTGGCTCGGGCGGCAGTGTGTACCTGAAAGCGCCGGCACTGCTCGGAAACGGCAGGATCACGGCCAAGGGCGGCAGTGGAACCTGGAACTTCAGTAGCGGCGGAGGCGGCGGTCGCATCAGCCTGGATGCCGGGGATGTCGCCAACTGGACCGGCCAGGTCGACGTGGCGGCGGGGTGGACGGATGTCGTGAATGGGGGTTACCGAATACCGGCACAAGTTGGGACGGTTTACGCCACAGCCAACATCCTCCACGAGTCCTTCGCCAACCAGCACTGGCGCCTTTACGGGGCCGTCCCGTGGGCTCTCGGTCAGTTGACGGTCTCGAACGCCACCCTTGCTTTTGAGGACACTAGCGTCAATCTGGCGGTTGCCGGCAATCTAACCGTTTTGGGATCCGGCGCCAGCCTCACCATCGGTTCCTCGGCCATGACGTCGACTGGGACGCTGACGGTGGGTGGCGCCATGACGCTCTCGAACAACGCTTCTCTCTACGTGTATGCGGGACCGACTGACGGCGTTGCTACCGATTATGCGTTTCTGGTCTCTGTCGGCGGCGGTCTTCAATTGGCCAGCGGCTCATGGGTCTATTCGTATTCCAATCCGACGAATGGCGGCTCGGTGAAGTTCCAAGTGAATGACCTGACCATCATGACGAATGCCGGGTTCAACGCGAATGGCGCCGGGTATGGCGGCTACAGTGGTATCGGCTTTGGTCCGGGCTATAGTGGGACAGCGAGTCTAGGCATGCCATCGGGTGCCAGTTATGGCGGCTTGGGCGGCGAAACAGACTCCCGTTGGGCGGTTGCGCCAACAAACGGGTCGGCGGAGATGCCGACCGGACCCGGCAGTGGAGCGGCCGGTTATGCAGGCGCCGGGGCTCCTGGTTGCGCAGGAGGCGGGTTAGTCCGAATCGAAGCCAGCAGGCAAATCACGATCAACGGGACGATTACAGCCAATGGAATGACTCCGTACTGGTGGTTAAATTATGGGGGTGGTGGTTCCGGCGGCGCGATATACCTTCGCTGCGAGAAACTGGCCGGGGATAACGCCATCCTCTCCGCGAACGGCGGCGATGCTTTGGGCCAGCCCGGCAGTTACAGTGGCGGCGCTGGCGGCGGCGGTCGGATTGCAGTTTGGACGGGAACGATGCTGGCCAGCACCAACACTTGGTCCATCTCGGTGAACGGCGGCGCAGGAGTATCAGGTTAC
Organism: uncultured bacterium; assembly: GCA_903895695.1. Lineage (GTDB taxonomy): Bacteria > Verrucomicrobiota > Kiritimatiellia > CAIKKV01 > CAITUY01 > CAITUY01. The sequence continues at coordinate 70,618 of CAITUY010000022.1, forward strand.
GCCTTCACGGCCGGGTCTGTCGGGACGATTTATTGGGGTACCGTCGATCTTACTGGAATATTCGATCCTCCTGATATTTTGACCACGAACGCCACCGGGGTCAGCACAACAAGCGCCACCCTCAATGGGTTTCTGGTCAGCACCGGCACGGCGGCGACCACGGTTTTCGTCTATTGGGGTACCACCGATCAGGGCACCAATGCGACTTGGGAGAATGTCGAGCAGCTTGCCGGTGACGGGGTGCCCGGCGCCTTGCACACCGACGTCACGCTGAGCTCATCCAACGTCATCTACTACTATCGCTACTGCGCGACGAATTTGGGCGGCATCGCCTGGGCGCCATCATCGGAACATTTCCTGGCGGGTTACGTGACCGTGACCAACACGGACGCCTCGGCGGCGTGGAACTCAGGGACGCCCGACACGGGGACGTTCACGATCTCGCGCGATGCTTCGGCGACCAACGATAGCTTGACGGTTTACTATGCGTGGAGCGGATCGGCGGTCCTGAACTCGGACTATGTGTCGTCACCGGCGGGGACGAGCATTACACTGCCGGCGGGTGTTGCCAGCACGAACATCACGATCACGCCCTTGTGGGGCCCCAACATCACCGTGGGCTCGACGGTGGGGCTGACGCTGCTCCCCGGGGAGTATGCCGTCGGCACGCCGGCAAGCAGTACCGTGGCGATCGCGCCGTATGTGTACACGCCTGGAGCGAATGTCGCCATGAGCGCGGGCGACTGGAGCGATGGCGGGATTTGGAGCCTGGGCCGGCAGCCGGTGGCCGGCGACGACGTGACCGTCAACGCGAACATCACCCTGAGCAATTCTTCTCTGCGCCTGAGTTCGTATGTTCTCAATAGCGGCTTCACGAATACGTTCCAGGGAACGAACACAGCCCTCATCGCAAACGATGTGACCATCCACGGCGTCATAACGCACAACCCCAACACGGCCACCGCGGCGCCATGGACGCCCGACAACCGCGTTTGGATCCAGTGCACGAACCTGACGATCTCCGCCGATGGCGCGATCGATGTTGCGGGCAAAGGGTACCGCGGTGGTGTCGTGGGTGTGAGCGGGTACGGACCGGGTGGCGGGAAGAGCTATGGCACGCCGGGCGCATCAGCAAACTGCGGTCTGGGCGGTGGTTACGGTGGCAAAGGCGGCAATGGAGCCAACACGGGGCCCAGTATCCAGGCAGCCGCGTACGGTTCTATCGCGTTGCCGGCGGACCCCGGCAGCGGCGGCGGGGCCCCCGACACGGGCGTCAGCGGCAACGGTGGCGGCGCGGTATGGCTGGAGGTCGCGGCGACCGCAATGGTGGATGGCATGATCCTCGCCGACGGGATCAATTCGACCCTCTGGGGCGGTGGTGGGTCGGGCGGCAGTGTCTATCTGAAAGCACCGACGCTGCTCGGTAACGGTAGCATCACGGCCAAGGGCGGCAGTGGTACCTCCAGCCTCAGTAGCGGTGGCGGCGGCGGGCGCATCAGTCTGGCTATCGGGGATGTCGCCAACTGGAGCGGCCTGATCGACGCGGCGGCGGGGTGGACGGATCTCGTGAATGGTCACCGAATACCGGCGCAGGTCGGGACGGTTTGCGCCACGAGCGCCGGTCTTCTGCATGAGTCCTTCGTCAACAAGCAGTGGCGCCTTTACGGGGCCGTCCCTTGGGCCCTCAGTCAGTTGACGGTCTCGAACGCCTACCTTGCTTTCGAGGAGACAGCCCTCAATGTCGGCGGCAATGTGACTGTACTGGATGGGAGCACCCTTGCCCTCGGTGCCACCAACGCGTTGACGAATGCGCTCGCGTTTTCGGTGGGCGGCAATCTGACCGTGCTGGGCTCAAGCACGGTCTCCGTTGGCACCCCTGGCATGGCCGCGGCGTCGACGCTGACGGTGGGCGGTGACATGACGCTCTCGAACAACGTGTCGTTCAACGTGTACGCGGGGCCGACGAACGGCGTCGGACCCTACAAGGGATCATGGGTCTCTGCCGACGGCAGCGTCCTGCTCGCCGATAACTCCTGGATCTACCCGCATTCCAATCCGACGAATGGCATCTCGCCGGCGGCGTTTCGGATGCGGGACTTGACCATCCTGACGAACGCCGGGTTCAACGCGGATGGCGCCGGCTATGGCGGCTACGTCGGTTACGGTTTTGGCCCGGGTTACAGTGGGCTGGGGAGTCTAAACATGCCCCTGGGCGCCAGCTATGGCGGCTTGGGCGGTCAAGCCGCTGGTCCCTATGCCAGCGGGACGATTGCGCCAACAAATGGGTCCGTGGCGATGCCGACCGGACCCGGCAGTGGCGCGGCCGGATACGACCCGGCTCCTGGTGGCTCAGGCGGCGGACTAGTCCAAATCGAAGCCAGCAGGCGAATGACGATCAACGGGACGATCACAGCCAATGGGGTGACTCCGTCGGGTGTTTATGCAGGCGGCGGTTCCGGCGGTGCGATCTACCTTCGTTGCGTGATCCTGGCCGGTGACACCGCTATCCTCTCCGCGAACGGCGGCGGTGCTTCCGGCCAAATAGGCAGTTACAGTGGCGGCGGCGGCGGCGGCGGTCGGGTTGCGATCTGGCGGTTAAGAGGACCAGCCAGCACCAATGCGTGGTCCATCACGGTGAACGGCGGCGCTGGAACTCCAGGGTCCGCCTTCACGGATGGGACCATCGGAACCATTTATTGGGGCGCCGTGGTGGTACCCCCGGGTACGGTTTTCAGTATCCGCTGACGCCAACACCAGCATCGACTCCGGGTTTTTCGTGTCCTTTGAAGGCCCCCGTGTCTACGATGAGCGGTCATGGAACCAATCATCGTTGCGAACGGTCGTCTGAAGTTACTGCTGAATGCCGTGGGCTCAACCCACAGGCCGGAATTCTTCCTGGCGGCGGTTGAACTGCAAACGCCGGCGGGATGGCGCCGAATCCTGGTCGGCGACACGGGGCGGGAATTTGCCACCACTCTAGGCGGCATGAACGCCCAGACCTGCGATGTCCGCAAGACCGCCGGGGGCGGGTGGACTGTCGTGCTCTCCGGAAAAGCCGAAGGCTGGGAAGCGTCCGAGACGATTTCGCTGGAACCGAACCAGTCGTATCTGAAGCGGGTTCAGACGTATCGCTTCACCTGTGGGGCCGAGGCGGCGATTTGCCCGGGGTTCCGAATCAAGGACGAATCCGCCCCGACTTCGCCGGGAGGCCCCGTCGCGGCAAGCCTGCGCTACACCTTTCCGTTGCGGGCCTGGGAGCAGCCGCTGGCCGGCCTCAAACCGATGCGCGCTGCCGTGGACTGGGCGCTGCCCTTCCCGTTTCATGTCTGGCACGATGGCGCCGTCATGGCGCTGTACGGTGTGGATAGGAGCGCGTCACCGGGTACGCTGGACTTTACCCCGCCGGACGCCGATGGCTTTGCCGGATTGCGCGTCTACTATCCCGATTCCGGTCCGCCGAATCCCAAGTTCTTCGGAGCGCCGATTGCGCCGGGCCTGACACACTTTGCGGCCGGGACTGAGGTCCGCATCACGGAGATCATTGGAGGCAAGGTGCTGGTGGCCGGGGAGGAGCCCCTGCTGGAGGCCGAACGACTGGCGGCCGACATGCTCTTGCGGGGGCCGCGGCATGCGGCGGATCTGCCGGCCGTGGCAGACGGGATCGCCCGATTTTACCCACGCTGCGAGCTCTGGGAGCCGGACGCATTGGGCCCGGGCCGCGGCTGGTTCTCCAATATGTGGGTGCGCACCCAGACGGGGCCGGCCAGGAAGCGCGGCGAGATGACCGGATACTACGATCTCGGCTGGGGCGAGGGCATCGCGGTGGAGATGATGCTGGGCGCGGTGCGCCATTGCAAGCGCACAGGTGAAACCAACCTGCTCGCCTATGTGGACGAGATGACCCGCAACATGGAACTGTACAAACGCGCACCGGGCGACGATCAGCCCTATTTCGACCGCTGTGACGGCAAACGCTTCGGCGACTTCCTCATGGATCATGTGCCCGGCCGCCGCATCTGGACGCACTCGCTGGGGCACACCGGCAGCCAGCTTCTTCAGCTCTATCAAGCCGCCCCTGACTATCCGAGGGCGGAGACCCGCGCCGCCTGGTTGGCGGCCGCCATGTCCATGGCCCGTTTTCTCGCCAGGCACCAGCGACCCGATGGCGACCTGCAGGACATTTTCGACGACAACGATGCCGAGGTGAACGCCAAGGCACACCGGATCACCGCACGTGTCAGTGTTTGCGGACTGTGGACGCGACTCGGGCAAGTCACCGGTGACAAAGCCTGGACGGAGCGGGCGGCGCGCCTTGCCAAGGCTGTGGCACCTGAGATCAATCGGTACGAGTACTACAATCAGATGCTCGACGGCATCATCCAGTCGCAACTGGAATATGTCGATGGCGAGGCGGCCTACTACGTGTTGGAGGGACTCGTACCGCTGTATGCGGCCACCCGCGATCCGGCCATCCTGGCGCTATGCAAAAAGTCAGCGGCTTTCGGCTTGGCTTGGACCTATTTTTACGACGTACCCAAGGCGCATAACGGCATTGCCCGCGGCGGCCAATGCTGCCGCATGGACGATTTTCCGCTGCTCTATCCCATCGGCCCGGCCAAAGCCATGACGCCGCTGCTGGATCTTTACGCGCTGACCGGCGACCCGCTGTTCGAGCAGATGGCGGCCGAGACCGCCGCCTTCATTGGCAACTGGCAGATGCAGGCGCCGGGCCAGCCCTGGGACGGCGGCCTGATTCACGCCCTGGGCCAGTTCTCGGGCAAGCATTGGGGGCCCGATCTGGCCGGCCAGGTGGATACCGGCATGGCCACCGGTAACGGACTGGCCGCTCTCGAAGCGTGGCTGGCCAGAACTCCGGCCCCCAACCCCGAACCCGTGTGGCGGGAACCGGGGCAGACGGTCACAGAGGCCTATCGGCAAACGGGTGCCCTGCGCTATACGGCCGAAGGACGGGAGATCGTCGGACGCAATCGGTCTTGCCTTAACAACCGGCCGTTGTATTGCGCGGCCAGTGTGAACGGCGTGGTGCTGACCGGCGACCGTCCGTTTATCCGACTGCTGGCCGAACCCTACGTGCATGGGGGCTTTTCTGCGGCCATCGTCCGGGCGGGGCAGGGCAGGTGGTTCCACGAGGCGACGGAGGTGGAGTCCCGCTATCGTTGCGGGCGTATGGCCTGGCGGATTACCGACGCCGCCTTGCCCGGTGTGTCGGTGACGCTCGATGCCGTTCCGCTCAAGGATGCGGCGGGATTCGCCTTGCGCGTCAAAGCCGCCGGGCTTGAACCCGGCGACGAAATGGTCTGGGCCTTCGGCGGAGCGACCCGTCAGGGCAACGTGCGGGTGAACTGGGATCCGATCTTCCGCGGGAATCCCGATATCTGTAAGACAGGAGACCCCCGCAAGCCGGAACTGGCGCTGGGCATGGTTCCGGAGTGGTGTCGCGGGAACCAGGTCAGCACCGTAGGCCAGGCCTTTTGTTTGACGGCGTCCAGCAACGCCGATGTTGGAGCATATGGCAGGGCCAGCCGTGAGGGCCAACTCATGGCGGTCGACGCCTCGGCCTGCACGAATCCCGTATGGCTGGTGGAATCCAGGGCTGGCGACCTGCCCATGGCCGGCGGCGTCATCGGGTTGCGCGGGAACGACGACGAACTGTTCTTTGCCGTTGCCGCATCGCCTATGACGGCGGGCGGGCCGTCTTTTGTCGCCGACCCGGCAAGGGCGTTCCATGAATCGGCAGCCTATCTGGAGTCCATTGAGGTGGCGCGAACGGAGACTCCGGAGCCCCGGCTTGACGCGGCCCTTGCCGCCGTCTGTCATACCGTGGATGCGTCGTGTGACCGGCCGCCACTCACGTTTCGCCCAATTGACGGTCCGCCGCAACGGGTTGAGAATGACCAGGGCTTGGCCATCTTCCGGCACGGTTGCATGGCGTTTCCCGTCCATTTTCTGGGTTGGCGTGTGATCTTCGGCGCCACGGCTCTCGGCTGGCACGACTGGGTCAAGGGCAATGCGACCTTTTATGCACGGTATCAGGTGACTGAGGACGCGGCACGAATCCACCCGCAGCCCGATCCCAATTTCCGAGGTTGCCATGAAAGCCGTCAGTCACGCCTCTATGGACGCGGCCACATCGGCAATAGTCCGGGCATGTATAACACGCAGACGCAGTTCTTCGACCAGACCATCCGCGACTGGCGAAGCACCGCCGATCCCGAGCTGGAGCGTACGCTGCGTCCGGCCCTTGAGCTGCATTTGGAGTGGGCCAGGGCCTGCTTCGATCCTGATGACGATGGACTTTATGAGAGTTACATCAACACCTTGCCCACCGATTCAGTCTGGTACAACGGCGGCGGCAGCGTGGAGGAATCGGCCTATGCCTACTATGGACATCTCGCGGCGCGCGACATGGCTCGCCGGGCGGGCGACGCTGTTGCGGCTGAGCGCCATCAGCAACGGGCCGACAAGATCAAGCGTGCCCTGAACGGTGTCCTGTGGCGGAAAGAACGCGGGCATTTTGGCCTGTACGTTGAGCAGGGCGGGCATGGCCGGGTGCATGAAGATGCCTGGGTCTACAGTCAGTTCCTGCCCATTGACGCGGGCCTGACCACCCCTTGGCAGGCGTTGCAGGCTTTGTATTACACCGAGTGGGCGCTGGAGCGCCCCCCCATGCCGTACGGTGGCGAGCTCTGCCAGCCTTCGAACTGGGTGCCGTCGAAATGGTCGGTGCGCGACCTGTTCAACGGCGATTCCTGGCACCTGGCCCTGGCCCACTTCCAGACGGGGCTGGCCGATGAAGGCTACAGCCTGCTGCTGGGTGCCCTCCTGGAAAGTGCTTACGCCGGCGCGGTGCCGGGCGGGTTCAGTCATATCGGTGCCGGGACAGATTTCGCAGACTCAAAGGATATGTTCGCCCGCGTCGTGGTCGAGGGCTTGTTCGGGTATGTGCCGGATTATCCGAATGGTCAGGTATTCATGCGGCCCATGCTTCCCTCCCCGTGGCCGAAGGCATCCATTCAGGTGCCAGACTATCGGTTCGATTTCCAACGCGACGGGGATGTGGATCGCTATCAGATGACATTGACACGCAAGGCCGCCGTGAAGTGGCGTCTGCCGGTCCGCGCCCAAGCTGTGCGGCGTGTCACGCTGAATGGCGCGGAATGCGCCTGGTCACTTGAACCCGGCATGGGTTGCAGTTGGGTGTTGCTGGAGGGGCCGGCGGCAATCAACGCCGAAGTCGCCATTGAGTTGACTGACCGCCTGCCCCAAGGTGTCGCGATAGAGGTGTCCGGCACGGTCGGGCAGGACCTTGCGTTGGCAGCGCCCCAGGGACGCATTTTGGGTTGGAAAGATGAGCAGGGCGTATTGGAGAACGCACGGGTGGGCGGGACTCATCTGCGCGGACGCTTGGCCGGGAAACCCGGGCATTATTTGGTTGCTGCGGAAATAGAGGTCGGTCATCTGCGGCAGTGGCAGCTCTTCAAACTGACCGTGACCGACCCGTGCGCCACGGCGGCGCAGGCGGCCAAGACCCCGCGGGAAGCGGCGGCCCATGCGAACTGGACGTGCGTGGACTTGACGCCGCATTTGAACGGGGACATTCGGACGATTTATCAGCAGCAGTATCTCACGCCTCGCCCGAAGACCTGCTCGGTGCGGCTGGGAACGGACGGTTACTCCGCTTGGTGTTTTCCCTATTGGGGCAACAACCCGCCGCCGATCGACTTGTCGGGGCTCCAGCATCTGGCTTGCGGCCCGAGGCAGATGAGGACGCCCCAGAACGCGGTTTTCGCGGTCCCGCAGGAGGCGCAGAATGTGGCTTTTACCTCGCTCTGGGATAATTGGCCGCGGCAGGTGACGGTGCCGGTCAATCGGCGGGGCGTGGCGGTGTGGATGCTGGTGTGCGGCTCAACTTTTCCGATGCAGATGCGGATTGCCAATGCGGAAATCCGGTTCCGCTATGCCGATGGGGTGACGGAGAAACTCGAGCTCTTTCCACCGGAAAACTTCTGGTCACTCTCGTCGTGGGGTGGTTTGGATTATAGTTATGAAACAGATGCTTTTGCCCTGCCGGCGAACCCGCCGCCGACCGTGCAATTGGGCAGCAACTGTCGGGCCATGGTGCTGTCGTGGAAACTGCGGCCGGGGATTGAATTGGCGTCGCTAACGTTGGAGACTCTGTCGCAAGATGTAGTGATCGGGCTGATGGGGGTCAGCGTGGAGAAAGCAGAATGAACGCACAACATCCAACGTCCAACGCTAAACGCCCAAGTGGGAGCGAAGTCCCGTCCAATTTGCCACCGGCCCTGGCCGAAGCCTACCACCAGGCTGCGGAGAAGAACGTGCTGGCCGCCCTGAACCCGAAGATCTATTTCGGCTACTTCTCGGTCTGCGCAGATGGCAAGGGCCATGGCAGCAACAATACCTATCCGGGACTGGACTGGGGCCAGTCTGCCGAAGCCCTGCTGTGGCTGGGACGCAAGGCGGAAGTCCTGGCCAGTTGGGAGTACGTGAAGCGGCATCAACGCGAGGATGGGTTGGTGCCGTTTGCCATCTTCCCTGACATGAAGAGCAAGACCGCCGACTTTGGCGGGTACCCGCTGACCGGCGATGCAAACGGTGCGATTTTCAAGCACTGGGTGCCGGGCAATCCACTGCGCACTCTCGCCAATGTAACTTTTCTGACGCTGGCCGATGTGATTTTCGCGCAGACTGCGGACCGCGAATGGCTCAAGGCGCAGGCGCCCTGGTTGCGCCTTGCGACGGATTGGCTTCAGACCCAGATCACGCCGGAGGGACTGATGCATGGCGGCGGTTTCTACCTGGAACGGCCGACACGGTTGGAATTCGATGGCGTCAACCAGTGTTATTCTGCCTATGCCCTGACGCAAGCGGCGCGGTTGTTGGAGGAGAGCGGTGACACCGAAGAGGGCCGCCGTTGCCGGGAGGCCGCGGAGCGTCTAACGGTGGCTTTCAGGACAAGGTTCTGGGCAGACGACCATTGTGTCGAATACATCCATCCCGAACGTGGTCCCATCAGTTACCACGGCCTGACAGATGTCGACTGGGCGGCGGTGGCGACTGGCGTCGCCAGTGTGGAGCAGAGCGCGATCCTCTGGCCGCAGCTCAAGGACAACAACGATTTTCTCTACAGCGGTATTCCCACCGGCATTGCCACGCGGCCGGAAACCTATGAAGACTGGGAGATGCAGAATATCGACCGGCACGACCTCGCCGCCATGGGGCGCGTATGGTACCTGGAGTGTTGGGCGCGGGCCCGAATGGGCGACCGCGAGGGGATCCTTCGTTCCATGCAGCGCGTGGCGGAACTCGGAAAGGCCAACAACTGGTCCTGGTGGGAGCGGTATTACTCGGAAAGAACCGGCGATCTAGGTAAGTACCATATCGACCACTACTGCGAATACCCCGCCAACTTCATCCGGATTGCGAACCGGTTTCTGTAGAAGCCGGCTCAATAGCTTCGAGCCGTTACAGTCCGGCGCGCACCTGGGCGATAAGCGTCACGACACCCTTGCGTACCATCATCACGGCGATGCAAGCAAGGAGCAGGCTGGCGATCTTCGACAGCGTGCGGGTGCCGGCCGAGCCGAGTCGCTTGCTGATCGAGGAGGCGAACCAGAACACCGCTCCCGCGATCAGCACGTTGGCCCCGACCGCCAGCAAGGTTATAGCCATATGATGCTGCTCCACGAGCAGCATGCAGGTCGTCAGGACTGCCGGACCCGTAACCAGGGGCACGCCGATGGGCACGGCGCCGACGGTTTCCGGGTCGATGATGTGGCGGGCCTTGCCCACGGCCATGAGGTCGCGCAGCGAGATCACGAACAGCAAAGTGCCGCCGGCTACCATGAAGTCACCCGTCGTGATGCCCAGGAGCCGCAGGAGGGGCTGCCCAGCCACGACAAAGGCCGCTGCCACGCTGATGGCGGTGAAGACCGACTGCACGATGATCCGGCGCCGTCGCCCGTCGTCGATACTCTCCACCAGCCCCATATAAAGCGGCAGAATCCCGATGGCATCGACGGCGACGAACAGGGGAATGAACGCCAATAGAAAGTCTTTCATCATGGGCCTCGGTCCTTACGGAAAGTGGGTTCATTTAAGGCCTCGCGGCGCAGGGCGTGCAAGCACGAAATGGTCGCTCCCACGGGGCGGCAGAAGTTGACTTGCGCGTTTCCTGGTTTCCGCATACAAATGCCAGTGACACGGTTATGAGCGATGGGTAAGTCTCGTCAGCGCCGTCCGGTCTTGTGGCGGGGATCGTGGAGGAGGACTTGTGAGCGACACCAAGCAGGAACAGACAGATTCGGGACGCGCCGACTCGGGCAAAGCCGAGGGCGGCGGGTTCTTGGCGCGCGCTTGGGCAGCGTTGGTGGGAAAAGGCGGCGGTCGCCAGCAGACGCACGCGCATGTCGTGAACCCGGAAGCCAAGGTGCTGGTCGTGCGCTATGTGGATGGCCTTTTGTGCAGGCTGCTTCAGAGGCAGGAACCCGCCATTACACTGCGGACGGCAGACCGCCTGCCTGAAGTCGGGGTGCCTATTGACGCGTCACTGACCTACCTCAAGGTCGTAAACCGGCTGAAGGTATTGTGCGGTCTCTATCCCGTGGACTGTCCCAAGCCTACGGATGCGCGTTTTCGTTACGAGTGGCAGGGCCGGCGTTATGAGGTCCGCGTCTCCTTCGAGGACCGCGGCTCGGCGTCGAACTGTCGGATCACTGTGTCGGATTCTCTGGGCGGCTCGTGAGCCAATTATCGTCAGTCGGGCGTGGGTCGCGCCATGCGGCCGAGTCGATACCTTGGCGACGCAGTTCTTGGAATTGAGAACCAGGGATGCTCTGCACTCGGACGAATGCCGAATTGCGGTGGTGGACAGGGCAGAACAGTCTTCCATCGCTGTTTGGCGCGCAATAAGCTATAAGTCAACATGGCGGTGTGACGCAGGGGCTATTTCTGAGTCACGGTGCCGGTGGGTCGGAGGTCCTTTTTAGCCTATGTATGGGAAGCGCCAGTTTGACCTGAGGGCGGGATTCACGCTCGCCGAGATGGTAATTGCTTCCGGCGTCATCGTCATGACGATTACGGCCTTCCTGAGCCGGTTGCGCTGTTGGGGCGGGCTTGAGTGGAGCGTGTGTGGCGAGGGTGTTCAGAAAGTCATACCCCAATGAGTGCCCGCCAGTTGAGTGGGACAGGGGCCGCGTGAGCAAAGAATGTGGTTTTTCACCCACGAAAG
>CAITUY010000023.1 GCA_903895695.1 uncultured bacterium
CGGTCACGGCGCGGCGGGGACGCCGTCGCCCTACCCGTTGCGTTGCGGGCTTCGTGTGCGCTTGGGCGGCCGCGCTGTTCATCCTGGCGGCTGCGCCGGCGCCGGCGGCCGATTCGTGGGAAACCGTCAAGTCGCAGCATTTCCTTATCCTGCATGTGGCGGACGAAGCGTTTGCCGCGCGGGTCGCGGACGCAGCCGAGAGCTACTACCAGACCATCGCGGACGACCTCGGCTACGCGCGCAAGGCGGGATTCTGGCTGTGGGATAACCGGGTGCGCATCCTGATCTACCCCACGGCGGATTCTTTCCGGGTCGCCAACAATGCCCCCGCGTGGGCCGGCGCGCGGGCCAACATTACCCGCCATGAGATTGCCGGCAGTCGGCCGAGCGGCGAAGCGTTCATCTCCACCATTCTGCCCCACGAGATGTCGCACCTGATCCTGGCCGAATTCGTGGGCGAGGGCCGGGTGCCGCAGTGGGTCAACGAGGGTTTTGCGGTATGGGAACAGAACGGTCGAAAGACAGGCCCACCGGCCGGGGGCGCGACGCGCCCGTGGTTCACGCTGGAGCAGTTGACCGCGATGGATGTGCGAAAGGAGACGGACACCAGCCGGGTGCAGCTCTTTTACGACCAGGCCGGCAGCGTGGTGGGCTTTCTCATCGGCACCTACGGGGGCGACCGCTTTGGGCGTTTCTGCCGGGCCCTGCGCGATGGCAAAACCTTGTCCGACGCGGTGGCGTTCGCGTATCCCGATTTTCCCGCGGGCCTGAGCGACCTCGAACAGGCGTGGCGAAAATATGCCGGCGCGCCGACCGTGTGAGGGGCGGCCTCGCCTCCTCGTTGCGCGCGCCGCAGGTCTCGGCTATGATGTCCCCCGTCGCAAGCGTGTGAGCCTGGGGGGCGGGAACGATAGCCGTCAACGAAAGGGAACTGCATGAAGGTCATCGCATTCAACGGGAGTCCCCGCAAGGACGGAAACACGGTATGCCTGATCAACCGCGTCGCCGCGGCTCTGAAGGGCGAAGGCATCGACACCGAGATCGTGCAGGTCGGCGGCGTTCTGGTCCATGGCTGTGCCGCCTGCTTCCGGTGCCGGACCCAACCGGACGGCACCTGCTGCCAGTCGGACGCGATGAACGGGTGGATCGACAAGATGCGCCAGGCCGACGGCATCATTCTGGGCTCACCCACCTACTTTGCTGACATCACGTCCGAGATGAAGGCGCTCGTGGACAGGGCTGGCTTCGTTTCACGGGCCAACGGCGGTTTTCTCCGGCGAAAAGTGGGCGCGGCCGTGATCGCCGTGCGGCGCGCCGGGGCGCTTCACGCTTTCGACAGCCTGAATCATTTCTTCCTTATCAACGAGATGATCGTGCCCGGTTCGTCCTACTGGAACCTGGGGGTCGGTCGTGAAAAGGGCGAAGTCGAGCAGGATGAGGAAGGGATGCGGACGATGTCCGCGTTGGGCGAGAACATGGCGTGGGTGATGAAGAAGGTGGTGCAAGGATGACGGTCCCAATCTTATGCGTGGTCTGCTTCTTCTTCGTGGCGTGGGTCATCGTGCTCAAGGCCGAGATCGCCAGTTTGAAGAACGATAGCGACCGGGCGAAAAACGTGCTCGCTACGAAACTCCAGGGTTTGGATAAGCATGTCGAAGTCGGCAAGGGGATGCGGCTGAAGGGCGACCAGTTGAAGGGCGCGGGTCCCCGCGCGTCGTCGTAAGCGCCAGCCCGCAGCTCCAAGCGGGCCGTCTCGCATGGATCTCTGGTAGGGCGACGGCGTCCTCGCCGCGCCGTGACCGTTACGTTCCTGTCTCGTTTTTGCCGCGGCGGGGCGTGGACGCCCACGCCCTACCTGGAGCTTCCGCGCATCGCGGGCCGGGATGATCCACGCAAGGTGAATGCGCCGTCGCCACCGTCCTCATGCGCGGTGGTTCTTCCGCCGCGGCCAGCGCAGCGCGGCGCAGCAGACCGCGCAGAGCACGGCGGCCGTGAGATCGGTGAGCACATCGGTCAGTTGTGCCGTACGGCCGGGAACGAACGCTTGGTGCCACTCATCTGAGACCCCCCACAGAAACGTTAACAGAACTCCCAGGGGATAGAGTCGGCGAAGGGGCAGCGTCGTGCCGTACAACAGCGCCACGACCCAGAGCAGGGCCAGCATCCCATACTCGCACAAGTGCAGTGACTTCATGCCCCAGTACAGGGGCCAGCCCTGAAAGAACTCGGGCGCCGGGCGGCTGGACATGAAGAAGATCAGGCCCATGTAGAGGACCGGCGGGACGAAGGGCAGCGGTTTGGCCATTTGCGCGGCATGATGCCCGATTGCTCGCGGCCAGTCAAAAGCCAACAGAGCCGCAGCGCCCGACGATCAGAGCCCGTCCGTGCGTCCGGGCTTCTCGTCTCGCTTTTCGGCGTGCCGGCGCTTGAGGGACCTGGTGATTCGGTCCTGGAACAGCACGCCGATGACGAACAGGCCGATCGCGATCGCGGAAGCGACGATCACTTCCGTGAGCCGGTTCTCCTCGACGTGAGCGCCGATGTACGAGGAGAGCAGGATGCCCGGGAGCCGGGCCACCATTGACGGCAGAAGAAACCGGAGCGGCCTGACCGGCGTCACACCCGCGATGTAGGTGAGGAAATCCTTCGGGCTTCCCGGGATCAGGAACAATGCCAGCATGAGGATTTCAGCCTTGGGATTGTTGATTAGAAACTCGAACTTCCGCAGCTTAGCAGCGGGAACCACCGCTTTCAGCAGGGGGAAGCCGAACAGTCTACCTGCGGCGAATACGATGGCCGCCCCGACCAGGATTCCGGCCACCGAGTACGCGGTACCGTATACGGTGCCGTATAGGTAACCGCCTGCAAACTGCGTGAATTCGCCGGGGATGGGGGCGACCACGACTTGCAGAACCTGCATCGCCATGAACACCAGCACTCCCCACGTCCCGAACGACAGGATGTAGCGGCTGAAGCGCTCCGTGTTGCCGACGAGGCGGGTGATCGGGGCGGCATACCGGAGGCCAAGCCAGGTGACGCCCGCCAGGAGGAGCACCAGGATAGCGGCCCGGACCCACGGTTTTCTGCCGCTTTCGTTCACCTTCGTTCTTCTCCGGGTCAGCCGCTACAGCCTCGGAGCGGCGCGGCTTCCCGCGCCGGGCGGAACGCGAAGGCGCTCCGCTCCAGGGCGGCGGCCGAATTATGACAGTATCTGTAGTTCAAACCGGAACCGATGGCAACCGGCCGGGACCAAATGCTTCTCGTCGATTGCGGTGGACCAGCTCATGTTGCCGCCAATGCCGGCATGCAGGTAATCCAAGTTCAGGAACACGGCACTGCGGCGGACCAGTTCATGGTCGTGCGCCGCATTGCGGTAATCCGCGACGTCGGAATGATGGGCATCGAAGTGGAACAGCGAGGGGCTCGTGACCCGCAGAGTCCGGCCGCCGGCGTCGGTCAGTTTGACCCAGCGAACGTCTTCATGCCCGCCGCACTCGGAGGGCGGAATGAAGGCGAAATGCTGGGCGGCGACCGTGGACCTGTATTCGCCGAGTAGCGTATGGTCTTTGCGATCCGCGTAGTTTTCGCCCGGGCCACGGCCGTACCAATCCAGGGTTTCGAAACCGCCGGGCAGCACCAGGGTGATGCCGACGCGCGGCACGTGCTTGAAGTTGCGATCGATATCGATCTGCGTGTCGACGCCGATGCGGCCGTCGCCGGAGATGGTGTAAACGGTCTCGGTGCGCGTGACGAAGGCGCTGGCGGAGGATACCAGCGAGGCCGCCGCCTCCACTCGCACCCGGCCATCGGGTAACGCGTACGCGACGATGCCGGATGGTTGCCGCGTGAGCTTGTCCGGCGTCATCGGCATCCACAAGGCTTGAAAGCCCCATCCCGTGTCCGTGTCCAGTCCTGTCTGAGGCCGGGAAATGTTTTCGAGAGCGCCCCCTTCGAGGTAGCAACCGCCGCGCGTTGCGCAGGACGTCATCAGGCCCGTCTTCCGGCTGAACGTGACAGTGAGGCCCGGGCCGGAAACGCGGTACTCGGTATCAGTCGCGGAAAGGCCGGCAGGAACGGGGGCCGGCGCGACCGCGACGACCGGCGCGCCGGGCCGTAGCGGGAATTGCGCACGATAGATTTCGTATCCCGCATGCGTCCAGGGCAAGTCCTGCGCAAGGGTTACGCGAAACTCGATCTGGTACTCGCAACCCGCCTTCTTCTCGGGCAGCAGCGTCGCGACATCCACCTCGAAGTCAGCATCCGACATCGGCGCGACCGGGGGCATGGGCAAGTTGCCTTCGCGGACCGATCGGCCGTCCTCGCGGATCCGGTAGGCCAGCGCATAGCGATCGGTGCCGACGGCGTGATGGCGGTTGCGAAGCTTGAACACGGTGTCGCGTCCCGTCGCGACTATCTGGATCGGCGACTGGACATTCATGACTTCGTAGGCGACGGGCTTGGGGGTCAAGTCCGGCAGGACGACGCCATTACAGGTCATGTGGTGCGGCACGGTGCGTTCGACCAGATCCTCACCGAAGTCGCCGCCGTATCCGCAGAACGGTTTTCCGGCGGCATCCTTGGCCACCAGGCACTTGTCCTGCCAGTCCCAGACGAACCCGCCCTGGAAGCGCTCGAACCTTTCGAGCAGGTCGCGGAACCAGTACATGCCGCCGCCGGAGTTGCGGATCTGGTACAGGTACTCGACGAGCACGATGGGGCGCAGGTCACGGGCATCGGCGAGCATGTTGATGATGTCGTTCGGCTGCGCGTACATCCATCCGCGCAGGTCGGAGACGATGGCTTCCGGGCCAGCGCTCTCATACTGCACGAGGCGCGTGGAATCGTAATAGCGAATCCAATTGGCCATGGCCGAGTGGTTGGGCCCCTTCCACGACTCATTGCCCATGGACCACGAAACGATGGACGGGTGATTCTTGTGCGACATCACCATGCGGATCGCGCGTTCAAGGAAGGCGTGCGCCCAGGAGGGATCGTTCGTCAGCATCCCGTTGACCCCGTGCGTCTCGACATCCGCCTCGCAGACCAGGCAGATCCCGTACTCGTCGCAGAGATCGTACCAGGCCGGATCGTCCGGGTAATGGCACGTACGCACGGCGTTGAAGTTGAGCCGCTTCATCGTGATGATTTCGCGGCGCATGTGTTCCCGGGGGACGTAGCGGCCGGTGTCGAGCGCATGCTCGTGGCGATTCACGCCGCGGAAGATCATACGCACGCCGTTGAGGTAGATGATGCCGTTCTTGATTTCCATGCGCCGGAAACCGGTGCGGCTGGATTCGCAATCGATCTCCCTGCCCTCGGGCGACAGCAGCGTCAGGACGGTCGTGTACAGGTCCGGGCAGTCGGGGGACCACTTCCGGACCGACGGCAAATTCTGGATGAACGTGATGCCCGCTTCCTTGTGCCCGGCTTGAGGCCACCCGAGATTCTGCTTCCGTTCTTCCTGGACGACGAGTTTTCCCTCGGCGTCGAAGAGTTGCAGGCGAACGGTATAGTCGGCATAGCCGGCCAGTTCCTTCAGATGGACCTCGGCCTTGAGCACCGCGCCGTCGCCGTGTTCATTCGGCGTGGCCTGGACAAACCAATCGCTCACATGGATGCGGGGCTTGGCAATCAGGCGCACCGGGCGGAAAATTCCGGAGATGTGCCAGTAGTCCTGGTCTTCTAGCCAGGTGCCATCGGACCAGCGCATCACCTGCACGGCGATGGAATTCTTGCCCGTCTTCAGGAAGGGCGTCAGGTCGAACTGGGCCGGCAACTTGCTGTCCTGGGAGTAACCGACCGGCCGGCCGTTGACCCACACATAGAACGCGGACTCCACGCCGTTGAAATTGACGAACACGCTCTTGTCTTTCCATGCGGCGGGCAGGTCGAAGGTGCGGACGTAGCAGCCGGTGGGGTTATCCTTAGGCACAAAGGGCGGGTGCATCAGGAACGGTTCGCTGGCCGCGGTGCCGGCAAGCGACGGCTTTTGCAGGTAGGGCTCGTCCTTGTTCAGTGGGAAGGGATAGATGAAATTGGTGTAGATCGGCTTCCCGAAACCCTGCGCTTCCCAGTTGCCCGGAACCTGGATATCCGCCCAGGCGGCGGTATCGAAACCGGACTCCCAGAAGTCCTCGGGCACGCTGTCGGGCGACGCGGCGAGGATGAACTTCCAGGTGCCGTCCAGCGAGAGGACGTTGGCGGAGGCATCGCGGTCGCAGGCCAGGGCCTGGGCGAGGTTCTCATAGGCGCCCCACGGGACGTGCATGGCCTCCCGGTTGATCGCGGTGACGCTTTCGTTTTCCCAATCGCGTCGATACTGGAAACACCCGCCCTTGGGCGCATTGTCAGCAAACATATTACGAGGTTTCATGCCGCTCCTTCTGACCGTTGCGTGGTGTCGGCGCCAGATGGTATCCACACCGGAAGCCAGCCGTGCGCAAGAAATCAGCCGCGAACCCTACCCAAGCGCGCCGCTACTGTCCAGCCGCGTTGAAGGTGGTTAGCGCTACCGGGTCAACCGTCGCCGCATGGCGGCAAGTGCCAGGGGCAGGCAGAGCGCCGTAAACACGAGCAGGTAACCGACGGCGACTGCAACGTCGCGCCAGCCGGCGATGCCGAAGCACAGCCCGCGTGTCAGGTGGACGAGATGCGTCAGGGGCACGGCCTGGGCGGCCATCTGCGCCCAGTGCGGCAACGTGTCGGTCGGGAAGAACGTCCCGCTGAACAGGAACATGGGCGTGAGGAAGAGGAAGATCGGCAGGTTGAACGTGTCGATATTCTTGACGATGCCGGTGAACACCATGCCTGCCGAGCCGAAGGCCAGGCCGCCGAGAAACGCCAGCGGGATCACGGCGAGCGCGGAGGGATAGTGAATCAGGCCGGCCACGCTCAGCACGGCGAGGACGATGATGGCGGCCATGACCGATTTTGTGGCGCCCCAAAGAATCTCACCCAGGATGACTTCCTCGATAGAGAGCGGGGTAGCCATGATGGCGTCGTAGGTCTTCTGGTAATACATCCGCACAAAGGACGAGTAGGTGTTTTCGAAGAAGGCGTTGTACATGATGCTCGTGGCGACCAGGGAGGGCGCCATGAACTTGACGTAGGATACGGTCAGGCCTTCATAGTGCACCTCGGGAATCAGCAGGCGAAAGCCCACGCCAAACGCCGCCACGTAGAAGATCGGCTCCAGGAGCGGAACCAGGAAGCCGACCTTCCATGACTGGCGGTTTACCAGCCAGTCGCGGCGCCACACCCTCAGGCACCGCCACGTCAGGGCCCATGCGGGGCGGTTCATTCGCGCAGATCCCTCCCGGTGAGCTTCAGGAAGACATCCTCCAGTGTACCCATGCGGAGGATGCAGTTGTCCTGGCAATAGCGGCGCGCAATCTCGCGGAAGAGGCTCTCGTCGTCCTTGCAGTAAATCAGCATGCGGTGACCCAGGTCCTCGTGCTCCAGACCGCGCTGCTTGACGAAGTCGCGCAATTCCGGGCAGACGGGGCTGCTCTCCACGACCTGATTTCCTACATATTGAGCCACCAGATCGCGCGGCCTGCCCTCGACGAGGATGCGGCCCTGGTCGACGATGATCAGGCGGTCGCACAGGCGGGCGGCCTCCTCCATGTAATGCGTGGTCAGCAGGATGGACACGCCGTCCTGCTTCAGGCGGCCCAGCCGTTCCCAGACCTGGTGCCGGGACTGCGGATCGAGTCCGGTGGTGGGTTCATCGAGAATCAGGAATTCCGGCTCATTCACCATCGCGCGCGCCAGCACCAGGCGCCGCATCATGCCGCCGGACAGTTCGTGGACCTCGGACTCGCCGCGGTGTTCGAGTTCGAAGAAGGTGAGCAGTTTATCCGCCCGTTCACGGGCCACGGCGCGCGGGATGCCGAAGAAGCCGGCGAAGACTTCCAGGTTCTCGCGCACGGACATTTCCGTATCGAGGTTGTTGTCCTGATGGCAGACGCCGAGCCGCATGCGAATCGCGCGCCAATCGGTGACGATGTCGCGGCCGAAGACGCGCAGCGAGCCGCCGCTGAGCGGCGAACTGCCGTAGGCCATGCGGATGGTGGACGTCTTGCCGGCGCCGTTGGGTCCGAGCAGACCGAACAGTTCGCCGCGCTCGACGCGGAACGTCACGTCGTCCACGGCCACCGCCTTGCCGTAAAGCTTGCGCAGGTGCCTGGCTTCCAGCACGCAATCGTCCGCATTCGAACTCACTCACGACCTCCCATGCGACAAGACGGGACTATAGCCCAGAGGCGCGGAGGGCCACGAGCGGAAAAGGGGCAGACCAGGCCGGGCGCCGCGGTGCTTGCGATTCCGGTCCCGCTCTGGCACTTTCTCCGATGTTCAGGCGGCGCACGAAGGCGGGATACGAGAGAAGGCGGCACATGACCACACCCCGTGAGAACATGTTGAAGATCTTTCGTCATGAGACACCGGCGTGGCTGCCGGTTACCGGCCATTGCGATCCGTATAACCAGCCCAACCGCGAGGGGATGGACCCGGCGCTGGCCGCGGCCCTCGGCGAGGTGCACTGGGGCGATACGTCGACCGTCACCTTCTCGCGCTATCTCGGCCTTGATATCATGGATTGGTTCGGTATGCCGGCCATGAGGATCACCCGCCGCAATGTGGTGGCCGAAAGGACCACAGAGGGTGATGTCATAACCATAGTCTGGCACACGCCCAAGGGCGACTTGCGCGAGGTCATTCAGATATGCCGCGAGGCCAATGGCGCCGTGTCCAGCAACATGACCGAGCACCTGGTGAAAGGCCCGGAGGATCTGCCGGCGTTCGTCGCCATTTTCGAGGACGAGGTCATCGAGTTGGATGCGGAAGGCGTCCGGCGCACCCGCGAGCGGCGCGAACTGATCGGCGACGGCGGGCTGATCCTGGGAGCCATGGATGGCACGCCCCTGGGCATGATGTTCCGCATCTATTCGGGAGTCGCCGCGCTGGCCTACCTGTGGGTCGATGCGCCGGCGGCGCTGCACGACTGCTTTGCCGTCATGGAGGCGAACTACCTCCAGCGGCTGAAGATCGGCGTGCAGTCCGATATCGACGTCGTGGTCGGCGTGGACGACACCTCGACCACGGCCATCTCGCCCGCCATGTTCGAGGCTTGCAATCTCGACCTCACCGACGCCCGCGTCGACGCCGCGCATGCCGCCGGCAAGCTCTACTTTCACCACTCCTGCGGTTTGATCCGCGACCTTCTGCCGCTCTACCGGCGCACGAAGATGGATGCGGTGCATGCGTTCACTGAGCCCCCGCTCGGTAACGCCACCGTGGCGCAAGGGCGGAAAGCGTTGGGCGATCGCATCACGATCATGGCCGGCGTCAATCAACTGGCCGGCCCCATGGGTGACCGCGCCGCCGTGCGCGAGAGCATTCGCCAGATGATCCGGGAAGGCGAACCGTGGGACCACTTCATCCTGGGCCTGGCCGCCTACCCTAACCGCACCATGGAAGAGACGCGGTTCGTGGTGGAGTGTTGCCGGGAGTGCGGCGGCAACGTTCCCTAACCCCGGAAAGAGAGACTGACATGGCGTACGGTTGATGTCATGTTCAGAGGAAGTCGAACCCTGATGTACAGTAACTCGAACAGGAGTCCATCATGAACGTCCGGATCCGCGCCACGGGCGGCCTGCTTGGCCGCGCCGGTCATCAGTTGCTCTCGAACAACATCGAGGCCTACGAGAACACGATTCCCAGCATGCTGTCCGACCGGCTGAGGAATCCGAAGTTTTCGGGCCCTGAGAACGCGCAGACGGGTCTGGCGGCCGAATGGGAGCCCTCGGGGAATACCATGGCCGGGATGTCCTGCCGGCTGGTTCCGGGCATGTACCTGTCCGGGCGCGAAGCGCAATTGATCCACAGCTATGCGGAAAGCGGTTGGTGCGGCATTCTCCAGGCCGGCGTCCAGGTGCACGCGGGCGAGGAGTTTGAGGTCGAACTGTGGGCCCGCGTACAGCATCGTCCCGTGACCGTGACCGTTGAACTGCGTATGCCGGGGAAGACCGCGCCCGCCGCCAGTAAGGCGACCATGACCTGCGACCTGGCGCACTGGCACCGGCGCACCTGTCGCATCGCGGCACCCGAGAGTGGCGCGGTCTACTTCCACATCGGTATCCCCGGCGACAGCCGCATCGTCATCGACCAGGTTCATCTGCGACCGGTCGGGCAGACGCACGTCAGCCAGGAGTTGCTGGACGCGTTCGACAAGTTCCCCTGTCCTGTGCTGCGCTTTCCGGGCGGATGCGTCACCTGCACCTATCACTGGGAGCACGGCATTGGCCCGGTCCATCTGCGGCCGGTGTGTGACGATCCGGTCTTCAAGTACAAACTCTACTACGACTTCGGCACCGACGAGTATCTCGCGCTGTGCGTGGCCAGGAGCATCCGTCCCTTCATCACCTTGAACACCAGCACCGCCACGCCGGAAGACGCGGCCGGCTGGGCCGCATATGTGCGGAACTGGTATGCGTCCCGCGGGCTGCCGATCCCGGCCTCCTATTTCATGTTCGGCAATGAGAACTACGGCACCTGGGAGATCGGCCACATGACCGGCGAGATGTACGTCGCCCAGTTGCGCGAATTCGTCCCGCGGGTGCGCCAGGCTTACCCGGAGGCGCGCATCCTCGCCATCGGCGAAACCGAGTCCGGCGCGCTGCGCAACGGCGGCAATACCCCCTGGCGCAGCGTCATCCTGGAGAAGGCTGGAGACCTGTTCGACACGCTGGTCGTGACCCGTTACTCCTGGGGCAGCGACAGCCTGTCGCTGGCCGACAGCATGAAGAGCGTGGCCGACAATGTCGCCGACAAGCAAGACGACCTGCAGCGCCAGGCGCAAGCGATCCGTGATGCCAAACTTGCCCGTACCATGGCCATTGCCGAGTGGAACCTCTGGACGCGTGCCAGCCACAACGATCATGTCGGTTTCTTTGAGCCGAACGATATCCGCCACTGTCTCTATGCCGCCGGCTATCTCAACGCCTTCTGCCGGGTGGGGGAGATCCTGGAAGTGGCGAATTATTACTCGCTGGTCAACACCATGGGCATGATCCATGTGCACGACAGCCGCGTGCAGTTTTCGGATATCGTCAAAGTCTTCAATCTGTATGCCCCGGCCCTGCCTGGCGAAGTTCTGGGGTTGGAGGTCACGGCTCCCGCGTTGACCGAAAAGAGCAAGGCCGTGGATGCCAACTTCGTCCGCACGGCGAAGGCGACTTACGGCTTCCTCGTCAACTTCAGTGCAACCGAGACGGCGGCGGTCTCGCTGGAGGGGCTGGGCACGGTCCGTGAAGCGCTTGGACTATCCGCCAGCGCGATGCTCGAACCCGTCCGGGAGTTTCAACCCGCGGTGGCCGGACAGGTCGTCACCCTTCCGCCCATGTCGCTCGTGCGGGTCAAGTGCTGACGGTTTGACCTGGGTTGCGCGTTTGGGCATGCCTTGGGGGAAAAGATGCGTATGTGGACGAGACAACAACTGACGTACGCTTTTCGTGGCGTCGGGCTGAGCGCCGACGACGTGGTGCTGGTGCACAGTTCCTTGCGCAAACTCGGCCCCGTGGAGGGCGGCGCCGACACGGTGATCGAGGCTCTGCTGGAGGCGGTGGGCCCGGGCGGCACCCTGGCCCTGCCGACGCACACCTGGAAGGTCGTGAATGCCGACCAGCCCGTATTTCACCAGACACTGACCCCCTCCAACGTGGGTGTGCTTACGAATGTCTTCCGCAAGCGCCCCGGCGTCATCCGCGGCCTGCATCCCACCCATAGCGTGGCCGCCATCGGGGCGCGCGCGGCGGAACTGCTGGCCGGTCACGAGCTGGATGACACGCCTTGCTCCGCCACCAGCCCGTATGGGCGGCTGCGCGACTGGGGCGGCAAAGTGCTTATCATCGGCGAAGCGTTGAACTGCTGCACCTTCTTCCACGGTTGCGAGCAGTGGGCCGGCATGCCTTGGGCCGTCTCGCAGCGCCCGGTGCAACTCTATAGCATCACCGCCGAGGGCCGGGTGATTCCGGTCTCCCTCCATCACCATATCGTCGGTACTTGGGACTGCTACCCCCGGCTCGAACCGTATCTGCTCGACGTCGGCGCCCTGCGAATCGGCAGGCTGGGAGAGTGCCCGCTGCGGCTTCTGGATGCCCGGGCCGCGGCGGATTGGTTGATCGCCAAGCTGCATCAGGATCCCGGCATCATCCTCCCGGAGAACAAGATTCCGGCGAAAGGCTAAGGTATGACCAAGCCGGTCGCAGCGGTCTTGTGTCTGCTGCTGGCGGGTCGCCCTGCAGCCGGGCAGATGGTCCATGTCGGCGTCACCGCGACGCGGACGATCCGTATCGTGGATGAGCGCTTCTTCGGCTTGAACACGGCGATCTGGGATTCTGTTTTCGACACCACGAACACGATCGGGCTGCTGCGGGAACTGGACAATCGTGTCCTGAGATTCCCCGGCGGTTCGACCTCGGATGACTATCACTGGGCCTCGAACTCGACGGGCACGAATACGTGGCAATGGACAACATCGTTCGCCAACTTCATGCACGTCGCGACGAACACCGGCGCACAGGCGTACATCACCGTGAACTACGGAAGCGGTTCGGCGGCTGAGGCGGCGGGGTGGGTGAGGTCGGCGAATATCACGAACGGCGCGGGCTTCAAGTACTGGGAAGTCGGCAACGAGAACTTTGGCGTTTGGGAAACAGACGTGAACGCGCGGCCCCATGACCCGTTCACCTATGCGACGCGCTTCCAGGACTACGCCGCTCAAATGAAGGCGGCCGATCCGACGATCAAGGTCGGCGCCGTTGCGGAAGTCGGCGAAGACGAATATTCGAACTACACCGATCATCCGGCAACGAACTCGCGGACGCATGCTGTGCATAACGGCTGGACGCCGGTGCTCTTGGCGACGTTCAAGCGGTTGGGCGTCACGCCGGACTTCCTGATCTATCATTACTATCCGCAATCGCCCGGTGGGGAGCACGATGCGAACCTGCTGCAGTCTACCACCTCGTGGGCCGGCGACGCGGCGGACTTGCGCCAGCAGTTGAGCGATTACCTGGGCGCGCCGGCGACGAACGTCGAACTCGTCTGTACGGAGAATAATTCCGTTTACGCCAGTCCCGGCAAGCAAAGCACGAGCCTGGTCAATGGGCTTTTTCTCGCCGACAGCGTTGCGCAGGCCATGATGACGGAGTTCAATGCACTCCTATGGTGGGACCTGCGCAACGGTCAGGAAACCGGCAACAATAACTCGGCGGCGCTTTACGGGTGGCGGAACTACGGCGACTACGGCATCACCGACAGCAGCAATCCTTCGACCGCGGCCAATCGTTACCCGACGTTCTTCGCGGCGAAGCTATTGAAGTATTTCGCGCGCGGCGGCGATCGGCTCGTGCCCGCGACGAGCGATGGTCCGCTACTGGCCGTGTATGCCGCCGTCCGCACGAACGGGTTCCTGACGCTGCTCGTCATCAACAAGAACGCCACGAGCAATCTCACCGCCGCCGTGTCGATCGCCGGGTATGCATTCGCTACCAATGCGCCGGTGATTCCGTATGGCATGCCGCAGGATGCCGCCGGTGCCGATATCGTCATCACCAATGCAACCCTTGCGGGCACGAATTTCAACTACACTTTTGCGCCCTACTCGGTGACGGTGTTGGCGCTTGCGGGCACGTCGGTTGTCCACGTCGCCGCGCCGGCGGTCGGGACCAACGGAGTGACCTTGGGTGTCGCAGGCCTTCCCGGCCTGCGCTACCGCATCGAGGACTCGACCAATCTCCTGGCGTGGACTCCGCTGGTCACCAACACGCTATCCGGCGTCGCCGCCACCTGGCTCGACATGGCCGCGACCAATGTGCCGCGCAGGTTCTATCGGGCCGCCTGGCTGCCGTGATGCGACTACTGCCCTGACGGTTGCACGATCAGCCGCAGTGCCAGCACCGTCTCGCCCGCGGGTCCGAAATTGCCGGTCACTTTGACCTTCTCTCCGAGGGCCGACGAATTACTGCGGCAGTTCACGATCAACGCCATTTCCTTGCGCGCGCCCGGGGCAATCTCGATTTGTCCAGGCAGGGATATCCGCCACCCTGGCGGGGCGGTTACGTTCAGTTTGCCGGCAACTCTTTCCGCGCCGAAGTTGTAGGCAAAGATCGGTATGGTCTCGGTCTTGTTCGACGATACCCGGTAGGCCGATTGTTTGAGAACGACGTCGGTCTGTGGCCACAACGCCTGCAACACGACGGGCGAGGGCTCGCCTGTCTTCGCCGGGGGGGGCGCGGGCGGTGGTTCCAACTGCATCTTGCCGAACGCGTTCGTCTCATGCACCGCAAAGACGGGCGCGCGGCCAAGTTTCAAGGTCGTCCCGGTCGCTTCTTGCGGTCGCCCGAGAAGATCGAAGACGGCCACGGGCGTGGCCGGCTGGCCCAGCGTAGCCTCGCCGGTGGCTGTCCACGCCACCAGCACATCGCGCTCCTTGCCGTCGGGCCGCGCGCGGAACACGAAGGCGCGCACGTTGTCGGCCGCGTGCCACCGGCCCAGCGGCCTGGCATCCGCGAGCAAACGCCCCACGGCGGCCACGGCCAGAAACGCGGGCCGCGGGGTGAGGTCTTTGTGGATGACGCCGTACTGCGTCTGGCCTTCGCAGTAATGCCCGAGAATAAAGTAGAACGCTTCCGCCGGGCTTTCATGCAGCGACGACGCATACACCTGCGCCACGCGTTCGGCCTGCACGCGCAGGTCGGCATCGGTCGGCTCCTGTTCGGTCGCGTCACCGGACCAGTGCACGGGCGCGTTGAATTCACTGACCCACATCGGCTTGCCCGCGGACACCGCCCGGAAGGCGGCATAGACGCCAGGGTATTGGTCGGTGCCGCAGTAATGGTGGAGGTTGAACGTGTCGAAATACGGCCACGCCTGGTTGTCCTCGACGTCCGAAAGGATCGCAGCATTCGTCGTCGCAAAGACATTCATGCCGACGATCACGTCAGGGTTGCCTGCTTTCAGGCCCAGATACGACGCCTTCTGCAACGCCGCCATTTCAGCGCCCGTATGCCCGCCGAAGACCTCGATGTCAGCCTCGTTCCAAGGCTCGAAGGCGAGCACCTGGCCCTTCCATCGGCGCGCCATCTCCTTCTCGAAATTGTAGGCATCGCGCAGGTCGAGGGGAAAGCGTTTGGCGTTAGGGTTGGCCCAAGCCGGAGAATCGTGGTGGACCTGCAGTACCTGCAGTCCCGCCTCGGCCTGCTTGCGGGCGGTTTCGTCATACTTGTTCGGCGGGGCAAATACGCCCTTCTTCGGCTCCATCTCCCGCCACGCCAGGCGGTCGCGCACCCAGTTGATACCCGCCAAGGCGCACAGACTGGCCGCGCCTTCCTGATTCGGCCCCGACGGGTAGAACCACGCCGCCGCAACGTCAATGCCGACGGGTGATGTCAACGGCGTGGGTACTTCCAGTGACGCAATCACGCCGACGGTCACGCGCCCGGCCTGCGGCACGCCGCCTGAGACGCGGCGCAGTTCGTAGTAGCCGATCGGCAGTCTTCCGAGCGCCGCTTTGCCATCCGCGGCCGTACCCTCGATGATGGTCCTGCCTTCGTAGTCCGTCAGCCGCCACTTCTCGTTCTTCCCGGCCATGCCATTGGGCGGCATCCCGACGACGGTGTTTTCGCTCGCAAGAAAGATGTTGCCGGGATGGTCCGGCAGCGGCTTCGGTATCGGGCGCCCGGTGGCGGCGGCGAGACAGACCCCGGGCAGCGCCAGCGCTCCAAGAAGTAAAAGCCATGTCGTGTCCATACACTCTCCACTCCCTTCCGGTGAACCGGCGAGCCGTCTTCTTCAAGAGCCTATCACGGCGCCTTTTCGGCGATGCAGTAGAGGGACTTGAGCCCGCGCAGGAAGAGATCGGTGCCGGCGAGAGCGGCGGATGCCGAGAAGCTGTCGTCCAGCGGATTGTCGCCGAGGACCTCGTAGGCCGGGCCGGCCTTGAGAACCAGGGTCCTGCCGTTGCGTGCGGTCGCGTAAACGCGGCCGGCCGCGGACACCGGCGAGGCGTAGGCGCCCTTGCAGCCTTCCAGGACTTGCGGGCCGAAGAGCACCTTGCCGGTGGCTGCCTCGACGCAAGTGAGCACGGCGTCGTTCGCTTTGAAATAATAGAGACGGCCGTCGACCAGGAGCGGCGAGGGGACGTAAGGAGCGTCCTTGGTGCTCTTCCAGACCAGGGCGTCGGGTTTGTCCGTGAGGTCGCCGTTGGCGGCCGCGAGCCGGATGGCGAGGATGGCATTGCCGCGAAAGCCGCTCAGGCAATAGACCCGCTCGGCATCCGCCACCGGGGAGGGTATGACGTTCGCCGTCATACCCCCGATTTTCCAGAGCACCGCCCCTTGGGTCGCGTCGTAACCGCGAATCCACTTGCTGGCCGCGACGACGATCTGGCGCTTCCCTTGGCGTTCCACGATGAGCGGCGTTGCCCAGGTGGTGACCTCGTCGCGCGGAACCTGCCAGGTGTCGGCGCCGGTCGTCCGGTTGAAGGCCGCGAGAAAACCGGGGCCCTCCTGGTCCTGGTTGATGATGACCTGTTCGCCGCATAAGACCGGCGAGACGCCCTCGCCGAACTGGGCCTTAATCCTAAACTGTCCCAGCCGCTTTTCCCACAATCGCTTCCCGTCCAGATCAAAGCAGTACAGGCCGTAGGATCCGAAGTAGACGTACAGACGTTCCCCGTCCGTGACGGGAGACCCCGAGGCCCAGCTCCCGTCCGCGTGTGTCCCCTCGTGCGGTGCCTCCTCGCAGGCGACCTGTTTCCACAGGACGCTCCCGTCGCTGCGCTTGAGCGCGAGCACGGTGAACTGGAGGACCTTCGTCGGCAGAGGGCCGCCTGTCTTGCGGACGAAGTCGGGCATGTCGGCCTCGGCCCGCTTGAGCGCCGCCGGGTCCGCGGGTTTGTCGGTTTCGACGGCTGTGGTCAGGAAGACGCGATCCTTCCAGACGATTGGCGTGGAGACGCCGCGGCCGGGGATGGCGGTTTTCCAGCGGACGTTCGTCTTCTCGTCCCAGTGGACCGGCGGCATCGCGTCAGGCGATGCGCCGGTCGCGAGCGGACCACGCCAGGCAGGCCAGTCGGATTCCTGGCGGCCGGTTGCCTCTCCGGCCAGGGCGGTGCAACTCCACACGATGGAAACAATCCCGATGCAGATACAGGTCTTCATACCTTCTCCTTCGCGAAGTAGTCCGCTGTCAGTGAATGATGTCCGACGGACAGGGGTCGTAATGCGGATGGGGCGCGTTGGGCATGCGCAACCCTCCACATTGGTACAACGACGGCGGGCGGTCGCAGGCGATCCGGAAGACGGGACATAGTGCATCGGGCGGCATATCGGGCAGGCCGCTCAAGGTCACCCGCGTCCCTTCCTGCCGGAACGATACCGGCCGTCCGGCTTCACCCAGCAGGTGAACGGTTTGAACTTTTGCCTGCAAGCCGCCAAAGGTCAACTCGCGTCCCGGCCAGCGCCGGACGATCCAGTACAGGTTATTCTTCCGTACCGTGAACGGGCCGTGGAACGACCAGTCGCCCCGATGATCCCCGCGTTCGCGAAGATCAAAGGTGAACAGCTCAGAGTCGTAGATGGCCTCGCCGCCGCAACGGGTCAGCCACTTTCCCACGGTTTCCAGCACGCGCACGGATTCCTCCGGCACGGAGCCGTCACCTCGCGGCCCGATGTTGAGGAGGAGATTGCCCCGGCCCTGCGCGGCCGTGGCCAACAGCTCGACGACCTGTCCCGGCGATTTCCAGTCATGATCGCCGGCATGAAAGCCCCAACTGTTGTTCAATGTCATGCAGCCTTCCCAGGGCCGCCACGGTCGCGGCGCGCCCATGTGACCCTCCGGCGTCGCGAAGTCGCCGGGTAGCCCGTTGCGCCCGTTGAACAGGATGTGCGGCTGGATCTTGCGGACCATGGCGTTCATTTCCTCCGCCTGCCAGCCTTCCGCGTTGAACGGCCACCAGCCGTCATACCAGAGGACATCGATGGGGTTGTAGCGGGTGACGAGCTCCCGAATGCGCGCATGCGTGTCGCGGATGCAGGCGCGGTACGCCGCCTTGTCTTCCAGTGCCGCGACCGCATCGGGTTGGTCCGTCCAGTTGTTCAAGCTGTGGTACAGCCCGACATGCAGGCCGCGTTGGGCGCAGGCGGCGACGACTTCGCCCACCAGGTCGCGCCGGGAGCAGAATTTACTCAGCGCCGTCGGGTACAGCCGGTAGCCCTCGTGATGCATGGTCGTGAGCACCACGTAGCGCATGCCGGCGCGCACGGCCAGGTCGCACAGCGCCGCCGCGTCAAACTTCTCCGCCGTGAACCGATCGGCCAAGGCGTGGTATTCCCCGGCGGGAATCTCCTCTCGATTCCATACCCACTCGCCCCGCCCCAGGAGGCTGTAGAGGCCGAAGTGGATGAACAATCCGTAACGCCAGTCACTGTATGTTGCCGTGTCAGTCTTCATGAGATCCTCCGTTCTTGTGCGTGGACATAATAGTCGTTCATGCGCCGGTGAAACTCGCGCATAACCGGCTCATCGCCTTTCTTCCATCCTAATCCGGTAAAACCGTCGAAACTGACGCGCGGGTTATGGGCTCCCAGGTCGAACAAGCGGCACAGGACCGCCTCTTCCTTGCCCGCAGGCAACTCTTCGCCAACGCTCAGCATGATCGGGCGAGTGCCGATGGCAGCCAGGGCCTCATCCACCTTGATAGACCCGGCGGCCATCGCGTTGATCATGCGTCCCGCTTCGGTGCAGATGATATTCGGCAGGTTCGCCAGCGTGGCCCGGAATACGTGAGGCCCGCTGCAGGGATGGATCGCGACGTTGGTGTAGTATTCGGCGATCCGCCGATCGTATTCCAGGATGTGGTCAAGGTAGAAGTCCGTCGAAACCATGTTCACGCTGCATTCGGCAATGCGGTGGTAGTGCTGGGGATGTGAATGGAGGCGTTCCGGCCCAATCCAGCGCGTCAGCGTCCGATGCGTGGCGATAAAGAATTCCGTAACGAGCTGCATGAACGCTTTCCACTCGTCGGGTTCGGTGAGCGGCGCGAGAAAGGCCTCATCGCCCAGGATCATGTGCGCGATATTGAAGGGCCCCTGCATGTCCGGCAGAGTGAGCTTCACCCAGGACGGCGTCAGGGCCTTGGTCGCCTCGATATCGTCGCGGATTTCCGGAAGAATCCCGCTGGTCTCCGGGTCAGGAAGGCCTTCCCGGACAATCTCGGCCAGCGGACGTGTGCCGTCCGGGGTGAATCCGAGTTCCGCGTTGAGCCGTATGCCGAAAGATGACGGCAGCGTGCCCGTCCCTTTGCCCAGCCCGCGCACCGGGGTGATCGGGTTGAGCATCTTCAGCGACCAGGCGGCGCCGGACAGCCAATCCAGTAGCCGCTGCTCGGGAGACTTCGGCGGGGGCGGGGGAGCGGGTTTGCCTTCTCCCTGTGCGATATCCGGGAACCGGCCCAGGTAGAACACCGCGTGCGGGTAGGGCGTTCCGGCCAGGACCGCCTCGGCCTTGAGATCCGCGCGACACTCCGGGTGTGCGTCGAGTTCCGCCTTGAAAGCGGCGGCGGCTTCGTCGATGCGAGCAGATACCGTCATAGTTTGTTTTCCGATCGTTACGTCGTCACCGTCTTGATGAGTAAATCCAGATAGCGTCGATAGTCATCCCAAGACACATCGGCGGGGATGGAATGGTCGATGCCCGGGATGTAGCCGCCTTCGCGGATCACCGGGGCCAGACGGCTGAGTTCCTCCCCGACGGCGTCCGCCCCTTGGCCCAGCAGGCGTTTGTCAAAGCCACCGCCGATGCGGAGTTCGTGGCCGAACTCGCGGCGGAGCGCCACCGGATCCATGCCGGCGGCCACCTCGCAGGGGCAGGTGCTGTTCACGCCAACGGCGAGCATATCGGGCAACAGCAGTCGGCAGTCGCCGTCGCTATCGTGCCAGGTCAGATCCACGCCATGCTCCCGGGCGAACGCCATGGTCTTGGCATAGCGCGGCTGGATGAATCGGCGAAACATGTCAGGTGAGATCAGCGGGCCGGTCTTGAAGGCAAAGTCTTCGCCGAAGCCAATGAGATCGACCTTCACGAGTTTCACGGCGCGGCGCAATCCTTCCATCACCACCGTGAAATACCGCTCGCAGAGTTCGTCCACCAGGTCGGGGGCGTCGTACAGCAGATAGCTCGCGCCTTCCACGCCGGCGATCGAGCGCAACGTCCAGTAATAGCAGCCGCCGTCAATCAGGACGATGTCGCCCCGGGCCTCGGCCGCCCTGGCCTTGTCGGCCCAGTCCGGGGCAAAGCGCGTGTCAAGGTCCGCCACGTCGAAATGCTCGTCCAGGTAGACCCGAAGGTCGGCGGCGCTCTTGACCGGGAACTCGATCCACTCGGGCATGGTGGTGTGCGACTTGAAGTCCTTGACGGTGCGGCCGTAGGCGTCCAGGGAATAGACGGCGTCGCCCTCCTCGCGCAGGATTCGGCCCGCATAAGCCGGGTGGGGCCCGGCGATCGGCGTGATGTTGCTCATGCTGTACCCGAACTCTTGGACGCCCAGGTGCTCGTGCACATCCCCGACGTTGGCGGGCAGGCCTTCGCCGCGCCAACGCAGGAGCGTGTCGTGCCAGGGGCCCGCCAGGTAGACGGGCCGCCGGTCCACGGGTTCGTAACGCAAGGTCTTCAGAAAGCGGTCGCGTTTCAAAGAAGTCATTTCATGGCGCCTCACCGATTCGGACTGGGGCATTCTGCCAGATGATGGCACCCATGCAAGCGGACAAACCCTGAAACGAGTCCCGGGGTTGTGCTTGACTCGGAATCGCGGCGGGCGACAATGCGCCCACCTATGAAACTGAAGCAAGTGTTGCGTGGGCGCTGGATGGTAGATCACCGCCCCGTGCTCTGTGCCGGACCCGTCGGGGCGTGGGATGGCGGGGCGGTGTACACGCCGCAGATTATCCGGCTTCCCGACGGGCGGTACCGGATGTACTACACCGGCCGATCCGACATCGCGAATTGGGCCATTGGGACGGCCGTCTCCGCCGATCTCTTCCATTGGACAAAGCATCCGGACCCGGTCCTGCTCTCCGGAGAGGATTGGGATCACCAAATTGATTTCCCGTGGCCCATCTATGCCTCCGG
The DNA here is from genome assembly GCA_903895695.1 of uncultured bacterium. Classification (GTDB taxonomy): domain Bacteria; phylum Verrucomicrobiota; class Kiritimatiellia; order CAIKKV01; family CAITUY01; genus CAITUY01. The sequence goes on from CAITUY010000023.1 coordinate 21,193, forward strand.
TCTCTATCACATTTTCTTTGAGGCCAAGCGACTGATCAGCACCCCTTATCCCGTCGATCCGGTCTATGGGCGCTGGCCGGGGATGACCGTCTATCACATGTATACCCGCTCCACCGGTGTGGCGACATCAGCCGATGGCATCCACTTCGAAAAGGATCCGAACCCGCCAATCGGCCCCGGAGCAGCCGGCGAGTGGGACGGAAACGGCATCTGCGCCTCGAGGGTGTACCCGTGGGGCGACGGCTACGGCATGTACTACGCAGGGTCCGACAGTAAGGTGGCGCGCACGGGCCTGGCGTTTTCAAAGGACCTGCGGCACTGGACGCGGTACGAGCATAACCCGATCATGGATGTTGGAGGACCGGGCGCCTGGGACAGCGGCAGCACGTTGTTCGGTAGCGTCGTGGCGCTGGACGACGGCTACGTCGGCATCTACGAAGGCGAAGACGGCCAGCAAATGCAACTCGGCCTGGCGTACTCTGAAGACAGGATTCACTGGACCCGGTTTGCAGACAACCCGATCGTCCGGACCGAGCATTCGTATCAGACGCACAGCACATTCGTCTGTGCCCCGCTTCTTGTGTTCCATGAGGGAACCCTCTATCTCCTGTACACGCACAACGCGCCCCTTGACGGCAAGGAGGCGCGGATTGAGATTGCCGCGCTGGCGCCCGGCTGAGGAGGATTGCGAATGAGCAGGAACCAGAACTTACCTGACGAGTCGATTCCAGCGAACGAAGGCAAGCCGCGGCCCATCGTTGGCGCCATCCGGTGGGATGCCTGGACGGGCGGGAAGATCACTGCGCAGGTGGAGCGCACACTCGGTCCGCAGAAATATCACGATCGGTTGCCGTGGTTTGCCGAAGTCGAGGGCAGCAACAAGGTCGTCATCGACGGCGGTCGGCAGTCGATCATGGACCAGGAGATCGATTTCGCGGCGGATGCCGGCCTGGACTACTGGGCATTCCTGCTGTACCCGGAGTCAACTTCGATGAGCGTGGCCCTCAAGCAGTATCTGAAAAGTGCCAAGCGCCGGTGCATCAGCTTTTGCTTCATTCTCCACAACGCCTTCGGCGTAAGCGCGGAACAATGGCCGGCGGAACGCGATCGCGCCGTGGCCCTGCTGAAGGATCCGGGCTATCAGACCGTGCTCGGCGGGCGGCCGCTCGTATACGCTTTTCAAGTGATGTATCAGGGCGCATTTCCGGCCGACCGCCTGGTGGAGTTCCGCAGGGCTGCGAGGAAGGCGGGCGTCGACCCATACCTCGTCTATATGGGATGGAATCCGGCCGGCGATTTCGCGCGGGAGTCAGCGAACGGGTTTGATGCCGTCTCCGCCTATGCCTGCGGCGGGGCCCAGGCTGAGTTCCAGCAACTCGTGCAGGCGGTTGAGAATGATTTCTGGCAGAATGCGGCGAAAGCGAATGTGCCCTATGTGCCGCTGGTGACCGCGGGATGGGACAAGCGGCCGCGCAAGGACAACCCCGTGTCCTGGGAGAAGGACCACGATTATCACCGTCAGGACGTCTTCCCCTCGACCGCGACGCCCGAGGAGATCGCCACGCACCTTGGCCGCGCCATCGCGTTTGTGCGCGAACACGCAGGCATTTGCGCGGCCAACGCCATCATTGTCTACTCGTGGAACGAGCACGATGAGGGAGGCTGGCTTGTACCGACCTGGACGCCAAGCGGTAAACCGAACGCCGACCGCCTGGATGCGATTCGCAGGGTCCTGATGCCGGCCACCCGTCCAGGCTGAGCACGATTGCGCTTACGGCGTGGCGCCCCGCGCCAGATTTCCGATCGCGGCGAAGTACAGACGGAAGCCCGCGGCCAGGATGTCGTTATGACCTGCGCCTTCAATCTTCAGCAACTCCTTCGCCGGGCCCGGGCACGCTGAGTAAAGATCCACCGCGTCGCTGATGGGTATGATCGAATCCCGCGTGCCGTGGATGATCAGCGTGGGACCCCGGTAAGCCCGCATCTTCGCGATCTGTCCCGCCGCCGGGTCGTCGACTTCCGCCTGCGCCGGCACGGGTGCGCCCAGCCGCGCCAGGAGAGGGCCAAGATGTGCGAAGCCGCTGTCGATGATCAGCCCGTCTATGTCTGGACCGTGGGCCGACGCCAGTTCCAACTCCGAGGCGCTGCCGATCGACCGCCCCATCACGATGAAGCGCCCGCGGTAGCCGCGCTCCTGCAGCCACCTCCTGGCAAAGGCATAGACAGCGCGCGAATCGGCCAGCATGGAACTGATGCTCGGCGTGCCGGTTGAAAGACCGTAACCGCGATAGTCCACCGGCATGAAGTTGAGTTTCAGCGTGCGGTACGCGGGCGCCAGCTCGTGGTAGTCGGCCACGATTTCGCCGTTGCCGTGAAAGAACAGGATCGTCGGCAGGTTGGTGCCGGCGGCGTAGAAACGGCCACCGATCACGGTGCCCGGCGCCACGGGGATTTCCAGTCGCTCGAACCCCGCCGCCTGCGATGGCGGCTCCCGACGCGGGTGGAAGGCCACGGCCAGTACCTCGGGGCGATCCATCCAGGCCGCGGTCGATTGGGTTTGGGGCATGTTTGATTCCTTCCGCGTGCCGCACCCCGCCAACACAACGACGGATAAGGCGTCGCGCAATAATAACTTGAGCAAGTGGAGTGGATGTGTTGAACTGGGTGCATGACAGATGCAGCCTTGGTTGAGCAAGTGAGGCGGAAGTTCACGGCGCTGAATGCTTTCATGGACGAGCGGATGCGGCGACAG
>CAITUY010000024.1 GCA_903895695.1 uncultured bacterium
GCCACCGGCATCCGGGACAAGGTCGGCGTCCTGATTGCCCGGGACAAGGCCCTCGAGCCCGAAGCCAATGCGATTGCCTCGCTCGATAGACTGATTCGCTACCATCGCGACCTCTATCGTCTGCTGGTCAATTTCGTGAGCTTCCGCGATTTCTATGGGCGCAAGGACAAGGCGATCTTCCAGGCTGGCACGCTGTACCTGGACCAACGCGGTTGCGATCTGTGCCTCACCGTCGAAGACGCAGGCAAACACGCGACCATGGCCGGCCTGGCCGGCGCCTGCCTCGTGTACTGCGAGTGCGTTCGAAAAGCCACGGGTGAGAAGATGCAGATTGTCGCCGCCGTGACCGATGGCGATTCCGACAATCTCATGCCCGGCCGTAACGGCCTCTTTTATGACCGCAAGGGCCGCGATTGGGATGCCACAATCGTCCGGATCGTGGAGAACCCCATCAGCCTGCGGCAGGCCTTCTGGGCGCCCTACAAAAAATTCGTCCGCATGATCGAGGAACAGGTCGCCAAGCGCGCGGCGACGGCCGACGCCGCGGCCCATGCGAAGTTGGAGGGCACGGCCACCACGATCGCCACGGTGGACAAAGCAAAGCCGGCCGAACCCAAGAAGTTCGACGTGGGCACGATCGCGGCCCTGGGTGTCGGACTCGGCGCCATCGCCACGGTGATCGGCGGCTTTGTCGCGGGATTTGTCAACCTCGTGTGGTGGCAAATGCCGGTGGCACTGGTCGGCCTGATGATCGCGATTTCGACGCCGTCCGTGATCATTGCCGCGCTCAAACTGCGCCGGCGCAATCTGGGCCCGATCCTCGATGCCAACGGGTGGGCCGTGAACGCCAAGGCAAAGATCAACATCGCCTTCGGCCGCTCGCTCACCTCGGTCGCCGCACTCCCCCCGGGCTCGCGGATCGATCTGGTCGATCCCTATGCCGACAAGAAGTCAGGCCGGAACCTGCTGATCCTGGCCGTGCTCCTGGCGGCACTTGCGGCCGTTCTCTGGTCCCACGGTTGCCTGAACTCCTGGCTACCCGCGTCGTTGCAGAGCCAGTGCCAGGCGAGCTTCAGTAAACAGTGAACAGTGAACAGTGAAACCACCCAAAAGGTAGGGCGTGGGCCTCCGGCCCCGCCGTGCCTGTGACGCGACATGAACGCCACTGGCACGGCGCGGCGAGGACGCCGTCGCCCTACCAATACCGCACGCGAGGAAATCTGCAACCACTCTGCATTCGCCTCATCCCGTCACGTTCAGGTCGCGGTTCAGGCCGGCGATGTAGGTGGCCGTGGTGATGCCGGACGGGACCGTGCCGCGCGCTATCCGCGCCAGGACGGGCTGGATGGCCGCCAGCACATCGGACCGCGAGGCGCGCACGAAGAGCGGCATGCCGGGACACGGCGCCGCATGCCCCGCCAGGCGGCCGGCGACGTGAGTCGTCGCGTTCCACGCGTCGACCCAGGTACCGGCGGGCAGCACCACGTCGCGCTGCGTGACGCCGGCCGCGAGCACAGGCGCGGCCAGCACGTCCCCGCCCAGCAAAAACTCGTCGGCTATCGTGTAGAGTTGGGCATTGCCGGGATCGTCATACCAAAGCGGCCTGAGCAGGGGTGACGTTCGGTCCGTCCACAGTTCCGCCACATACGGACCGAGCGCACGATGGACGCTCGCCCAGCCGCGCACGGCCGCGGCCGTCGGCGCGGCATAGTTCCACGGCAGGTACGAGAACTGGAGCAACGGGAACAAGGCCGAGGCTTCAGTCCACCGCACCATCAACTCGTCCGTCGGCAAGGGATCCGCGACATTCATCGTCTGTACCCGGCCGGGCACCATGTCGGGCATGAGCAGGTCGTAACCGAGCAGGCTGCTTTGCAGCCCGAGCGTCACCAGTGCCGCAAGCCCGTTATCGAGCCCCCAGTGGGAATCCTTGCCGCCCTCGCGCCACACGATACGGCGCGACTGCGAGCGCCAGGCCGTGCGTGTCTCGCAGGCGTGGGGCGCCACCTCCTCGCACAGCGCGAGCAGCAGATCGCTGTAGCCCGAAGCGCCGGGGTAGTCGTGCCAGGCCGCCTCGGCGAGCGGCGGGTGATACTTGGCGTCGCCGCCATCGATCTTGAAACCGTCCACGCCGTACGCGCGCTTCAACCGGAGCAGTTGTTCGCGATACCAGGTGCGACCGGCAGGCGCGGTGAGGTCGACGAGGCCGGCCGTGCCGCCCCACCACTTGAGCAGCGCGGCCCCATCGCCATCGCGCCGCGGCACCAGGATGCGTCGACCGGCCAGGTCGGCGAAGGTAGCCGCCTCGCGATTGACAAACGGCGTCACCCATAGCCAGACGCGGAAACCCATCCCGTGCAGCTCGCGCACCAGGGCCGCCGGATCGGGAATGTCGCGCCCGAATTCAAGTTCCCCGAAGCACGACTCCCAGCGGTCGTCGACGATCAGCGTAGTGCACGGGTATCCGTGGGCGCGGATCTGTCGCGCCATGCTGATAATGCGTTCTTGCGTGAGGCAGCGGGGAAACTGCGTCCAGGTGCAGAAGAAACTCTCGCCCGGCGCAAACGCGGGCGCGGGCGGTGGCCAGCCGACGAACTTGAGAAACGATCGGTGGGCCCGGGGAAACGTCGGCGCAGTGAAGACATGGAGCTGCCAGGCGGCGCCCGGACAGGCGACGGTCAGGCGGACGTCGCCGTCGGCATTGATCCGCACGGTCAGTTCCTCTGCCGTATCGGCCAGCAGCACGAATCCGGCCGAGCACATCCAGGCCGGGCACTGAATGTTGTTCACGGCGAAGTGCTCGTTCGCGATTCGACCGGTTTCCAAGGGATACGGCTGGACGTGGCTGAACCCGTGCCCAAACCAGTGGCCGCCGGCGGCCAATTCGACGCTGAGCGACTCGCCGGCCTCGACCGGCAGGACAACGGATGCGGAAAGAACGTGGGACCGTTCACCGATGCGAACCGTCAGCGTAGGCATGCTGTTTTCTCCGACAGGGGCCTGTCGTCGCACCATGGCCACCCGCCCAAACACGATATAGTGCCGACACCCCGGGTTCCACACAATTCAGACACCCGGTCGCGAGTCTCACCGAATCCCTTGATTTTGTTGCCGTTCGGAACGATACTGCGCGCCAAGGTAACTACCAATGAACACCAAACGGAATAGACGACTCCTTGCGACCGCGGCCGCCCTTGGTTTGATGGCGACCGTCGCGTGCGCGGCGCCGCCGCCATCGGCCAATCCCGGCGACACCACCGACGACGTGATCGCCAAGCTCGGCAAACCCCAGGGATCCATGACCCGCGGCAAGCTCACCACCTACTATTACGACCGCGGCATGGTGTACTTCATCGACGGCCGCGTACAGTCGGCCACACTTGTGACGCCCGAGGAAGCGGCCCGCCTGCGCCGGGAACAGGACAAGGCGGACGAACAGAGGCGCGTGCAACTCGCCGCCCAACAAAAAGCCACCGCCGACGGACTTGAGGAACGAAACGAACACCACGCCGACGCCACATTCCAGGCCAGGCCGGCCTCCGAGCGACAGGCCTACTGGCAGAGCTTCCACAAACGCCACCCGGATATCGACGTGAGCGCCGAACTCGACGAGACCCAAGCCGACGCGCAAAAGGAACAGCGACCCGACAATGTCAACGGCCCCAGGTCTCGCGTCGAGGCCATCCATGCGCGGCTCGCCCAGCTCGATGCGGATTATGCCGAGGCCCGCGTAAACTGGAAACGCGAGGAGATCAACGCGGAACGAACGAAACTGCTGACCGAACTCGCTGCCGCCCTGCAAGGCGAACGCCCAGCGGATAACGTAGCATCCAACAATGCCGCGCCAAAGCCATGACGCCCCGGTGGGGACGAAGTGAACAGTCAACAGTAGACAGTGAACAGTAGGAAAAACTCAGCCGCTCCATGTCCTCAGCTCACTGTTCCCTGTTCACTGTTCACCGTTCACTGCCCCATGACTCGATTCTCCCTGCCGCCGCCCCTGACGCTTCGCGGCGTCCGTTTTGACCCGCCGCTCTTCTGCGCGCCCATGGCTGGACTCACGCACAGCGCGTTCCGGCGCCTGGTTGCCGACTTCGGCGGCTACGGCGCGCTCTTTACGGAAATGCTCTCCGCACGCTCGATTCTGGGGGAGAATGTCGGCCGGTCGCCGTGGCTCAGGCGTCGGCCCCAGGAAGGCCGCGTGATCTACCAGTTGCTGGCCCTCACGCCCGACCGCCTGGAGGAATCGATCGATCGCCTGGCCCCGCTCGCGCCGGATGGCATTGACCTCAACGGCGCCTGTGCGGCTCCGCTAATTCGCCAGCAACGCGGCGGCGCCGACCTGTTCGAGGATGCCGATCGGCTGCGCGCCATCGTGCGCGTGCTGCGGGCGTGCGTCACCGGCCCCCTTACCGTCAAGATCAGGCTGGGACATCGATCCCCGGAATGGCGCACACGCCTGAGCGAACGTCTGCGCCTGCTGGCCGACGAGGGCGTTGACGCGCTCACCCTGCATCCCCGCTTTTCGGACGAAAACCTGAGCCGCACGCCTCGCTATGCCCTCTATGCCGAAGTGGCCGCCGAGACCGGCCTGCCGATCATCGCCAACGGCGACATCTCGGGACCCGATGCCTGGCGCGCCCACGCCGCCGAGTACACCGGGGTCGCAGGCCTGATGATCGGCCGAATGGCCGCGATCCGCCCGTGGGTCTTTGCCCAATGGCACAATCCCGAACTGGCGGTGAATCACGGCGAGGTGTGGAACAGGCTCTTCGATTACATCGGCGAGGATTTTACGAGGACCGGCCAGGCCCTGGCGCGGGTCAAGATCTTCACGAGCTACTTTGCGCGCAACTTCACGTTCGGCCATACGCTCTTTTCGGCCGTGCAAAGCGCGCCCGATCTGGACACGGCCCGGACCCGGGCCAACGCGTTCCTCGCCGCGCAGCCCGCCTTGGCTCGATCTCCATCGATGGATGGGATATAGATGACGATGCACTGACCAAGGACTACACATGAACCTTTCTGCCTCCCAGGGGAGCGGCGCGGCTTCCCGCGCCGGACGGAGCCGGAAGCGGCTCCGCTCCATGTGGCAGAGGGTTCTATGGACCGCTGACCCATGAACACACCCCACACCCACCCGCCCGGCCGCAGCCAACTGTTTCACCGCACGGAAGTACTGGTCGGCAAACCGGCGATGATGTCGCTGGCGACGACGCGGGTGGCAGTCTTCGGGGTGGGCGGCGTCGGCAGTTGGGCGGCCGAGTCCCTCGTGCGCAGCGGCGTCGAGCACCTGCTGATCGTGGATTCCGACGTAATCTGCGCCACAAACGTCAACCGTCAGGCCCAGGCTACGGCGCACAATGTCGGCCGCCCGAAGACCGACGAGCTCAAACGCCGCCTTCTGGAGATCAACCCGAACGCGGCGATCGACGCCCGGCAGATGCCCTACAACGAGAGCACGCGCCCCACGTTCGACCTCGGCGCTTTCGATTACATGCTTGATTGCATCGACAGCCTGTCGAACAAGGTGCTGTTGCTGGAGCACGCGCTTGAAGCCGGGGTGACCGTATTCTCCTCCATGGGTGCAGGCGCCAAACTCGACCCCACGCGGGTCTGCGTGGCGCCACTCGCGCAATCGTCGGTCTGCCCCCTTGCCCGCGCCGTCCGCAAAAAGCTGGGCAGGCACGGCACGCCGCGCGAATTCCTCTGCGTCTACAGCGAGGAGTTGCCGCTAGAGCCGCAGGGGGCTACCGCGTGCGGCACCGGCGCCTGCGACTGCCAGCCGGCCGACGGCAAAACATCGGCAGAACGCCCCGACTGGTGCCGCCAGAAGAAACGCATCAACGGCACGGTGGTGCACGTGACGGCCGTGTTCGGGTTCACGCTTGCGGGCCTGGTTGTGCAGGATATCCTCAAGGGCGCGACCAAATAGGTAGGGCGAGGGCCTCCGGCCCCGCCGCCACAGGAGCGCGGCAGTAGCGGCGCGGCGAGGACGCCGTCGCCCTACCCCATGCCATCGGGAAGATTCGAGTCTTCCAGACCCGCACTCGCCCTCACCCCCACAGCGTCGCATACAGGCGCGCCACCTGCCCGCCCAGGGCGCGCAGTTGCTCCGCGGCGGCCGTGTCGCCCGCCGCGTGCGCGACCATCAGGCGCCCCTCCTCCACGCACAGCGCGTCGTGCCGCGGCAGCACCTCGCGCAACAGGAACTGCGCATAGCGCACCAGGCGGAATGGGCCGACGGCGCGCGCCGGCTGACCGTTCATGGCATCGACCGCCACGGCATTGAAATCGCGAACGGCCCCGATCACGTCCTGCAAATCCGGCGACGCGGCAAACACGATCGAGTAGTACCAGCCGAACAGTTCCGGGCGCTCACACCCATGGGCGTCACTGGCTCCGACAATGGGAATCCGCCGCCCCTGGGCTAGCTCAGTATAGTAGCGCGTTACCTGCAAGTGATTCGATTCGGACTCGTGCACGTAATATCCGCCAATCACTTCCAGCGCGTCAAAAGGCTGCCGCTCGAACAAGAGATCCGTGAGTGCCGCCGGCACGTCCAGGCGGCTCCGGCATACCCAGTAGGGATGACAGAACATGCCCAGCCCGCCGGCTCGCCGGATCTCGTCGAAACACCATTCGCAAGCCACGTAGGGCAACGGATCCGTGCCGCCCGGAAGACCCGCGATGGCTGCCGCCCGCGCCGCCACTTCCTGGCGGTATCTATCCGTAGCGAATAAGTCGTTCACGCTCCAGCGCCCGCCGAAACTGACGATATGGACGGAAGTGTCGGGGCTGTGCACTTCCTCGCCCGGAAAAATTCGTAGATCGGTCCCCGTATTCGCGAAGGCGGCAATGGCCTCCAGCGACGGGGCGTACTGCCGGTGATCGGTCAAGGCCATGAAATCCATGCCGATGCGCCGGCACGCCCCGGCCACGTGGGCCGGCGGTTCGCGCCCGTCCGAACGATTGCTGTGAATGTGAAAATCACCCTTGAACGGACGCCGCGCAAACAAATCCGCCGCCACGGCATAGACCCGCACGTCCGCGACCGCCGCCGGGGTTCCGTCCGTCACGCGTTCGACGAGTAGCGCGTATTCCTGCTCGGAAGGGAACACCAGGCTGACCGTCAGCCCCTCCGCCGTCAGCCGGGCGTCGCACGCGGTCGCCTCCGGGTGGCGCGTCTGGCGATCCAGTCCGCCCAAGGGCACGACGGCAACCCGCCAGGCCGCTGCCGGCAGTCGCGCCTGCGGGTCCCGCGGCCGGAGCGTTACGGTCGTTTCCCTTCCCGCCTGCACGATGCGAGGTAAGGCTTCCAGCGTAACAGTTTCGTTCGACATAGTGGCTGTCATCATGCCATCGTTGACACGACATGGAAACCGTGATTCTTGATAACGGCACAATGGCCCGCACGATCCCGGAGTTATTGGCCTGCCCCGGCGGTCATGTGCACCTGGCCGGCATCTGCGGCGTGGGCATGGCCGGACTCGCCGTGTTGCTCAAGGCCCGGGGCCTGCGCGTGAGCGGCTGCGACGCCGCCGTGAATCATCGACTCGGACCCTGGCTCGAAAAGCGCGGCATCGCCGTGCTGAGCCCGCACAACCCGGCGCACATCGACGCCGCCGTGGACTGGGTCATCCGCAGCGCCGCCGTCCGGCCCGACCATCCCGAAATCCGGGCCGCGGTCGAGCGCGGACTCCCCGTGTTCAAGCGCGGCGAAGTGCTGCCGCGCCTGCTGGATGCGGGCGCCTCCGTGGCCGTCGCCGGCACGCACGGCAAGACCACCACCACCTCGTTCATCGCCCAGGTTCTCGCGACGGCCGGCCGGGCGCCGACCTTCTGCATCGGCGGCGAGGTCGAGCCCCTCGGCGGCGTGGCCGGCATCGGCACCTCCGACATCACCGTGGCCGAAGCCGACGAGAGCGACGGCACCCTCGCCCTTTACGCGCCGGGACTCGCCGTGATCACGAACATCGAGTTCGACCACATGGAACATTTCGCCAGCGTTGAATCATTCGAAGACTGCTTCCGCACCTTTGCCGACGCCACGCGCCGATGCACGGTCTATTGCGCCGACGATCCGCGCACGGCCCGGCTCTGCGCCGGCCGCCCCCGGACGCTCGGGTATGGGCTCGGCGAGGCCGCCGCCCTCCGGGCCACGGGCCTGGCCGCCGATGCGGCGGGCACGACGTTCGCCGTCGCCCGCGACGGCGCGCCGTTCGGTTGTTTCCGCGTCCCCGCCCCCGGCCGGCATAACGTCCTCAACGCCCTGGCCTGTATCGGAGTGAGCCTGGAACTCGGCCTTACGCCCGACGCCATCCGCGCCGCCCTGGGCGGCGTGGTCCTGCCGCGGCGGCGTTTCGACCGCCTCGTCGAGCGGGATGACATCGTCGTGGTGTCGGACTACGCCCACCACCCGTCCGAGATCGCGGCCCTGGTCCGGACGGCGGGGGCGTTGAACCGCACGCGGCTCGTCGGCGTGTTCCAGCCGCACCGCTACACGCGGACCCGCGCCCTGGGGCCGGAATTCCCGCCCGCGTTCGACGGCCTCGCCGAACTGGTGCTCACGCCTGTCTACGCCGCTTCGGAGCCTCCGCTCGAAGGCGGCGCAGCGTGGGACCTGTACGCCCATTGCCGCACGCACGGCGGCACGCCGGTCCTCCTGGCCACAGGCCTCGAACAAGCCTGGGGTTACCTGAAGACCCAACTCCGGCTGGGCGATGCCTTGCTGGCGATCGGCGCGGGCGACATCGAGCGCATCGCCTTCTGGGCGCGTGATTCGTTGCGCGAGCGCCGCGTCGAGGATATTGGCTCGCTCCTGGAACGGGTGGTGCGCGAGATCGACCTGGCCGCGTCATTCGTGCGCGGCTGCGAGCCGTTGGCCCGCAAGACGACGCTCGGCGTGGGCGGCAAGGCTGACGTGTGGGTGGAATTCGAGGGCGAGGCCGACCTGCACAAAGTGTTGACGTGGACGCATGGGAACGAAATCCCGCTTGCCCTGCTCGGGGGCGGCAGCAACGTCCTGATCAGCGATCTCGGCGTGCGCGGCGTGGTCGGCCGCCTGACCGGTGCACCATTCAAGGCGATCCGCGCCGAGGGTACCCTCGTGACGGTCGGGGCCGGCACCAGCCTTGCGCGCCTGCTGGACTGGACCGGGGAACAGGGCCTCGGTGGCCTGGAATTTCTGCACCAGGTACCCGGCACGGTCGGCGGGGCAGTCCACGGCAATGCCGGCGCCTGGGGCCGGGCCATCGGCGACCGCGTCGTCGCCGTGCGTACCCTGGCTCGAGACGGCTCGGACCACCGCCTGGCAGCCGGGGATCTGGACTTCGTCTACCGCGGCTGCCCGGCCTTGCGCGACCGGGTGGTCGTCGAGGTTGCGTTTCAACTCGACCGGGCCGATCGCGGCCGGCTTGAGGCCGAAAGAGTCGGCTTCGCGGCAAAGCGGTCGCACCTGCAGGGGATCCGTACGGCCGGATCGGTTTTCAAGAATCCCCCGGGTGACACCGCCGGGCGATTACTGGACGCGGCGGGACTGAAGGGCCGGCGGATCGGCGGCGCGGTTGTGTCCGAAGCGCACGCCAACGTGATAGTGACGGAGCCGGGAGCCACGGCTTCCGACGTTCTCGCCCTGCTGGAGACTGCCAGGGATACCGTGCAACGCCGCTTCAATGTTGAACTTGAAACGGAGATCGCACTTCTGGGATAGTATACGGATCAAAAAAGGAACCGGCATATGACGCTTCAGGAACTTACTCGCGACGAACAACTGGCCCTTGTGGCGCTCAGTGAGGTAACGGTCGTCTCGAACCGCACCGTCACCGACACCGAGGTGGCGGAACTCGATCACCTTGTGCACGAACTGGGCGAAGACCTGTTCCATGACCTTGCGGAGCAGGCGGAGGTCCGCTTTGCCGATCGTGACGTGCTCAAATCCTTCCTGAAGGGCATCGTGCGCCCGGAGGCCCGCGAGCTGATTTACGGAACAGCGCTCACGGAGGCCTTGGCCGACACCCTGCCGCACGAGGAAGGCCAGTTCCTCGAGTGGCTGGCCGCCGAATGGGGCGTGCCCGTCCACATCGACGAGTCGTCACCCAACTGAACGATATCAGGCATCCCGAGGAGGCCGGCCATGCAGCGCGATCTCATTCCCGTCGACCGTTTCACGTTGCCCGTCATCCAGGCCATCGGCACTCGCTGGATGTTGCTGACAGCCGGTACGTTTGCCCCCGGCCAGTTCAACTGCATGACCGTATCGTGGGGTGGGCTCGGTGTGATCTGGAACAAACCCATGGCCCTGGTCGTGGTTCGCCCGAGCCGCCACACTTTCACGTTCATGGAAGCGGCCGAATCCTTTACGCTCTCTATCTTCCCGCCCGAGTACCGCGACGCGCTGACCCTCTGCGGCACCCGCTCGGGGCGCTCCGTGGACAAGGTGAAAGAGACCGGCCTTACGCCGGTCGCCTCTACCCAGGTGTCCGCGCCGGCGTTTGAAGAAGCCGAACTTGTCCTCGAATGCCGGAAGATGTACTCCGACGATATCGATCCCAAGCGGTTCCTCGCCAATCACATCGAGGCCAACTACAACGGCCGCGACTACCACCGCCTTTACATGGCCGAGATCCTGGCCGTGTTCGGTACCCCCGCCTACCGGGCCTGATTATTTCACACATTAACATTTCGGTTGCCACGCCGTGGCGTACCCGCTAAATGTTACGCCTAATCGCGGGCGGGGACCGGGGGGTTGCCGTTCCTTTCAGAGTTGAGGGGGAATCCGCGAAGACCAGACACCGCACCAAAGGAGCACGTAGGATGAAGCAAGGAATGCAGCGCATCGTCATCACTGCCGCAGCGGCACTCGTTACGGCGGGCATCGGCCCGGCTGGGGCCGACCCCGTCGCCGCCCCGCAACCCGAAGCGGCCCCCATCGTACGCTTTGGCGCCGACGAACGTGTCCGTCAGGAATATTTCGACCACATCCCCGTCAAGTCGGACGGCGATGCCCGCGGCGGAGAAAACGACTATTTCCGTTTCCGTACGCGCGTCTGGAGCGAACTCGATGCCGGCCCGAACATCACTTTCCGCGTCCGAGCCGTGAACGAAGACCGCGACTGGCTCTATCCGGACGTCTCCCAGAAGCCGCAGCGCTCGACGTATGAGTGGCCCGACGAAGTCGTGATCGACACCGCCTACGCGGACCTGCACGGCTTGCTCAACAATGCCCTCGACTTGCGCATCGGCCGGCAGGACCTGATCTACGGGACCGGCAAGGTGATCCTGGAAGGCACCCCCGGCGACGGTTCGCGCACGCTCTACTTCAACGCCGTGAAGGCGACGATCAAGGCTGTGCCGAAGACGACGATCGACGTGTTCGGTATCTATGATCCGGCCCAAGACCCCTTGGCGATCAATCCTCCGGACCCGGCACGTGACCTATCCGCCATGCCAGCCACCGAGAACGGGATGCTGGAACGCGGGGCGGGCATCTACGCGAAGAATCAAAGTTTCGCGTCCATGCCGTTTGAAGCCTATGCTATCTACAAGAGCGAAGGAACGCAGGCCATTGCCTTGAAGCCCGACGTCAAGGGCAACCTGCCCCAGCCCAAGGTCCCCTGGCAGACCCTGGATGCCTCGCGCAAGGAAATGGATGTCGCCGCGGCCGACATCGGCACGGTCGGCACCCGCCTGATGCCCAAACTGACCGATTCGTTAAGCGGCAACCTGGAACTCGCCTACCAATTCGGAACCCGGGGCGATGCCGATATCAGCGCCTATATGGTCGATGCGTTCGTCGTGCAGCAGCTCCCGGGCAGCATGAAGCCCGCGGTCGATGCCGGCGTCTATTACCTGTCGGGCGACCGCAAGGGTAACGGAACCGACGAGGCGTGGGATCCCCTCTGGGCGCGTTATCCGCAGTTCAGCGAACTCTACGTTTACAGCTACGACTCCGACCCGCTCGCCGGCGGCTGGGAGAACCTGTGCACGCCGCACGCAGGCCTGACCATCAACCCGCTGACCAATCTCAAGACGACCTTTTCGGTCAATTACCTCTACGCTCCGGAAGCCGACGGGCCCGGCGGCGGCCACGAACGCGGCTGGCTCGGCGTGTTCAAGAACGAATTCACGCTGGCCCAGAACAAGTGGCTGCCCAAGGACAAACTCACCGGTCACCTCTGGCTGGAAGTCCTGGAACCCGGCGACTACTACAAGGTGGACGACCTGGCGCTGTTTGCGCGCTGGGAGTTCGTCTACGCGTTCTAATCGGCGCATGACTGCAGAGGCCCCCGCCCGCACGGGCGGGGGCTTTCTTGACACGGCGTGGCGGGGACGCCGTCGCCCTACCCCGATCGGATAAGGTATTCTTGGTAGGGCGACGGCGTCCTCGCCGCGCCGGGACAGAATCGAACAACTTGAGCGACTGAGGAGCAAGCCCATGAAACGATTGCTGACTACGATTCTTGCAGGCATCACGGCGGCTGGTATGGCGATGGCGGCGGATGAGAAACCCGCCCAGGAACCCATTAAGATCGGCGCCATCTTCGGCGTGACAGGGCCCGCGGCCTTCCTTGGCGCACCGGAGGCGAAGACGGCCGAGATGCTTGTGGACCAACTCAACGCCAAAGGCGGATTGCTCGGCCGCAAACTCCAGCTCGTGCTCAAGGATAGCGGCGGCAGTCCCGAGAAGGCTGTGTCCTTCGCCAAGCAGCTCATCGAGGAAGACAAGGTCCTCGCCATCATCGGTCCGTCCACCAGCGGCGAGACCATGCAGATCAAGCCGATCTGCGAGAATGCGAAAATGATCCTGATCTCGTGCGCCGCGGCCGAGGTCATCGTCAATCCGCTCGCGAAGTACGTCTTCAAGGTGCCCCAGAAGGACAGCCAGGCCGTGACGTGGATCTACAACACGATGAAAGCGGCCGGGATCACGAAGATCGGCATCCTGAGCGATAACAGCGGGTTCGGCCAGGCCGGCAAAGCCCAGCTCGAACAGCTCGCCAAGGTCCAGGGCATGGAGATCGCGGCCGACGAAGTCTACGACAAGGCCGCCAAGGATCTCACCGATATCCTGACCAAGGTCAAAGCCCGGGACGTCCAGGCCGTGGTCAACTGGTCCATCGTGCCCGCCCAGTCCATCATCCCCAAAAACATGAAGCAAATCGGGCTCAACGTCCCGCTCTACCAGAGCCACGGGTTCGGCAATGTGAAGTATGTCAAGGCGGCCGGCGAAGCCGCCGAGGGCATCATCTTTCCTTCCGGGCGGTTGCTGGTCGCCGAATCACTCCCTGCCGACAACCCCCAGAAAGCCGTCCTGATGGCCTACAAGCATGATTACGAGAGCCGTTACAAGGAGGATGTGAGCACGTTCGGCGGCCACGCCTACGACGCGGTGCTGGTGCTGACCTCGGCGATCCAGAAGGCCGGGAGTACGGACCGCGACAAGGTTCGCGACGCCATCGAAACCTTGAAGGGCCTGCCGGGCACGGCCGGGATCTTCAACTTCTCGCCCGAAGACCACAACGGCCTGGCGCTCGATGCATTCGAGATGCTGACCGTGAAAGACGGGAAGTTCGCCGAATACAAGAAATAGCCCGTTCGTGGCCGAATTCTTCCAGTACGCCCTCTCGGGCGTGACGATGGGCAGCATCTACGCGGCCGTGGCAGTCGGGTTCAACCTGATCTACGGCACGACCGGCATTCTGAACTTCGCCCAGGGCGAGTTCGTCATGCTGGGCGGCATGATCGCGGTATCGCTCGCTGCGTTCATGCCGCTTCCGCTGGCGGTTGCCGCCGCAATGCTCATCGTGGCCTTGTGCGGCGGCGCCCTTGAGATCCTATTCTTCCGCCGGCTCCGCTCGCACTCGGCCCTGCACATGATCGTCATCACGATCGGGCTCTCCATCGTGGTGCGCGAGGCGGCGCTTCACGTGTGGGACGAGTCGGTACGGTCCCTGCCGTACTTCACGGGCAACGAATGCTCGTCCGTGCACCTGGCGGGCGCTGCGCTGTCGCCACAGGTGTTCTGGGTGCTCGGGACGGTCGGCCTGGCGGTGCTCGTGCTGCACACCTTCTTCCGGTATTCGCTGGCCGGAAAGGCCATGCGGGCGTGTGCCTCGAACTATGAGGCCGCCATGCTCGTGGGCATCAACACGGCCAACGTGCGCACGCTGGCCTTCTCGGTCAGCGCCGGGCTGGGCGCGCTGGCCGGCTGCGTGATCTCGCCGATCGGCATGACCCAGTACGACATGGGCACTGACCTCGCCATCAAAGGCTTTGCCGCGGCGATTCTCGGCGGCCTCGGCAACCCCATGGCTGGCGTGGCGGGCGGGCTGCTGGTGGGTCTGGCGGAATCCTACAGCGTCAAATTTCTCCCCGCGGCCTACAAGGACGCCACCGCATTCGCCATCCTGCTGCTGGTGCTGTTCGTGAGGCCGCACGGCCTGTTCGGCCGCCGCCAGGGGTCTGCCGTGAGGGAGGCCTGATCCATGCGACCGCGCCCTCTTGTCCCCGTCCTCGCCGCCGCCCTCGCCGTAGTCGCGCTCCAGGTCGCGGTCACCGCCGCCGGCCGCGAATACTATCTTACCCAGACGATCATGGCCGCCTACTATGCGGTCGTGGCCCTGGGCCTGTGCCTGGTCATGGGTTATGCGGGCCAGATTTCGCTGGGGCATGCCGCCTTCTTCTCACTGGGCGGTTACACGTCCGCCGTCCTGACCACCGCCGACTTGACGCCGCTTGCGCGCAGCGGCTGGGGCGGCCCCCTGTTGCGCCTGCACCTGCTGCAGGCCCGGGCCGGTCTCTATGGCGGCGAGACAATCGGCGCCAACCCCTGGGCTGCATTCGGCGGCGCCCTGTTGCTCACTTTCGCCGTCGCACTCCTCGTCGGCTATCCCGCGCTCCGCCTGAAGGGGCATTACCTTGCCATGGCCACGCTCGGGTTCGGCTTGATCGTCTACCGGCTCCTGCTCGGCACCAACCTGACCGGCGCCGCCGACGGCATCACCGGGGTACCGCCCTGGCGGCTCGGGTTCGGCCTCGAGATCTCCGGAGACGGCGCCCAGCGCATCGCCAACTACTACGTGGCCTGGGGCCTGGTCCTGTTCACGATCCTGCTGCTGACTCACATCGTGCACTCCCGCGCTGGACGCGCGTTCCGGGCCCTCCACGGCGGCGAAACGGCCGCCAACTCGATGGGCATCAACACCGCTGCCTACAAGTTGCGCGCCTTCGTCCTGAGCGCCCTGCTGGCCGCCGCCGCCGGCTCGATGCTCACCCACTACAGCGGCGGTATCGGCCCCTCCGAGGCCAGCGCCATGAAGTCCGTGCGCTATGTCGCCCTCGTTGCCGCCGGCGGCATGGCCAACCTCTGGGGCGTCCTGGTCGTCAGCGCGACCCTAAACTTCCTGTCGTTGCGCGGCTGCTTCGGGTCGTACGACGACGCCCTCTTCGGCGCCCTGCTGATCGCCATTGTGTCGCTGGCGCCCGAGGGTCCGCTTCAACCCCTGACCGCGCAGGGGAGGCGCCTTTGGAGTCGCCTGGCGGGGCACCGTGTTATGACGACGCCGGAGGGGCCCGCTCCGTGAGTAGCACCTGTATTGGTAGGGCAGCGGCATCCCTGCCGCGCCTCTTCGGCGGCGGGGCGAGGACGCCCTCGCCCTACCTAGCTTCGCGCATGATGGCAGCGATTCCGCGGCACCTACGGCGTGTGGGAGACGCCCCATGACCCCTGCCGCGCCGCTGCTCGTCGTGGATGACATCCGCCACCGTTTCGGCGGGGTCCAAGCCCTCGATCATGTCTCGTTCGGTGTGAATCGCGGCGAGATCAAAGCCGTGATCGGTCCGAACGGCGCAGGGAAGACCACCCTCTTCAACGTGGTCTCCGGCCTCATCCGGCCCCAGTCGGGTACCGTCCGGTTCAATGGCACGGCCATCTCCGGCCTGCCGCCGTACCGTATCGCCGGGCTGGGATTGTCGCGCACGTTCCAGACCCCGAGCCTGTTCCTGAACATGACAACGCTGGAGAACGTCATGGTTGGCCGCCATGTGCGCTCGCGCGCCGGCCTGCTCGCGGCGGCCCTGCGGCTGCCCGCGCAACGCCGCGAGGAACGCGCGATCCACGACGTCTCCCTCGCGCTGCTGGAAGAGGTCGGCCTGGCCGCCGCCGCCCGCCGGCCCGTGGGTGCCCTTTCGTTCGGCCAGCGCCGCATGGTCGAGCTCGCCCGCGCCCTCGCCACCGAACCGGAACTCCTTCTGCTCGACGAGCCGGCAAGCGGCTTGAATACCCGGGAAACCGACGACCTGGCGACGCTGATCGGCCGTATCCGCGACCGGGGCATCACGGTTCTCCTCGTGGAACACGACATGTCGCTCGTCATGGATATCGCGGACAGCATTGTCGTTCTGCACTTCGGGGTTCCCATCGCGGAGGGCACCCCGGCGGTCATCCGCAACGATCGCCGCGTGGTATCCGTCTATCTGGGAGGCGATTTCGCCGATGCTGCGAGTGCGTAATCTACGGTGCGGCTATGGCAGCCTGCACGTGATTCGGGGCCTAAGCCTGCATGTCGATGCGGGCGAGATCGTCGCCCTGATCGGCGCCAATGGCGCCGGCAAGACGTCCCTGCTCAAGGCGCTCGTGGGCCTTATCCCGCCCGTGGGCGGCGAGATCCGGATCGACGGCCGCGATGCGACCGGCGAGCCGCCGTGGCGCGCCATCGCCAATGGCGTCGCGCTCGTGCCCGAGGGCCGCCAGATCTTCGCGGACATGACCGTGATGGAAAACCTGGAGGTCGGCGGCTACCGCAACCCGGACCGCGCCCTGCCGATCGCCGACGTCCTGGAGCGCTTCCCCCGCCTGCGCGAACGGGCGGCCCAGTTGGCCGGCACGCTGTCAGGCGGGGAGCAGCAGATGCTGGCGCTCGGGCGGGCCCTCGCTGCGCGGCCGCGCCTCGTGCTGCTGGACGAGCCCTCCATGGGCCTCGCGCCCCTGATGGTCCAAGAGGTCTTTCGCACCATCCGCGCGCTCAAAGAACAGGGCGTCACGGTGTTCCTGGTGGAGCAGAACGCGGTCGCCGCGCTCCAGGTGGCGGATCGTGCCTACGTTCTTGAAACCGGCGAGGTCATCCTGGAAGGCGAGGCGGCCGATCTGTTGCGCAATCCGGAAGTCAAGCGCGCCTATCTTGGCAAGGGGTACAAGGAGGTCTGGGAATGAGCGTCTTCGACCCGAAACACGAAACCATGCCGCGTGCGGCTCTGGAACAGGTGCAACTGGAACGGTTGCAGGCCCTCGTCGCGCGCTTGAAGCGTAACGTGCGGCGCTACCGCGATGCGCTCGGCGACCGCCACGTCTCCTCCCTGGCCGATCTCGCCGGCCTGCCCCTGACCCAGCCCGAAGACCTGATCCAGGCCTTCCCTTACGGCATGTTTGCGCTCCCCCTGCGCGAAGTGATCCGCCTGCACTCGACCACCGGGCCCGAGGCGCGCCAGCTCGTGATCGGTCATACCCGCAACGACCTGGTCAACTGGGGCCGACTGACCGCCCGGCAGTTCGCGGCGGCCGGCATGACCGAACACGATGTCGTCCAATTGTGCTTTGAGGGCGGCCTCATCAAAGGGGCGGCCGGGTACACGCTTGGCGCGGAGATGATCGAGGCCTCGATCATTCCCGAGGACCCCTACCACATCGATTACCAGCTCGCCATGCTGCGGAACTATCGCGTGACCGTCCTCATCACCACGCCGTCCAATGCCCGCGATCTCATGGAAGTGCTGCGCACCAGGCGCCTCGATCCGCAGTCGCTTCAACTCCGCTGTGTGCTGCTGTCGCGGCCCGTGCCGGCCTCCGAGCGTGAGGAGCTCAAGACCGGCCTTTTCGCCGACGTGCGGTGCAACTTCGGCGTGGCCGAGATCCTCAATCCCGGCCTGTGCGTGGAGTGTGCCGAGGGGCGCCACCACGTCAACGAAGACCACTTTCTGCCGGAGATCGTGGACGGCGAGTTGGTGGTGACCACGCTCTGCCGCGAGGCCATGCCGCTGCTGCGCTACGCCACGCGCATCGCCGCGACGCTGGCCGCGGACAAGTGCGCGTGCGGCCGCACCGGCGTGACCCTCACACCCGGCACCCGGCTTGACGGCCGCCTCCGGGTCAACGAGATCACGCTTTACGCGCCACAGATTGCCGAGGTACTGAGTCACACCCGGGCGTCCGGAACGCCGTTCAAACTTGATATCGCGGAACGCGGCATCACGATCGGCCTCAAGATCAGCGACGCGCTGTTTCCCGACATCATGGGCGATCTGGTCACGCTGCAGCAGGAGGTGGAGCGCGAATTCGCGACCCGCCTGGGTATTCACGCGGAGGTCCGCTACCTGGAGGCGTATCATTTCGCCTCATCGATTCTCCCACAAGGGACTTGCGCACCATTTGCAACGCGCCCATGATCGACGCAAATCAGGTCACGGCAGGTCACGCGCGCACGCGCGCGAGACCGCGTGCCAACATGCGATGAAGGAATGACGATGAAACGAATCGCTATCGTGGGTGCCGGAGGGATGGCCAGAATGCGGGCACGGGCCTTGCTGGCTACGAAACGCGTCGAGATCTGTGCGGTGGCATCACGCCATCTCACCACCGCGCAGGCGTTCGCCGCCGAAATCGACTGCGCCGCATACTTTGATGACTATCGCCAGGTGGTCACGACGAAACCGGATGCTTTACTGGTGGAAGTCCCTCACGGGGTGCAGGACGAGATCACCGGCTGGGCACTGGAGCAACGCCTGCATCTCTTGATCGGCGGCGTTCTGGCCACAAGTAGTCAGCACGCGCAACGGATCCTGGACCTGTCCCGGCGCAATCGCCTGGTCGTTGAGGCCGGTGTCGAAGCGCGGTACAGCGCGCTCTGGATCGCTGCCAAGGCCGCTCTCGACAGCGGGCAACTGGGCGAACTGGTGGCGCTTCGCAGCATCGCCCTATGGGGCGGGGACGCGAGCACCTGGTACTACCGACAGGTGGAGAGTGCCGGCATGCCCCTGACCCACATGACCTACGGCTTCATCAACCCCATGCGGTGGCTGGCCGGCAACGCGCGCGCGGTGTCGGCGTTTGCCAACCGAAAACTGCATACGGCGCCCGGCCTGATTGCAGAAGAAACTTGCATCGCCAATCTTCTATTCGAACATGACGTTCTTGGCAGCATTACCGCCGGATTCGTCAAGCCCGGCGAACTCCCGTCCTGGACGGCAACCCTTATCGGAACTAAAGCCGCGATCGAACTATTCCCAGGCGAAAACGGCATTGGCCACATGCTGTGGTATCACACCGATCATTGTGAGAACCGCCAGTTCGAGTCTGCGGCCAATCCATTCGAATTGCAGGCGGCGGCATTCCTCGCGACTATCGACGGCGCCAACGAATGCCGCAATACGCCCGCAGACACAATCGATGACATTCGTATTGCCGAAGCCATCGTGGCTTCGGCAAAGGAACTTAGGACGATCGTGCTCTGAGACCATGCGGGAAACCATGCCACTGCCGATCGAAGTGAAGGTCGCCGCGATCTCTGTTGCCACGGTGGACGGTCTGCCGCAGGCCAACTATCTGCGAGCCGCCCGGCTCGTGGAGATCGCCCTGGCGGATTCCCCCGACATCGTGCTTCTGCCGGAAGCTTTTGCCGCAGGCTATTGCGGGTGTGATCTCGCGCCGTTCGCCGAGACGAAAACCAGTCCTGCCCTGCGGCGGTTCCGCGATCTTTCCAAGGCCGGTGATTGCCTGCTTGTCCTTGGCTTCCTGGAGAGAAGCAAACGCGGTATCCGGAATGCGGCGGTCATGTACGATCAAGGCGCGGAGGTGGGCGTTCATTACAAGAGAACCTTGTGGCCGGATGCAAAGCGGGACTATAGGGATGAGCTTACCTTGATGGTCCCCGGCACGGAGATGGAAATCTTTGGCACGCGTTTTGGGAAATGCTCCATCATCACCTGCTACGAAAACATGGTGGACGAGAACTGGGCTGAGGTGGGGCCGCAAGTCGACTTTGTCCTCAGCCCCTACAATTGCCAGGGCGACCCCTCGCACCACAATATCGAGAAATCGCGGAAGTACGGAATCCCTTCCGCCTGGGCCGATCGAACAGGAACGGTCTGGGCGGGCGACCGCTATATGCCGAATCCGGGAACAGCGGGAGTGGTCGATGCCCAGGGCGGGATTATCGGGCGATCGGATCCCGGAGTTGAGACGATCGTCGGCGGCGTCATGTCTGTCGAACTGGGGCGTGTGCGTAAGCAACCCTAACAGTCCATTGAAGATGGGCACCATACGATTGCCGACTCGCGAGGACGCTCGCCCTCC
>CAITUY010000025.1 GCA_903895695.1 uncultured bacterium
CTTGTCTCTCCTCCATGTGACCACCTGGGCAGGAAATTACCCAACGAAGGGGAAGTTCATTCAAACGGCTTCTTAGGCTATAACGCCGGCGGTCAGGCACGCGAAACGATCTACTACGTGGGCCTGTGCAAATCCATGACGATCACCATGAAGATGAACAACGCCTGGAACAACACCAAGCAGGCGGACTTCCAGGCGATCTGGCTGGAATCGCTGTAACCGACGCTCCGCAACAGTAGACGACCCGGGTGCCCAGAGCACCCGGGTCGTTGCGCATGGCGGCGCCATCGTGGCGTATTTACCCGTAAACCAGTTGACAAACAGGTCGACGCTCGATATAGTGCAGCAATCGGCATCATGGCCGTCGCCGCGATGCCCAAGCTGCTTCAAAGGAGCGCCGCATGTATATCACTTCCAAAACGGAGCGCGGGTTCACGCTCATCGAACTCCTCGTCGTAATTGCTATAATTGCGATCCTGGCTGCCATCCTTTTCCCGGTTTTCGCCAAAGCGCGTGAAAAAGCACGGCAGACGGCGTGCTTGAACAACCAGCGCCAGATTGTGACCGCCTTCCTGATGTATGCCCAGGATCACGACGAGTTGCTGCCCACCGTCGATGCCGCGTGGGGCGCCATCGGCCTCGACAGAGGGTCCCTGATCTGCCCCACCGCGGGAACGAAAATCACGAACGCCTACGTCTACAGCTACGCCGTCAGCGGTAAAGCGCTGGGCGAGATCACCGCGCCCACGACGGAAGTGATCACCGCCGACGGCGCGCATACCCCTGCCGCGAATGATGGTACCTTCGTCAATACCGTCTACACGCCCGCCGACCTGGCGTATCGCCATAACAACGCGATTGTCGCCAGTTTCATGGACGGCCACGTTGAAATCTCGCAGGCCCTGAACTACGGCATCGCCAATCTCGGGGAGTTAACCTCGGTTTCCGGCAACTATACCCTCACCATCGACCCCACGAAGCCGGGCGACAATGCCACCGGCAGTCCGGCCTGCACCATTAGCGGTTTCACCGGCACGCTCAGTACGCTGGCAGTCGGTACCCATGGGTACGGCATTTTCGATTGGCAAACCGTCGGCGACTCCAATATGAACATCAAACAGCCCTTTACCGCCATCACCAAGGGCGGTGCGTGGAACGATAACCAGTATGGCAACGTGACCTTCGTCATCGGCGGCACGTCGGCCGGCGGCAAGATGCTGTATGCCAACACCATCGGCACCGTCGCGGTGAAGGTCAGCGACTACGCCAAACATATTCTGACCATCGTCTCGCCGGAGAAATTCGCGGATACCCGCAACTTCACGCTGACGGTCAGCACCAATTCCGGGGCCGCGAAAGAGAGTTCCGTCGTCTACGACTACACAAAAACGACGAATACTCAGAATAAAATCATGCAGGTGTCGGTCTGCGGCAGTGCCTTGATCACCGTCACCGTCACCAATAATGCCAACGTCGGCACCTTCTCGATGGTCTTCCTCGATTAACAGGCCACTCGACCAACCAAACGCGACGGACC
>CAITUY010000026.1 GCA_903895695.1 uncultured bacterium
AAGGGCTGAACAACAAATGCCGCGTGGTCACCAGACGCGCCTACGGCTATCGCTCGTTCGCCGTGTTGGAAGTCATGCTTTATCATACACTTGGGAAGTTACCCATGCCGGAACTCGCCCACAAATTCTAGCGTCGAGGCGAAAATGACAGCAGGGATGGAACGCCATGGCGTTATCCGGGGGGAATGGCTGCGGGACATTCAGGGTGGTTCTCGCATACACGTGACCCGCCTCACGAACTGCATTCATGACTTCTTCGTTGTAGGAACCATTCGGGTAGGCAAAGCCGAGGACCGGTTGCCCGAAGAATTGCTGCAGTCGTTCCCGGCCTTCTGCAATGTCGCGTCGTGCCGCATCGATCGGTAGTTTCGCAAGGGACGGATGGGTGATGCTATGGTTGGCGATCGTGAAGCCGCTGTACACGTCCTTCATCTCGTCCAACCCGAGCCGCACGACGTCCGTGCCTTTGAACACCCAGCCTGGCTTGCGCTTCGCGTCATGCAGCCCCGCGTTCAGGTTGAATGTCGCCTTGGCGTTGTGCTTTCGAAGGATCTCGCCCACGCGCACATCCGTCGTCACGCCATCATCCCAGCACTGCACCACCGTCATCATGCCATCGTTCATGTTTTGTCCCGTCCTTCTCCCGGCAAGGCACCCCCTGCCGGATGTATTGATCCTTTTCGATCCGTCCCCCTGTATCGTGTCCACCCTTGAATACTTCGCTTCGTTGCGTGAAATCAAAGCATTTCGGCTGTCATTTCCCGATGGTCTTACGGACAAGCTTTGGGACCTTCTTGTTTGCGTTTGTGTTTGATAGATCCAGGCGGGAGTAGCATCCTCGCCGGGCGCTGACCATGCACGGACCCGACAAAAGATGAGTCAGCCCGTCCGATTCCGGTTCCATTTGCGAGCCGGTCAGTTGTACTCTTTCTGGGTCACCGACAGCCCGGCGGGAGCCAGCCACGGTTATATGGCCGCCGGGGGCCCAGGGTTTACAAGAGGGCAGGACCTGCCGGTGGCAGGGAATTCCTGCACGTGACAATAGGCGCAAGCATTCCCGACCGAATCTTTGTGAAAGGACAAGACGGATGAAGACGCGGGTATTGATGATGGTTCTGGCGACGGTTGGCTGGATGTTGATCTCCGGTGGGTCCTCGCAGGCGGATCTGGCGATCAAGGGTTTTGATAGTACGGGTCAGTTGGCGTTCAATACGTTGAATGATGGGACGAACTACAACTACCAGATTGAGTGGGCTCCTTCGCCGGCCGGGCCCTGGAGCCCATTCACCGGCGTTGGGGCATGGCTGGATAATGTTTCGTCCGCAGGAAGCCGTGTAACGAATCCTGTGCCGATGTGCTACCGGGTGGTGGCGACACTGGGCGACTACATGGTGGTCGATATTTCCGGTGGGACGAATGCCTCAAGTTATCCTGTGAGTTACTACCGGTCTTTGGCCGACTTACCCGGCGGGACTGGCGTGAATATTGATACCTACAAGACCACGAATATGGTGTTCCGGCGAATCCCTGCGGGTACTTATACCATGGGTTCACCCGCAGAGGAACTTGGGCGTAGCCCTGTTGAGACTCAACATACGGTCACGCTGATGCATCCATTCTATTGTGGCGTCTTCGAGGTCACGCAGAAGCAGTGGGAGCGGGTCATGGGAACGTGGCCGAGTTACTTCACCAACGCCAGCTATCGCAACACCCGTCCCGTGGAACAGGTGACTTACGGCATGATCCGCGGGACGAATACTGGCGCATTGTGGCCAGCCACCAACAGTGTGGACGCTTCTTCGTTCATGGGCCGACTGCGGGCGCGTACCGGTAAAGCCTTCGACCTGCCGACGGAGTCACAATGGGAATATGCCGGCCGCTCAGGAACGACCACCGCGTTGAACTCAGGCAAGAATCTGACGTCGACCTTGAATTGTCCGAACATGGCTGAGGTGGGGCGGTATTGGTACGATGGTGGGACTGGTGGACTATTCAACCCAAGCGGCGACTCATCCGTGGGGACAGCGAAGGTTGGGTCATACCTACCCAGTCCGTGGGGTCTCTATGACATTCACGGCAACGTGTGGGAATGGTGCCTTGACTGGTATGGGGCTTATCCCAACAATTCGGTGAGTGATCCGCCGGGTCTTTCTTCGGGCTCGGGCCGTGTGTGTCGGGGTGGCAGTTGGAGCCCCAATGCCGACTACTGCCGGGTTGGCATGCGCACCAGCTACGACCCGAACAACGTCTACAACGCCTTGGGCTTCCGGGTTGTACTACCATCGGGGCAGTGAAGCAGGAGCACGATGAAATTGCCCGCAGAGCTGGAAAAGGAACTTCTTGAGACCGCCGTTCGAGCGGTGCTTGAGAAAGACACCATCCAACTCTACGGCGATTCGACCACCCGTATCCCCGTGCTGAAGTTGACTGAAGCCCTGCGCACGAACCTGTTCTACGCGAAATCGATCGGCGACATGCTGGTCGGGTATGAGGCCATAGAAAAGGCCTTGGACAATGAACTGCACGGCTTGCGCAAGATCGCCGGCCCGAGTGACCGCGTGTCACGATTGCTGCTGGTAACGAACGATGGATCGCCCCGCTTCTATCGCGAGTTGGAGTTCCTTCAACGCAAGCAGGGCGCACGGGTCCTGGCCTGCAGGTTGGACATCGACTCAGCCCTGATGGCGGATATGCTGGGTTATACCGGTCACGTCGTGAAAGCCGTTCTCGTGACCCGAAAACGCTCCGTGGTCAATGTGCTGAAGAGCCTGCTGTGAACGGCGCCGTGGCAGAGGCGTGCACGGCGTCAGCATAGACCTGTGCGACGGAGCGCTCCGCTCAGGGCGCTGGATCCACGCGGATGCCGTAAAAGCCGTTTGCTGACGTCGTCTGGTCGGTCCATGAATTCACGGCTGGTGTAGCCAGGCAGTTCGTCTGCACGGGCAGGAGCGGATTGCGAAGGTCGAAGGTCCGCAAGACGGAGTAAGTCCTGTTCGGCGTGCTCGGCCATCGCAGCACGAATCCTCCCATCGGACTCGGCGTTTGCGGCGGAAGGAATTGCAGCACGGACGCGCTGCGCTTCGGATCCGTTCCCGCCACGTACTCCTGCCAGTTTGCGGCACCGTCCAGGTCCGAGTCCTGTGTCTCGCGGGCATCCAATGTCCCGTTGGTCAGACCGCATGCCAGCAGCCACCACTCGGGCGTGCCGTGCGTGCCGGCGAGGTGGGTATCGCGCGCAAAGAACCCGCCCGGCGCCGTATGCACGGTGCCCGACCAGCCGGTTGAATCGTCGTACAGGAACACGCTTTGAGGCCCGACCGTGATCAGGCCGGACCCGGTGAGCTGGTGGGTGTGAACCGTGCCCCCGTTCGTAACCGTGATGGAGCAGCCGCTGCCGGTGCCAGTCAGGCGGATGCAGCCTGCGTTGGTCCAGACGGCGCGAGTACCGTTGATCATGACGGAATTGCCCGAGCCGGCATAGCGCCCGATGAACGCGTTGGAGCTTTGCGCGCATCCGCCTTGTTCCACGTCCAGCACGTTGGTGTTACCGTCGCCGCCCACAGTGAGGTCGCCCGCAATCGCGATGACGCCGTCGCTGACGATGACCCGGTTATAACTGGCGCGATCGAAATCGCCCAGCGTGAGGCTGGCGCACGAGATCGCGCCGCCACTCGATACGCACAGCGAGTTCGTGCTGCTGTCGCTCCCGACAACCAGGCCCCGCGACACGTTCCAGCGGGCGCCGGCGCCCGTGACCGAGGCGGCATTGCCGTCCGCCTTGGCGTTGAGGCCCATGAAACCGTGGGATGAGCAGAGAGTTGCGCCGGTTTGCACTGCGAGCGAGTTGGACGCGCCGGAACGGCCGACGGCCAGCCATTCCGAGTTCGACCAGATGCTTCCACCGGCCAGAACCGCGCGGTTGGAACGTGCCCCGGACTCGACTCCGATCTCGGTGAATTGCGAGGAACAGCGCGCGCCGGAGTCGATCTCAAGCGTATTGAAGCCGGACGCCTGGCCGATGCGGACACCGTAGTCCGTCGTCCACCGCGTGCCCGCGCCGTAGACCCGGACGTCGTTGGCCGGCGCGTTCGAGCCGATTCCCGTCAGCATCTCGCGTGCGCTTAACGTTGCGTTGCTCACCACAAGGGTGTTGCATCCCGTGCCTCTTCCCACCCACAGGGAGCGCTGTGTCCGCCACGTCGCATTCGAACGTATCACCAGGGTGTTCGAAGCCGAGTTCGCGCCTGAGCCGAGGATCAAGACGCGATTGGACACGGAGCAGTTGGTAAGGTCCGCGAATTCATGCCCGTTGGTGACGCCGATCTCAACGGTGTCGGCCGTGATAGCGCCGCTGCCGACAAGCCAGGGCGACCCCAGGGCGTACGACGCGTTGGTCATGCACGGCACGGGCAGTTCATCCGCCAGTTGCTCGGGGGTGGTAAAGACGAGCCCGAGCCCCTGAAACTGACGCACGATATTGGTCGCCATCGGAAATAGCAGGTACGCGTGGTAATAGAAGGCGACCACCGCATCACGAACCACCATGAATTTCTGGGCATACACGACTTTGTTCGAGACGTTCATTATCAAGCCGTTTGGATCGGAACTGGCCGTGTCGACGTAATCGGCATTTTCCGGGATGACGGTATTGCCGTAAATCCCATCAACCGCATAGGGCAGTACCAGGGCGTCCTCGGACGTGTTGGTTGCGGATGCCGCCTCGATCTGCGAATGGCTTAGACCGGTCACGAACGGGGCGAAATAGTTCAGCCGCTCGAAGGATGACGCGTAAAGCCCTCCGAAGACGCAAGTATCCACAAGCGAGGCTGCGTAGTGCGGCGTTTCCCAGATTCGCGGCAGAACCCCTCCATCGGCCATCGTGGTGCGCGCTCTCTCGACCCGCCCCGTTGCCCATGCCCAACTGTCGCCGGGCATGAGCCCTCCATGCACATCGTCCCAGAACTCATAGCCGATGCCGGACTCTTCGTTTGTCCACTGGTGCGTGTACCCGTGCGTGATGAAGGTGGCGTTTGAGCGCGCAATACTCTTCAGCCCGGTGAGGAAAGCCCGGTTCGTGCTCATGACCACATCGAGGGAGGCTGTTGGTTTGACATACCTTGGGATGATCGCGCATGTCGGGGTAACCCCAAGCTGCTGGATGGCGGCACACACAGGCTTGGCGTCAACAATATGGGATGCGTCGGGGCTTACATCCTCGATGCGCACAATGGCGCGCTGCGGAACGTTCGGTGTCGCGGCCCTCAGGATTTCGTGGAGCAAATCGGCGAGCACGAGCGAGTCGGCGCCCTCCGTCTCGTTCAGGAACGGGTCGTCGGCGAAATACCAGAAATTCGATGACTGAATCGCGTAGGGCAGGTGGGTGAGGGCTGGGTTGGAGTGCGAAGACGCATACGCCCGCACCACGGCGGGCGAGGTGACGGAAATCGAATGGAAAGGATTGTTCGAATTGAGCGTAGCAAATAACTCCTGCCCCTTGTAAAGCACGCGATCGTACCCGCTTGTGATCTGCTGGACATAACTCATCCCGCGGTTCGTGGACACGCTGAGGAAGGCGGCGATGTTGTACTGAAGCCAGACCACCGGTTTGGCCGTCTGTGCCAGGTCTGATTTGAACGCGGAGGGTAGGGTTGCTGAGTGGTATCCGACGTAGAACACGGCATCGTAGGCGTTGAGGTGTCCGGCTGTGTAGCCGGTGACCAGAAAAACGTCGGCCTGGACCGCAAAATGCCCGAGCAGTTCGTGCAACATGTTCACGATTCGCTGGTTCGGTTTGTCGGAACCGCTTGAATCATCGTAGTAGATGATCGCGCGCGGCCAAGGGGTGCCGGTGGCCGCCTGCGATCTCGAGACCGGGCCGAGCCCGAGGGCGAGACCCGCGATCAGTGCATAGATGGCCGTAGCTGTCTTCATGGTTAAAACATGGCCTTTAGAAACAACCGACCCTCCCGCGCCTAACGAGGCCCCGGCCCGCTCCCCGTGGCCGTTGAAGCTTCGCCTGCGCGATCGTACAACCAGACACAATCGGCCTGTGTGCACAGTACTATGCTAATGAATCTTCGCCAATGCCTATTTAACAGCGCCTAGCGCGCGGCGGACTTAGGTCCGATGGGCACTCTCAGGGTCTACCGGCCGGGGACGGCCGGCTCCAATACGAGCCAGCGGCGCCCTGGAGCCGGCGGTCCTCCGCCGGTAGAGGCGGTATCCGAATCGCGCCACACAAGTCTTGGAGCCGGCGGTCCTCCGCCGGTAGAGGCTCTTTCGGACGGACTGCCAGTTCCGGGAATGTGGCAGCGTTGTGTTGATTTCGAATCAGCACGCGTTAGAATCGTGACATTTGGAAGACTCCCAGATGGCGGGGCAGGGGTTGTGAAGCGCAAGAACCTACGACGCAAGGCGGCGCCCGGCAGGGCTGTGGAATTGCCCGACCTGGGCATTCTGTTCGAGCAGGCGTCTGACGCCATCGTGGTGGTGGACGCCCGGACCGGGATAATCATGGGTGTAAATCCCGCGGCTGAGCGCATGGTGGGGCGGAGCCGCCGCACACTCTGCGGGCGGCATTACCTGACCCTCCATCCCCGCGACCAGGCCCAGGCTGTGCGCAAGGTGTTCAAGCGGCAAGCCCGTTCCGGCGGCGGGCCGGACGAAGTCGAACTTGTGCGGCCGGATCGGACCCGCTTCCGGGTTGACGTGAGCGCCAGCCGCATCGTGCACGGCAACCGGCGGATGGTGGCAGCCTTCTTCAGGGACGTCACCGCCCGGCGGCAGATGGAGAGCGCCCTGCGAGATAGCGAGGAGCGTTTCCGTGTACTGGTGCTGAATGCTCCGGTGGTGTCGTTTGTGCTTGATAAGAAAGGCGTCTTCACGCTGTCGGAAGGCAAGGGGCTTGCGAAACTGGGGCACAAACCCGGTCAGGTGGTCGGCCGTTCGAGTCTCGAGGTTTACCGGGACTTTCCGCAAGTCACGCGGATGGTCCGGATGGCCCTGGGAGGCAAGGCCGTTCTCGGCGAGGTGCCGGTGAACGACTTGACGTATGAAGTCAGCATGACGCCCGTCCGCGATGAGCGGGGCCGGGTGGTGAAAGTCATCGGTCTGGCCAACGATATCACCGAGCGCAAGAAGGCGGAGGCGGCGCTTGCCGACGAGCACAATCTTTACATGGACCTGGTGAAATCGCTGCCTGCCGGCGTGTACCGACTCCACATCCGGCGCCAAAAGCCCTGGGGGCAGCGGGAGTGGGTCGACAAAGTCGAGTCCAACTACAATCTTGAGATGGTGAGCGACCGTTTTTGCCAATTCCTGGGCGCCACCCGGCAGCAGTTCGAGGCCGACGCCACGACCGTTGTCAAATGCCTTCACCCGGACGACCGTCAGGATTTTACTCGCAGAAACGTCGTTGCTCTGGAGACGATGCAGCCCTTCGAATGGGAAGGACGCGTCCGGCATCCGGGGCCGACGCAATGGGTGCGTTTTATGTCGGTACCCCGGTGCATGCCGAACGGGGATGTCATCTGGACCGGCGTGCTGTTGGACATTACCGAAAGCAAGCGGGCCGAGGCGGCCTTGCGGAAGTCCCACGAGGAGCTGGAAGACAGAGTCCGGGAGAGGACCGCCCGCTTGCGGGCGCTGGCCGCGCAGTTGACGCAGGTCGAGCACAAGGAACGGCGCCGCATCGCGGAAATCCTTCACGAGGATATTCAGCAGCGCATGGCGGGTATGCTGTACATCGTCCAGGGCGTTGTGGCCGACAAGAGGGGGCTGCTCGACGACAAGGAGGCCCGGCTGTTGCTGACACAACTGACCGAGGCCATCCAAACCATGCGCGATCTCACCACCCGTTTCCGTCCGCCGGCATTGTACGAGTTCGGGCTGCAACCCGCGTTGGATTGGCTGGCAGGGCAAATGCGCGAACGGTTTGGGATGACCATCGAGATCAAGGGCGACAGGAACGTCCAAGTCGACGACCACGACATGCGGTTGTTCGCCTATCAGGCGATCAGTGAACTGCTGATGAATGTCGTCAAGCATGCGGGCGTCAACCGGGCGCGGGTCCTGATGCGCCGGGCGGGAAAGACCGGGGTGCCGATCGAGGTGTCGGACCAAGGGTGCGGGTTCGATGTCACGAAGGCACATCGCGCCTTGTCGTTCGGCCTGTTCAGTATTGGCGAGCGGGCGGTGGACTTCGGCGGCCGTTTTGACATCACAAGCCGGCCCGGCCAGGGGACTTGCGCGAAGATCTGGTTGCCGACAGCGCGCGGCTCGGTCATGCCGGAGGGGCGCCAGGTCGTCCGCGCGTAGGCCGTATCTTGTAGCCGAAGTGAGCGTAAATTGCCGCGCATCTCGTTCTTGCGCGCGACTGCGAAACGATGTAATCGTCATACGTGATCTTAGGGAGGTGAGTCATGAAGAGCTGTCCGCTTCGAGTCGCATTCGCGGTCGTGATCCTGTGGGCGTGTGTCTTGAGTCGCGGCATCGTGCTGGCCCAGGTTCCCGGGATCATCAACTTTCAGGGGAAGGTCGCCGTCTCCGGCACCAACATGACAGGCTTGGGATCGTTTCTTTTCGAGTTGGTGAATGGAACGGGCACCAGCGGGTACTGGAGCAATGATGGCCGCCTGCCGCCCGCGAGCCCGGTGCAGTTGCCGGTCACTAACGGCATGTTCAGCGTCATGCTGGGCGACACGAACGTCGCGGGCATGACGGCCATTCCGTTCACCGTGTTTACCAATAGTGATGTCCGGTTGCGGGTGTGGTTCGGTGCCGCGACGAATACCATCCAGCAAATGTCCACCGACCAGCGGATCGCCGCTGTCGGCTACGCCATGGTCGCCGCCAGCCTGGTCGGCGGATATGTGGATCTGGCAAGTCCCCAGACGATCACGGGGGCGAAGTTGTTCGCCACGAATCTGCTCGTGCAACAGGGGGGTGACACCTCGGTATTGTGGCGTGTGGGTGTCGCGAACTACTCGGACCCCGACCTGGGTGTGATGTCCAACCTGCTTGTGTTTTCGGCCAATGGGACCAATCAGTTTCTAGTCGCCCCGGGGCAGGGCGCGCTGGCCGCCTACAATCTTCAGGTTAAGGGGAGTGTCGAAGCCCAGGGGGACATTAGTGCGGACGGCCAAATGCATGCGGAAGGCGGTCTTGACGTCAACGCCGATCTCACCGTCGCCGGCAACATCGTGGGACACGGGAGTATTGAAGGCAACACGTTGAATGTGGCGGGCCTCACCTATGGCCCAGGCGGTCTCAGTGTAGGTAACTTCCAGGCTACTGACATCACCGCGAGCGAGAGTGTCTATGCCCATCAGTTGTATGTGTCGGGCACCAAGAACTTCGTCCAGCCTCATCCCACGGATCCGACAAAGGAAATCGTCTTCACGTGCCTCGAAGGGCCGGAAGCCGGCACCTACGTGCGCGGCTCGGCTAAGTTGGACAACGGCAAGGCGGTGATCGCGTTGCCGGAGACTTTCGGGCTGGTCACAAGCACGAATGGATTGACCGTGCAATTGACCCCGCGGGGGGCGTGGCTGGAATTGTACGTGACATCGGCATCAGTCGCGCAGGTAACCGTGTGCGAGGCGCAGGGCCGGAGCGGGCAGTTTGATTACCTCGTGCAGGGCGTGCGGGTGGGCTACGAGAACCAGCCGACGATCCGCGATCGGAAGGTTGCCAGGAAAGCGCCATGAATGCCACGCGTGGCGAAACTGGCTGGCTGCGGTCGAACCTTTGGACGCCGGCCGCGTGCCTCGTCGCGGTAGTCGCGACGACGGCGCTGGCGGGCACGTCGGTCAGCGGTTCTTTCAGTGGCGGCGGCTTCATGGCCAGCAGCAACTACTCGTTGAGTTGCTCGATCGGCGTTGTCGGCGGATTGACAACCACCGGGCAGGTCAGCCTCGTGTCGGGAGGGCCGATGCCAGCCATGGCGAAGTCGCTGGTCGTTTCGGTGGCACCGCCGCTGATCCCGGAAGGAACCACCGGTCAGCTCAGCGGCATTGCCACGTTGGATGATGGGACCGTGAGTGTTCTCGGCGGCCCGAACGTCGGTTGGGGAGCGGCGACATATCCGTTTGGGGCGATCAGCACGGATGGCGTGGTTACGGCAACCAACGTTTATGCCACAACCAACGGCGTCATTACAGGTTTCTACCTCGGCGCGTCCGCCAGCCTATGGGTGACGGTGCTGGATAGTAGTCCTGACGATTTCGGTCTCTATGCCGGCGACGGCGTGCCCGACGCGTGGCAGGTGCGGTACTTCGGGGTGAACAACCCCCTCGGCACGGGCACGGCGACCAACGCGACGGGCCAGGACAACTATTACGCCTACGCCGCGGATCTGAACCCTACCAATCCAGCCTCAACATTCAAGGCCACGGCCGTCTCTGGCAGCTCAACGAATCGGAGGGTTTACTTCGCGATAGCCTCCACGGGGCGTTACTACTGCCTGCAGTACTCGACCAATCTGGTTGACGGCGCGTGGATGAACCTGCCGGGCCAATCGCCGACTCAAGGGGTTGCAGGGCAGATGTCGCTAGTCGACACCAATTCGATGGCGGTTCGGTTCTATCGTGTTCAAGTGCAGACCCAGTAACGGCGTGCCCGGACAACGCGGCGAACGAAAAATCATAACGTGACCTGTAGACGACACAGCCCGGCAGCAGTAGAATAGCGCCGTGGGGAGAGACCCAGGAACAGCGTAGCCAAGGCCGGCTTGCGGCCGAACGTAACGGCAAACCCCGCTGACTTGGAGCGCGTAGGACGCCGACCTCTCCCCGGAGCAACGGAGCGGCACCGGGCGAAAGAAAGTTCGCCGGTGCCGCTCTCTTTTGTTGTGATGCCGGACCTGAAATCGAGGTAGGATGACGCATGAAGATATTAGCAATCGGCGGGAGCCCGCGGGGTAGCAAGAGCCAGACGCATGTTTTGGTCGAGGCGTTGCTGGCGGAGGCCAAGGGAAAGGGAGCCGAGGTCGAGTTCGTCGACCTGGGCAAGGCGCAAATCGGGTTCTGCCGGGCGTGCGAGGCATGCCACCGCGGCCCGCACTGCGCGCTGCACAATGACGATGGCGGCGGAATCCTGGAGCGGATGCTGGAAGCGGATGGGATCGTGCTGGCGTCCCCGGTCTATCTCGACCAGGTCACGGCCCAGATGAAGACGCTGCTCGACCGCACCAGCCATTTCGTTCATTGCCTGCGCATGACCGGAAAGTACTTTGCGGCCGTCACGACCAGCGGCGGCGGGGGCGGCGAGGCGACGACGGCTTTCCTCAAGCGCTATGCCGTGACGGTGGGCGCGCAGTTCGCGGGCAACGTCGACGCCCGGGTCCCGTTGGGTGACGCCAATTTCGCCGCGGCGCGGGCCTTGGGTGCCGCTCTGGTCGCGGCCATCGCGGAGAAGAAGCTGTGGCCGGACCAGGTCCACGCTATCGACGAGCAGTTGCAGCGATTCGGCCACATCATCGCGTTCCGCAAGGATCACTGGCCTTTCGAGTACCAGTACTGGCACGAAAAGGGCTGGCTGTAACGTCAGACCAGGTCGCACGCGTCCGGCGGCATCCAGTGGGCGTCTTGGCCGTCCCACTTCACGTTGCAGCCGATCGGGTTGGTCAGGGGAACGCGCAGAGGCCGGCCAGCCAGATGGTCTTCCAGGGCGTTGGCCAGATCATTGACCTTGCTCTTCGCGGCCTCGCGCGGAGTGTCGACGCCACGCCCCGTATAGACCAGGCGGCGCTCGGCATCGAACACATAGAAGTGCGGCGTGCGCAACGCGCCATAGGCCTTGGCCACGGCCTGGCTCTCGTCATGCAGGTAAACCCAGGGGAACTTGTACTGCTTCATCCGTGCGACCATGTGCTCGAAGGAATCCTCGGCATAGGTATTGCGGCTGTTCGCGTTGATGCCGACAAACCGGACCCCTTGAGGGGCGAACCGGTCCACCGTCTGGCGGGTGATCTCGTCGGACCCCACAACAAAGGGGCAATGATTGCAGGTAAAGAAGATCACCAGCACCTTGGCCTGCTTGAAGTCCGAAAGGCTGTAAGTGCGACCATCCGTTGCCGGCAACGTGAACGCCGGCGCCTTTGCTCCGAGTTGCAGGGTGAACGCCATGGCTGCCTCCTGGGTGAGTTTGGTTCAACTGACTGTGGGAACTATAAAGTCTGTGGTTCCCGAGCGCAATCGGGAGTAATGGCGCTTGAGCCGGCCCGGGCGCAAGGTCGTTCCGCGCTTCTGCCCTTGAACATTGTTCCGTCTGGAACGCGAGGTGTTTGATAGGATGAGAAGGCTATGAGACTCGAAGACCATGAGCTGCTGATCGTCGACGGGGCGTGCGGGACGAACCTGCAAACCATGGACATTCCAGCCGCGGTCTGGCAGGGCAAGGACGGCTGTAACGAATGGCTGAATGTCACCGCTCCGGAGGCCATCGTCGAACTGCACCGATCGTTTGTCGAGGCTGGCGCCCAGATTCTCGAAACCAACACGTTCGGCGCGACCCGCGTCGTACTGGCCGAATACGGCCTGGAGGCCGAGGTTGCCCGCATCAACGCCGCCGCCGTCACCAATGCCCGGCGCGCCGCCCAAGGCCGCCCCGGCGTCTTTGTCGCCGGTTCTCTGGGGCCGACCACCAAACTGGTCTCGCTGGGCCACATCGGTCGTGACAACCTGTTCACCGCCTATGCCGGGCAGATTCGTGTGCTGCTCGACGCGGGCGTGGACCTGCTGATTGTTGAGACCTGCCAGGATCTCCTGCAGGTCAAGACGGCCCTGGCCGCCTGCTTCGAGACCATGACACACGCCGGCCGTCCGGTACCGGTGATGGTCTCGGTGACCGTCGAGCGCACAGGAACTATGCTCGTAGGAACCGACATCGCCGCGGCCGCCACAACACTTGCGCCGTTTCCACTGTTCTCCTTCGGCCTGAACTGCGCGACGGGCCCGGCCGACATGACCTCGCACATCCGCCACCTGAGCCACACGTGGACCGGCCGCATTTCGTGCATTCCGAACCAGGGCCTGCCCGAAGTGGTGGACGGGAAGACCGTCTATCCCCTGAGCCCCGACGACTATGCGCGCCAGATGCGGGCGTTCGTCGAGGAGTACGGCGTCAGCATCGTAGGCGGCTGTTGTGGCACCACTCCGGCGCACACGCGGCGCCTGGTCGCGGAACTGCGCGGCGTCAAGCCGCTGCGGCGGCAGCCCGCGCCCGTGCCTGCCGTGAGCAGCTTGTACCAGGCCGTGGACCTGCGGCAGGAGATCGCGCCCCTGCTGATCGGTGAGAAGACCAACGCCAATGGCTCGAAGAAGTTTCGCGAACGGCTGCTGGCCGACGACTATCAGGGGTGCCTGCAGATCGGGCTGGAGCAGGAAGCCAGCGGCGCCCACGTATTGGACTTGTGCGCCGCCTACGCCGGCCGCGACGAGACCCGCGACATGCTCGAACTGGTGCGGCTGTTCGCGCAATCGATCAAGATTCCGCTGATGATCGATTCGACCACGCCCGAGACGGTCGAAGCGTGCCTGAAACGGTACCCCGGCCGTTGCCTGGTCAACTCGATCAATCTCGAAGATGGCGGTGTGACCCTGCGACGCGTCTGCGGTTTACTCAAAGCCCACGGTGCGGCCGTGGTAGCCCTGACCATCAACGAAAAGGGCATGGCCATGACGGCCGCGGACAAGGTTGCCACGGCCCGTCGCATCCACGACATCGCCGTGGGCGAGTTCGGCTTGAGGCCGTCTGATTTGTTGTTCGATGCCTTGACGTTCACGGTCGGCTCGGGTGATGTCACGCTGCGCGACGCGGCGGTCCAGACGCTCGACGCCATCCGCGGCATCAAGCACGCCCTGCCGGGCGTAGGAACGGTTCTTGGCGTGAGCAATATTTCCTTCGGCCTCGCGCCCGCTTCGCGCCGGATCCTCAACTCGGTCTTCCTGCACGAGGCGGTGGAGGCGGGATTGGATGCCGCCATCGTCGATGCCGGCAAAGTCCTGCCGCTGGCAAAGATTGCAGCGGTGGACCGTGATGTTTGCCTGGACCTGCTTTACCGGCGCGGTGTCGACACCGGCAAAGACCCGCTCTTGCGCTTCATCGAGCATTTCCGTGATGCCGGCAAGGAGGAGGCCTCCGGGAAGCCGTCCAAGGAGTCCCGCGCCGCCGAAGAGGTTCTCTCCGAAATGGTCGTGGATGGCCGCAAGGATGGGCTGGAGGATCAGTTGTCGATCGTCCTCAGCCGAATGGCGCCGCTCGCGATCATCAACCACATCCTCGTGCCCGCCATGCGGCATGTCGGCGAGCTGTTCGGGCGCGGTGAAATCTTGCTGCCGTTCGTGCTCCAATCGGCCGAGGTGATGAAGCAGGCCGTGTCCCACTTGGAGCCGCTGCTCGACAAGGCCGACACGCGGCACTCGGCCAAGGTTGTGCTGGCCACCGTGCAGGGCGACGTCCACGACATCGGCAAGAACCTGGTCGACATCATTCTTTCCAACAACGGCTACACGGTCCACAACCTGGGCATCAAGGTGTCGGCCGAGACAATCATCGCGAAAGCGCATGAGATCGGGGCCGACTTGATCGGGCTGAGCGGGCTGCTCGTGAAGTCCGCTATCGTGATGAAGGAGAGCCTGCCGCAATACAAGGCGGCTGGGCTGACCTGTCCCATCCTGTTAGGCGGCGCCGCGCTGACGCGGAAGTACGTAGCCGAGTCCTGCGTGCCTGCGTATGGCGGTCCGGTTGTCTATTGTTCGGATGCCTTTGCGGGCCTCAAGGCGGCGCGCGAATTCGAGGAAGGGCGCCTGCGCTCCACGGTCTATGAACCCGCCGCGACGGCGCCAAGCCTCAAGCCCGGGCCCAAGAATGTCGAGATCAGCCGCGACATCCGGGTCCCGGTGCCGCCCTTCATGGGCGCGCGGCACGCCGTCGACATCGACCTGCACGCTGTCTTGCGCCTCATCAACGAGCAGGCGTTGTTCCGCGGCCGGTGGGGATACCGGCGCGCGAAGATGACCGTTGCCGAGTATGACGCGTTGATCGCCGGCCGCGTGAGGCCGCTGTTCGAGTCGTTCGTTCGTGCCGGCGTCGAAGATGGACTGATCCGGCCAAAGGTGGCCTACGGTTACTTCCCGTGCCACAGCGACGGCGATACCCTGAAGGTGCGGGACGGCGGCCGGACGCACGCGTTCCCGTTCCCGCGTCAGTCCGAGCCGCCATTCCTGTGCATAGCCGACTTCTTCAAGACCGAGGCGGAGGGCGGGGACATCGCCGGCTTCTATGTCGCCACGATCGGCGAGGCCATCGGCCGCCGGACCCACGAATTGTATGAGGCCAATCGGTATCACGACTACGTCATGCTGCACGGGTTCAGCGTGGAGGTCACCGACGCGCTGGCGGAATACTGGCATCAGGTCATGCGGCGCGAACTGGGAATTGCCACGCAGGAACCCTCGACTCTCGCCGGTTATGTGACCCAGACGTACCGCGGCTCGCGCTACGGGTTCGGCTATCCGGCCTGTCCCGACCTGGAGGCCCACGTGCCGCTCTTTGCGATGCTGCGGCCGGATGCCATCGGTGTTACGCTTACGGAGTCGATGGAGATGGTGCCGGAACAGAGCACGTCGGCCATCGTCGTGCACCACCCGCAAGCCAAGTACTTCGCCGTGTGAGGGACCGATGAATGACCCCAGCGCCCGCTATATTTGCGCCAACTGCGCCTACATCTACGACCCCGCGATCGGCGATCCACTGAACGGAGTGCCGCCGGGAACACCGTTCGAGGGGCTTCCCGAAGGCTGGGTCTGTCCGCTATGCTATGCGGGTAAGGAACAGTTCGACGCCTTGGAGTGAGGGACCTATGCAGAACCTACTGGAACGCATCAAGAGCGCGCCGCTCGTCTTTGACGGCGCGATGGGCACGGTCATCTATGGCAAGGGCGTGTTCATCAATACCTGCTATGACGAACTGAACCTGACGCGGCCGGACCTGATTCGCGAGATCCACCGCGAGTA
The DNA here is from genome assembly GCA_903895695.1 of uncultured bacterium. Lineage (GTDB taxonomy): Bacteria > Verrucomicrobiota > Kiritimatiellia > CAIKKV01 > CAITUY01 > CAITUY01. Next base: position 16,018 of record CAITUY010000026.1, read on the forward strand.
TGTGCAGGCCGGGGCCGACGTGATCGAGACGAACACGTACGGGGCCAATCGCATCAAGCTGCGGGGACACGGGCTGGCCGACAAGGCGAAAGCCATCAACGCGGCGGCCGTCGGGCTGGCGCGGAAGGAAGCCGGCGACGGCGTTTACGTGGCCGGGTCGGTCGGCCCGTGTCTATCGTCCAGCCAGATGTGGAGCGACGACAAGGCGGACGATCTGCGGGAGGCCTTTGAGGAGCAGATCAGCGCGCTGGCCACGGCCGGCGTGGACCTGATCCAGCTCGAGACCTTCGTCTTCCTGCAGGAACTCCAACTGGCGGCCCGGGTGGCGCGGGCCAGCGGGCTCCCCGTGCTGGCGTGTTTTTCGGTGCGGTCGGGCGAGGAGACGGCGTTGGGCGCCCCGGCGCGGGCGTATGCCGCGGCCCTGAATGCCGACCCCAATGTCGACTGGGTCGGGCTCAACTGCGGCGTGGGGCCGGCCCAGGTGTACGACGCGGCCGAGCAGATCCTGCCGCTGCTGGCCAAGCCGCTGGTTTGCCTGCCGAACGCCGGCATGCCCCGCGATGTCGACGGCCGCACGATGTACCTGTCGAGCCCCGAGTATTTCACCGAGTACGCCAAGAAGCTGATCGAGTTGGGCGTGCGCGGCGTGGGCGGGTGCTGCGGGACGACGCCGGAGCACATCCGGGTCGCGGCGCGGGCGATCAAGGCGCTCAGCGGCGTGAAGCAACACGTTCGGATCGAGGTGTACCAGCCCGACAAGGTCAGCGTAAAGGTCACGCCGCCGCCGCAGAAATCGCGCTTCGCCGAACGCCTGCTGTCCGGCGCCCGGGTGACGTCGATCGAGCTCCTGCCGCCCAAGGCTTGCGACGTGACCGCCCTGGTGGACAAGGCGAAGCAGTGCCGCGCCCGCGGCATTGACGCCATCAATATCCCGGATGGGCCGCGCGCCAGCGCGCGGGTGTCCCCGATGGTGGCGGCCCTGGCCGTGCAGCAGCAGGCCGGCATCGAGGCCGTGCTTCACTACTGCTGCCGGGACCGCAACCTGATCGGCATGCAATCCGACTTGCTGGGCGCGCAGGTCGCCGGCGTACGGAACATTCTCATCATCACCGGCGACCCGCCGAAACTGGGCGATTACCCGGACGTGACGGGCGTGTTCGACGTCGACGCGATCGGCCTGACGCAGGTGGCTGCGAACCTCAATCACGGCCGCGACATTGGCGGCAACCTGGTCGATCCGCCCACGGCGCTGTTCCTGGGCGTGGGGGCCAATCCCGTCGCCGTGTCGCCCGACCTCGAGTTCCAGCGGTACGCGGCGAAGCTTGAGGCTGGCGCGGAATTTGCGATCACCCAGCCGGTTTTCGACCCGGATTCCCTGTTTCGTTTTCTTGACCGGGTGGAAACGCTGCCGCGCCGGGTGCCGGTGGTGGCGGGCGTGTGGCCGCTCGTCAGCTTCAAGAATGCCGAATTTATGCGCAACGAAGTGCCGGGTGTCACCGTCCCCGACTGGATCATGGAGCGCATGTCGCACTGCCGCACCAAGGAGGACGGCATCGACACAGGTATTGTGATCGCGCGCGAGATTTGTGCCGCGATCGCAAGCCGCGTCGCAGGTTTCCAGGTGAGCGCGCCGCTGGGCAAGTTGGACATCGCGCTACGCGTGCTGGAGGCGTGAGGCAAAATTACGGTCATGCATCTCAATGCGGACCGCGCGGAAGGCAGACCCTGGCAGATGCATAGCGAGGCTTTGGCACGGCTTTTCGGCAGGGCGACGGCGTCCCCGCCGCGCCGTAATGGGATTGCA